>NZ_JAAKYZ010000001.1:0-300000 GCF_015229955.1 Campylobacter concisus
AAAAAATCAAATAAAGAGCTAATAAATTGCTTTAAAGACTATATTGATATAGCTGATGCAAGTTATGCAATGCTTCATAATGTATTTGAGAATGAAAGAAATGGACTTGATGAGCTTTATGATAAATAAAGTAAGCTATAAAAATACCCAAAATAAATTTTTATCTGCATAATAAATTTTAATAAACCCCAAACAGCACATAATAAATTAATAATATTATAAATACAATAACAATAAAATATCCAAACTAAAATTTCAAACATAAAAGGATAATCAATGAAATTTCTAGCTATAACACTCTTACTTCTAACAAGTATATTCTTAATAGCTTGCTCAGCTAATCAAGCAAACAAAAAGATAAGTAACTCTGAGCTAGAAAACTTAGCTAAACAATATGGTGGAGTATATATATTTGATGAGAAATTTGAGAAAGAGATAGAGAGACAAGAACAAATAAGAGATAGTAAAAGAAAAGAAATTTTAGAGAGAATAAAGACAATACCTAATAAAAATGAAAGAAATCAAAAAATGAGAGAAATTTTAAAAACAGAGTTTTACGATAATCCAAAAATGGATCAAACCCTCTCAAATGGTAAAAAATACTACATTCGCTGGATAGATTATGAAAACCAAACTGGTAAAAAAGCTAAAATTTCTGAGGTCTATATAAATAAAATAATTGAGTTTATAGGTTTAGAAAATTTTAACAAAGAAAAACCATATTTAGATTTAGGAAAATTATATGTAGATGATAATGGAGAAATAGTTCCTATAAGCATAGATGTTTATTATGAAACATACAGTACTAAATATGGCTTATTTGGAGATGAAGGAATGGGAATAAGCTTTAGTAAAAAAAGTATAGTTCCAGTAAGCGGTGGAAACAAATTCATTCTAACAAACAACAAATTTATAAAAGCAAACAAGGACAAGTAAGTGCAAACTAAAAAATCAAATAAAGAGCTAATAAATTGCTTTAAAGACTATATTGATATAGCTGATGCAAGTTATGCAATGCTTCATAATGTATTTGAGAATGAAAGAAATGGACTTGATGAGCTTTATGATAAATTTGGTAAAGATAATGTCCCTGAAAACATTGTAAATTCTTATAGAGAAAATGAAAAGAAAAAGCCTGTTTGGAGATATGCAGATGATATTACCTTGGGTGATAAAATTGATATAAGCAATGAAACAGACACATCACAAACAAACAATAGAAAATTTGGTGACCTTACCGCTTATGCTCTTTGTATAGAAGCAAGATTTATGGCAGATAAAATAGTAAAGAAACCAGTTGGGGCAAATGGAGAAACAAAAGATACTGAACTCAAAAATGATGTAAAAAATTTTATAGCTTTGGTACCAGATCAGCCACCCTATATCTTTTATAAGCCTGAATCCCTCTCTCCTCGCACAAAACTATTTGTTAATCGCTATGAGCTAGTAAAGCACATACCTAATCAAAAATCAGGTTTTAGCTCAACTATATTTTATGACACTCTTAAGTCAAACTATATAATAGGCTTTAGAGGAACAGAGATGAAAATAAACGATCTCTTAGATGATGCCTTTATGGCCATCACATCAAGAGCGCTTATGCAAATATCTGCTTTAAAATCACTTCAATCCTCTATGCAAGAAGCTATAAATTCTCATAGTCAAAACTTAAGTGGCTTAGATAACATCGCTAAAGACATCATTTTATCAGGTCACTCATTAGGAGGTCATCTAGCTCAAATATATGCAGTAACCTTTAAAGATAGCGGAGTAAAAGAACTTTATACTTATAACGCTCCAGGAATTTATGGTGGCATATTAGCTTCAGCTTTTACTTGGAGCTTAAGGCTTCTTAGCTTTGTAGCCAAAGCCATAGCAAAAGGTGCAAGATGGATAGCAAGAGTCATAGATAAAGATGGCTTTATAGGAAAGATGGTAGGCTCAGTCTTTAATAAGATAAAAGGCATGTTTGGCTTTAAAGATGATAAGAGCAGCGTAGATGAATATGTAGATGTAGTTAAAAATAATGAACAAGCTCAAAAGACTCTTGCAGATAAAAAGGTGAGCTCTAATATAAATAAAGCTAGCAAAGAAAAAGATATAGACATAGAGATACATCACGTAGAGAGCGTTAAACAAAGTATAAATAGAGATGAAGATAGCTTTTCAAAAGATGTAGCTGTTTTGATAGAACCTACCTTTTCGGTCATATCTGATCTAGGCTATAAGCTAGGCATAGATACAACTGGCGAAGTAAAGTATGAAAATACCGAGAATAGACACTTGGTGAATATATTAATTAGATCTCACTTTTTAAAAGAGAGCGTTTTGGTTTTATATATGTTGTGTTATCTCTTGGAAAACAAAGAAAATGAAGCCAAGATAGAGGGTAAAGATATAGCTGAAGCACTTGATTATCTAAATGAATATATCCAGTCTCTTAAATTTAAACTAAAATGCATAAGATCGAAGTTAAATTTAGATGTAAATATAGATGATATAAGTGATGCTTCTATGCTAGATACGCCTTTATATATCTTTTATGCTTATTTAAATCTCTTTTACGAATATGGCAAATTTAGTGATGAAAATTTTAAGCAAGATATGGTCGGGTATATAATAGAAAATTTAGGCAGCAACATAGATAAAAATAGCAACAAAGAAGCACATCTAGTAAAGATACTAGATATAGATGATCTAGATAAACTAGATGCGACAAAGATAGTAAGTGATGCTAGAGCTGGCGATATAGATATGCTAGTGGCAATTTGTGCTTTGAATTTATTTGTATTTGAAAAAAAGATAGATGTAAATGAGCTTGGTAAATACTTCTCTTATAGCAAAAACATCTATAAAAATATAACGATACTACGAGACAATAGAGTAGATATAGCAGAGGCTAGCATCTTTGTAAAAGATAGAATAGATATGCTAAAGAGCATAATAAATCTAAAATATGCGGATCTAGCAAAGCTAAAAGAAAATGAAAATTTCTTGGCTAGCATAGACTCTAAGGACATAAGCTCTAGTGATGAAGCCATAGTAATAGCTAATAATAAATCTGCTCAAAATAACGATGATGTAGCCTACAGCAATAAAGTAGCAACCGATGATATAAAAGCTCTTATGAATGAGAGTGTAGGAAGTATCTTTTATAAAAACAACGATACCCTTAGTGTAAGTGCAGTAGATAAAAGTATCGTTGATGTTGAAGTATTAAAGGAGATATTTAATCTAGATAGTAAAAATATGAATCAAAGAATATATCTAAACTCTGCCCTTTTGTCTAAAGCCAATGAAGAGGAGGATTATCCACTTTATTTTAAAGACGAAAAATATAATAGTGATGAGAATATCCCTCTAAATTTTACTCATCAGCCAAGAGACGAGGATAAAGATATAGGAAGGCTAAATGTTGCTTATAGAAATTCTCAAGCAAATATATTAAATTATTCACTACTAAATAAGAGTCTAAATATCGATCTAAAACCAATGAGCAAAAAGACTAAAGAGGCTCTTTCAAATTTAAATCAAAGGCAAAATTTACAAAAAGATAATCAATCTAAAGAAATTTCATCCACTGCGACTTCATGCCCTGTCATAGAAGACGACACTATCATTTGCCCACATGGTGGTCATGTGATATTAAAAAGTAGGGCAGGCAGGAGCATAAGATCAGATGATCAAGGCGTGATACTTGATGTTGATTTTATAAATTCACCGATAGTAGGCTGCTCAGCTAGGACCCCATGCGTCATAGTAGCTTATGTACCAAGATCGGCACTTAGTTTAAAAAGTATGAATGATCACTACGCTGTAATGCAAGATCTAGTGCCAAACTGCCTAAGCAACACCGGCTCTTCGCTAAGGTGCATAAAAAAAGAGAATAAACTAAAACTAGAGCATAGTTTAAGTAATCCTGGTATGCAAGATAGTAGCGAAGTAATAAAAGATATAAATTTAAATAATGCCTACATAAGGCTTCATATAAAATCAGCCCTTAATCAAACAGATAATCTTGCCGTTTGTATATATAAGCTAAATGATGTGGAATATAAAAACCAAGAGGGATTTAAAGAAATGGAGCTAAATTTAGACGAAGGCTCTGATATAAAAGATAAGAAGCTAAAAGAGTATCTAAAGGCCCGATTTAGAGATGATAAATTTAGTATCTCATCATTTAACTTTAAATACTCGCTTATGGATAAAAATTTTATTTTTATTACCCCTAAATATACTGAGCCTATCTATAAAGATATGACGCTTCCTAAGAGCGGGATAGGATTTTTTCAATTTGTAGATGATATTAGCGACGATAACAATCTTATCTATATTACGCCAAGTAAGGCAAAAACAGTATGTATAAAATTTGCTTGCGGGTTAGATAGTGAATATAGCGATGATATAAATATAATTAAAATAGTAGTGGTGGCATAACGATGAATGATATAAATATAACCTACTCTTGCGAAGAGAGTTTAAAAAAGATAAAAGAGTACATGGCTGATGCAAAGAGTGTGACGCTTTATACGTCTAGTTTAAACTATCTCTCTTCATATTCTGGCAATATAATTGCGGAGATTGTCTCTGATCTTATCTATTGTAAAGATAAAGATAAAGACATATCAATAATAACTGATTTTTATGTAGACAAAGAGAGCTTTAAAGATAGCAAACTAAATAGAGTAAGGGAGTTTAAATATAAAGGCATTCCGGTAAAAGTAGTTCATAAAAAAAGTGCTATTGATAAATTCTTTGAAAATTTAAGAGAAGGGCTTACTCCTTTACAAACAAAAATACATAATCAAGAGATATTGGATTTAGCTCAAGATGAGCATGATAGAGAGTTGCTAAAAGATGGTAATGAAGTAGAAGATAAACCATCAAGTTTTTATCATATGTTTGAGCTTATTGTTTCTAATTATAATGAGGCTAAAAATATTTTAAGAGATTGTTTAAAAACTCTAAAAAATGATCTACTAAATGACGCTAAATCATTGATAGCTAGTGAAGGATTAGACGAGGCCAAATTTGAAAGAAGCATAAAAGAGTGTTTTGATGAGCTAGATAAAAATTTAAAAGAGCTAAGCTCGGAAAATGGAGAATTTATAATAAAACAAATAGCTCTTTTTATATTAAGTCTAGTTGATATAACCGATCCAAAG
Organism: Campylobacter concisus; assembly: GCF_015229955.1. Classification (NCBI taxonomy): domain Bacteria; kingdom Pseudomonadati; phylum Campylobacterota; class Epsilonproteobacteria; order Campylobacterales; family Campylobacteraceae; genus Campylobacter; species Campylobacter concisus. The sequence goes on from NZ_JAAKYZ010000001.1 coordinate 5,166, forward strand.
GCCATAATAAAAAAATCAAATCTTGGTTTTGTGGCTTATGAGCTTGGAAAGATGGCGTATGCAATTCATGAATATGATAGCAATAGGGTATTTTACGGTGTATCCTTACCAATACTAAGTTTTTTTACATCCAGATTTGCTTCTATCGTAAATACTTTAAATATAAGTTCAAACTGCAATGTCTTAGTGTTTAAAAGTGATAAAAATTCTAGATCTAGTTTTTTCTTGGACTTTACTCACTTAAATTTAGACTACCGCCCTTTTAAATATAGCATTAACGAAAAAGAGACAAACTATAATACAGATGAAGGATATAGTGTATATGGATATTTAGATGATGTATCTGTATTTGATTACTCCAAAGAGGTTTGCTCTTATGACGCGGTAAATAAAAATTTAGGCTTTGGCTCAAGTGATGATACTTTATTTAGTAGATTAAAAGATGAGATAAAAAGTACAAATGCAAATTTAAATTTTATCTGTGCTTCAAATTTTAACTCTATAAAGTTAGCTAATCTAATAGCAGATAAATCCGATAAAAATAATACCTCAGTAAATGATGAGATGAATAGTAAAGACTTCTCAAATTTAAATAAAAACTACATTGTTCTTTCAAACTCTCCTTTTAGATCAAGTGCAGGATTAAGAGAGGAAGTTATTAGTAAAAGTCTTGATCAAACTATAAAAGATGATATAAATAGATCAAAAAGTAGCAACCTGGTAAAACAAAAATTTAATGACATAAAGACTCTAAATCCAGTAAAAGACTATAGCAAATATAGTATAGATATAGATCAAAACAATGATAAATCAACTCTTTTACTAAATTTATCTCCATTTGCAAGGATAGAAAAAAGCTATATAGATAATATTGAAGAGAACAAAGAAAAATATAGTGAAAGCTATACAGAAGAAAATAGTAGCGATGCTTATGATTTTCAATTAAGCAAATTAAAGTACGATGAGCTTTTTGATATAAATGTCTCTCATATAAATGCTTATGCAAAGCAACCAAATGATATGGAGAAGATAAAAGAGAGTGAAAAAGAGTATATGGAAAAATCAACTCTAGCATTTAAAGCAGTCTTTGACAGAGTTAATAAAAATGTTAGTGATAGAATGAATTTCGAAGATGACTGCTATGATAAGATAGAAGCGATAAAAGAGTATGAGATATTAGGAGATATAGACTCTGTAAAAAGTACCGTAAAAGACATACTAGATGATCAGCCAACTCCGTACTACTCTCTTTTAGAAGTACTTTGCCTTGGCGTGGCTTACTTTATAATGACCAAAAGCTATTCAGGAGAGTTATTAAATAAATCTATAAAAAACTCCCGTGAATATATAAAAATAGGTGATGAAGAGATAAGTACTATAAATGTAAATTCTTTTGTGAAATTAGGTGATATTGATATAAGATTATTCTTTTATAAAGATAGTGCTAAAAGTAGTGGATTAAACAAAAATGAGTATCTATGTATAGAAGAGATTAGTGATTATATGGATGGCGCAGGAAATACTAAGGATGTATATAGCATAAAAGAACTTTTGGAAGAAAATGATAGTAGTGTAAGTACAAATATAAAAGATCCTTTACAAAGTGATCTAATGAAGCTTCTAATAGAGCAAGCCAATGATATAGATGAAAGCTGCAAGAAAGATAAAGCTTTTATAAAAGAAGTGATAGTTTCTAAGGATAAAGATGTCTTAAAAAAAGCCATAGACTTAGAAGATAAGGCTTATCATAATGATAGAGATATGGATAAAGAGGTAAGCTCTTTACTCGTAAAAACAGCCATTGAAGGATTATTCCCAATAGCAGGCTTTGCAAGTGAAGATGGCATATCTAAAATTTATGAGATGCTTAGCTCTTTTATATTTGAAAGGGATGCAAAGAAATTAAAAGATGCTTTTTTAGACGAGCTTGGAGTATTAAATTTAATAAAGAAACTATTTAGTGCAAAAAAGACTAAACAAATAGATGAATATTTTTTGTATATCACAAGATTAAAAACTACAAATATAGTACTTCAAAGATCAAAGCTAAATTTAATTTTGCAAGCCCAAAATACCTCTATGCTTTATAGAACGATAGAACATTTTAAACTAAATATATCTTACAGCGAGATAACGACATATACTTTTATGAGATACACATATAGCTTTAATATAAGAGATGTAGAGCTTATGAAAAAAGAAATCAAAGACTATACTAAAACTCTTGGTAAAGACATAGGTATCTCTATGATAACCGGTCTAATAGAACTTTATAAAACATCATATGAAAAACTAGAAGAGAACTACAACGAAATAATGCACACAAGATATACATATAAATTTAATGAAGCTTACGCATTAAATAATATCTCATATAAACCTATGTCTATAAAAGAAGCTTATGATAAAAATAGTACAAATACCTATTGCTACTATCCAGTAATGATCTATCAAAACTATATAAGCCTAAATTTAAATAGACTATTTTTAGGAGCTAATATAAGTAGTGGAGGACTAGACTATAACTCATTTATCTACTATGATATAAACAATAAACAAAGCAAACTCTCACATAACCTTGCTTCAAAGCTAGCACTAAATAACCTTAGTGCTTATCTATGTTTAGATGAACTAAGAGGAGCTGGTAATGAGATAGATGCAAACTACTTTAAATATGCAAGAAGCAGATATACAAACTCAGATGTAGAGATAAGAGGATTAAATTTAGATGTAAAAGAGGAGAAAGAAATTTATGATGTGTATAAGCAAAATATATTAGCAGGTGATAGTGAAGATGCCGAATACGCAATAGACTCTTATCAAGAAGCAGTAAAAATCATAAATTTATTTAAAAAAGGAATCTTTAACACTAGCGATGAAAACAATCACTCTAATCTCTCAAGAGATCTGGTAGAGGCTCTTGATACTATTGGCAACAATAACATTAAGGGCGTGTATGTGGGGTGCAAGGCACCTAAAGAGAAGGAAAGAAGCCAAGATGAAATCCCTCCTCGTCTAATCGGTCGTCTAGCCACCACCATAGTCATGGAAGATGGTCTTTACATAGGATAAAAGATGAAAAAGATTATATTTGCAGCTTTAGCTATCTTAGTAATAGCTATATCGCTAATAGCAATAAATAAAAGAATAAATAAAGGAAATTTAATGGATAACAATAATACATATATAGTTATAGCTCACAATGGTAGAGAGGTAAAATTTGATAAAAATACAAATTTGATTGTTTATGATGGAAAAAAATCAGATAATACAAACAATGATCTTTCTTCAAAACTAGTCCTTAACTCCCGCTCCATCCTAGACTCATCTCCATATAAAAACTATAAACCACTATACTATAACCCTAAACCAAACTCTTTAGGTCAAACAGACTATCTATCATTTAAGCCATGGCTAGATATTAGCTATAAACCAAGCTCAACCAAACTATCACCTTGGACTAAATCAGAAAAAGCTTACTATGAAAGCTTAAAAGATAAAAGAGATAGATATATTTATCTAGTAAAAAGAAGTAATCTAAAATGTACTATGATAGATATTCCTGAAGATGCAATAGCTAGAGTAGATAGTAATGGCAAACTAACCAAACCAGAATACGCTGAAATTTATGATGAAGTAAATGCTAATAGAAATACTCTAAAATCAGAACTATTTGCAGCAGAGTGGAATATATGTGCCGGAACTTTAGGAAATACGGCTGGATTTTCAAGAGGAGTTGGGCTAGGATATGCAGGATTTAAAGCAAGAGCATATCAATCAATGTTTTTATCAGCCCAGCTTGGTAAAAAGGAAGCCCTAAGAGCTTTAGCTGATATGTTTGAATATTCTACATACCTAGCAGGTCTAAACAAAAATTTACAAATGGCAGAAGAGTTTAGAAAACTATTTACTAATCCTCCACTAGATGAATATGGTATGATGCCTTATCTTGATGAAATAGTAGGCAATTACTTTGTGATGGATTTTAATAGAGGTGGGGTGGCAGCAATGCCAGATAATTCTTTATATAAAGATCTAAGAGAGCTTGTAGAAGATAAAGGTGAGCTACTAGACCCCAGAGACTTTGATGCTAATGAAACTACAAGGGAAGAATTTATGAAATATGTAAAAAGTGAATTACCTAAATTCCAGGATAGGCTAGAACTTCCCGGTTTTCCTAAAGATTGGGATGATAGAACACTTACTCTTTTTATCGACTCCACCATCCTAGAATCCAAAATAATGTCCCTAACTCCACCTGAGGGTTATCCAAATGCTCCATACTACAACACACCAGAAGAACTAACAAGACTATATGAGGCTGGTAAATTAGATAAAAAGCTAAATCCACTAACACCAGTGATGTATAGAGAAAGTTTTCCTGAAGATCTTAGGCAAAAGATATTAAGCTATGCCAAAGAGCATAATATAAAGGATTAGATAATAAATTTAATACCTATGGCTCCATTTGGAGCCAAACTTCGTCTCCTAATAGGTCGCTATAACATAAGTATCATCTGGAATAGTATGAGAAGCTTTGCTTTTATGAAACAAACTTATATGTTTAATCCAAAAGATGTCGAAGCTATGAGAAATATGCTAAAAGGATATGGCAAATCACTAGGCAAAGATGTAGGAGTAGCTTTTCTTAAAGGTATGGTAGAACTTTATAAAACATCATATGAAAAACTAGAAGAGAACTATAAAGAGATAAAGCACGCAAGCAATATGTTTATCGCACTATAAACTTAAAAAAATAAATTAATTTTAGGAGATAATTAGACTTTTTTATAAGAAAAATCGCAAATAGCGTTATATACAAATTCTGATAAAGAATTTCAATATATTTTAATATCAAAATGAGCTGATTTTTGAAAAAATTAAAGCATATTTTTAAACTTGCTTTTAACTTTTTTGTTATAATATCCCATTAAAAATAAAAAGGATATTTTTTATCCTAATTAAGGTTTTAAATTTGAGAGTATATTTAGACAATAACGCTACAACAATGGTTGATCCTGAAGCTTTTGAGCTTATGAAGCCATATTTTTGTGAAAAATACGGCAATCCAAACTCGCTTCATAAATTTGGCTCTGAAACACATCCAGCTTTAAGAACAGCACTAGATCAGCTCTATGCCGGACTAAACGCAAAAGATAGCGATGACATCGTCGTTACCTCATGTGCGACTGAGAGCAACAACTGGGTAGTAAAAGGTATCTACTTTGACAAAATAGCAACTGGCGAGAAAAAGCGTATCGTAACAACCGCAGTTGAGCATCCAGCTATTTTGGCGACTTGTAAATTTTTAGAAAAATATGGCGTAGAGCTTACTGTTTTAGATGTAAATAACGATGGTATAGTCACGCCAGAACAGCTAAGGGCCGTAATGGATGAGAATGTAGCGCTTGTTTCTATAATGAGCGCGAATAACGAAACTGGCATGATCTTTCCTATAAAAGAGCTTGCTAGTATCGCTCATGAATATGGAGCTTTATTCCACACGGATGCTGTTCAAGCAGTTGGTAAGATAAAGATAAATGTTCAAGACCTTGACGTTGATTTTTTAAGCTTTTCTGCGCATAAATTTCATGGACCAAAGGGTGTTGGAGCACTATTTATAAAAAATAGTATGCCACTAAGTAGCTTGCTTCACGGCGGCGAGCACATGGGCGGACGTAGAAGTGGTACACTCGATGTTCCTGGCATCATCGGCATGGGTAAAGCACTTGAACTGGCAAATAAATTTATGGATTATGAACACTCTCATGTTCGCCGTTTGCGTGATAAGCTTGAAGATGCAATTTTGCAAATTCCTGACGTTAGCGTCGTTGGTAAAAAAGAGCAACGTGTGCCAAATACCATTTTGGCTTCTATAAAAGGCGTTGAAGGCGAAGCTATGCTTTGGGACCTAAACAAAGCTGGCATCGCAGCTTCAACTGGCTCAGCATGTGCAAGTGAAACATTAGAGAGTAATCCAATAATGGAGGCCATAGGGGCAGATAAAGAGCTAGCTCACACCGCACTTAGATTATCTCTTTCTAGATTTAATACAGAAGAAGAGATTGATTATGCGATCGAGCATATAACAAAAGCAGTAAATAGACTAAGAGGTATCTCTAGTACATTTGCCTACGCCCCAGAATGGCATAAGAGTGGATTATAAAATTTAAAGGAAATAACATGGCAAAGAATAATTTGATCGGAGGCTCTATCTGGGATGAGTATTCTAAGGTAGTGCAAGATAGGATGAATAATCCTAAATTTATGGGAGAGATAACCGAAGAAGATGCTAAAAAGGCAAACGCAAAGCTTATTGTGGCTGACTTTGGTGCAGAAAGTTGCGGTGATGCGGTTAGGCTATACTGGCTTGTTGATGAAAAGACAGACAAAATAATAGATGCTAAATTTAAGAGCTTTGGCTGTGGTACAGCGATAGCTAGCTCTGATACGATGGCTGAGCTTTGTATCGGTAAAACAGTCGATGAAGCAGTCAAGATCACAAATCTTGATGTAGAAAAGGCTATGCGCGACAATCCAGAAACGCCAGCAGTTCCACCCCAAAAGATGCACTGCTCAGTTATGGCGTATGATGTTATAAAAGCAGCAGCTGCAAGCTACAAGGGAATAGACCCAGAGCATTTTGAAGATGAGATCATCGTTTGCGAGTGCGCTAGGGTAAGCCTTGGTACGATTAAAGAAGTGATAAGACTAAATGACCTTCACACAGTTGAGGAGATCACGCAATACACCAAAGCTGGTGCATTTTGCAAGTCTTGCGTAAAGCCTGGTGGTCATGAAAAAAGAGAATATTATTTGGTGGATATTTTGCGTGATACTAGGGCTGAAATGGAGCGTGAGAAGATCGAAGCTCAAGCAAATGCCCAAGCAAATCACACTTTAGGTGACATTAGCTTTGAAAATATGACGATGGTAGGGCAGTTAAAAGCAGTCGAGTCTGTCATAGATAAAGAAATTCGCCCAATGCTCGAGATGGATGGCGGAAATTTAGAAATTTTAGATATCAGAAATGATAACGGCGAAAATACTGATATTTATATCCGCTATCTTGGTGCTTGCTCGGGCTGTGCAAGTGGCTCAACTGGCACTCTTTACGCGATTGAAAATGTCTTGCAAGAGAGCTTAAGCCCAAAAATTAGGGTAATGCCTATTTGATTTTATTGACTAGCCCTTGTGGGCTAGTTTTTATTCTCTTAAGAATTTTAAAATTTCACTTCTAATTTGATCCAAGTCACCCACAAATTTTTTTTCAAACTGCGAGCGATTAAAGGTTCGCTGACGTTTTGCTAACTGAGCCGTGTGCGTAGCTATGAGCTCTTCAAGCTCGTTTTGAGAAATTTCTTTATCTAAAAATTGCTTGCACTCTTTTAAACCTATTGATTTTAGGGGTTTTGGCTCACTTTTGTATTTATCAAATAAAAATTTCGCCTCATCTATGAGTCCAGCTTCAAGCATGCCTTTTGTTCTTTTCTTGATACGTTCTCTAAGCTCATCTTTATCCCATAAAATTTCAAAGATCGCTAGCTCTTTTATGATGCTCTCTTTAGTATTTTCTCTTAGCCAAATGCTTGGAATTTGGCTACTAAATTTATAAATTTGATACCATTTTTCGAGGCGATAAGAGTCGTTTTGACTAAATTTACTTGCAAACTCAGGATCGATTTTTACAGCTAACTCGTAAATTTCTTCATTGCTTAAATTTAGCTCACATTTTGGCACATCTGGTGCAAGTCCGCTAAGCATTGATTTTAGATAAAAGCCGCTACCTCCTGTAATGATGAGTGGGCAGTCTTGTAAGTGCGCAAAATTCTTTGCATTTTTATAAATTTCAAAAAATGCCCCAACGCTAAATTCTTCATCAGGATAAATTTCATCTACACCAAAGTGCTTTATGGCTTCAAGCTGCTCTTTATTTGGCTTTGCGCTGGCGATATCTATCTCCTTATAAAGTGCAAGCGAATCAAGACTTAAGATGACGCCATTAAGCTCCTTTGCAAGCTCAAATGCAAGATCGCTTTTGCCGCTTGCTGTGGTGCCAATTATTGCAAATTCTTTAAACAAGTCTAGCCCTCGTAAAACGAGCTAAAGAGTAAAATTTCATCATTTTCCTCGTTATTTTTGCCATCTTTTATAAGACTTGCCAAAACACCGGCAAAATACGGAGCAAAGCTAAGCTCATTTAGTCCATAAGCTTGGCTATAGATCAAGTTACTATATATGTTATCGCGTCCAAGAGCTGGTTTATCGTTTGAGCTAAGAAGTACGTAGTTTGCCCTAAAGCTAGGCTCTTTTAGCTCGCTTATACCAAGATGTATCTTTAGTTCATTTAAAAATGCATTAATCTTTTCAGTTTTAACAAGCGTATCGATAGCGCCGACTTGTAAATTTGTAATAATCGTAACGCCATTTTTAGTTGGATAAATTTTGGCAAATAAATCATTTAAAATGATTGGTTTTTTAGGAATTTGCCCTTCATTTAGGCTAAGATCAATAGTATAAAATTTAGCCAAAATCGCATTTAAGCTCGTGCCTAGCTTATTTGAAAGCTCTAAATTTTTTGAAGCGATCACAAAGCTATCGGCCTCATATTCGCCGTTATTACCGGTAGCTTTTTGTACTATTTGCACTTGCGTTTTTAGCTCATAAATTTCATCATTTATAAATTTTACCCCAAGAGAATTTAGCTCATTTATCAAAGCTTTTTTTAGCTCATTTGTATCAATACTTGCGTTGTTGGCTAAATTTATAGCGCCTTTTATGTTTTTATTTATTAGCCCAAAATTTGCAAGCTCTTTATCTACACTTAAAATTTCTTGCTCGCTATGGGCAACTTTTATCTCATCAAGCCTTTTTTTAAAGCTTTCGTCATTGCTAAAAAGTAGATAAACGCCGCTCTCATCGAAATTTATCTGCGGATATTTGTTGTTTAAATCTCTTAAAAATTCAAAGCTTTTCTTACCAAATTTTGAAAATAAAATTTGCATCTTTTTGTCGTGAGCTTTGGTTGATTTAAGTGTAAAATTTGTCATCCAAGCTCTAAAATTTTCGTTTAAGCAAATACTTATATCAAGCTCGCTTTTTTTGCTAACTAGCCCCATAAACGAGCTAGATATCGCTCCATCTTTTGCAAGAGCGTGTGTACCAAAAGGCGTTAAAATTCCATTTGTAAAATCATCTTTTTGGTTGCTAATAATTAAAATTTCTTCACCTTTTTTAGCTAATTCGTAAGCCGTAAATAACGCACTAAAACTATCTCCAATAATCGCTATTTTGCCCATAATAACCCTTTGTTTTAAATTAATCTTGTAATGATAATATAAATTCAAATTTAAAGCAAAATGGTGTAAAATCAACCATTTTTAAAGAAAATGGAAATTTATCAAATGATAGAAAAATTAAAAGTTATTGCTGAACTTATTGTTTTTAAGCATTCTGTTTTTGCTTTGCCTTTTATTTTTGTGGCGATGATAGTTGCTAGTAAGATAGAAAGTGGCTCGGCTTGGTTTGGTTTAAAACTGCTTATCTTAGGTACTTTTTGCGCTGTTAGTGCTAGAAATTTTGCTATGGCATTTAATAGATATAAAGATGAAGATATCGATAAGCTAAATCCGCGAACTGCAAGCCGCCCAAGCGTTGATGGTCGTATCGGTAGGAGCAATATGCAGCGTTTCATCGCAGCAAATGCGTTTGTTTTTATCGTATGTGCTTATTTTATAAATTCGCTCGCATTTTGGCTAAGTTTTCCTATTTTAGCTGTTCTTGGTGGATATTCGCTATTTAAACGCTTTAGCGAGTTAGCACACTTGGTGCTTGGCCTTAGCTTAGGTCTTGCTCCTATTGCTGGTGTGGTCGCAGTGAGTGCTGCTATACCACTTTGGAGCGTGTTACTTTGCCTTGGTGTGACATTTTGGGTAGCTGGATTTGACTTGCTTTACTCGCTTCAAGATATGAAATTTGATAAAGAAAACAAGCTCTTTAGCATACCAGCTATTTACGGCGACAAGGCTACACTTTTTTTATCGGCCATTTTTCACGCTTTGGCTTTTGTATTTTGGCTACTTTTTGCTTGGGCTGCTGGGCTTGGAGTGATGGCATTTTTTGGAATTTTAGTAAGTGGCGTTATTTTATTTTTTGAGCATAGGATCGTAAGACGCGACTTTAGTAAGATAGATAGAGCATTTTTTACGTTAAATGGCTATTTGGGAATTTTATTTTTTATCTTTGTTTGGATTAGCGTATTATGAGTGAGATTAAGCTGTTTAAAGCGCCTCTTGATATAGAATTTGAGTCTGATAAAGATGGGAGCGAGAAATTTAAAAGAGAGTTTGACTCTATCTTGCCGGGCGAAGAGGACGCACTTGGGGCTTGGCTAAAACGAGCTAAATCACGTGGCGAAACCAAAGAGAGCGATCAAGTTTTATTAACTTTGCTGATCGAGCTCCATAGAAAAGTTGATGCACTGAGTGATTATATTAAAAATGAGCATAAGCAATATTTGCCACTAAAAGAGAGGACGAGTATCGAAGAAATAGGCTTTACACATATCAAAATAAGTGAAGAGAAATTTATAAAAGATGAAATTTACTACGCAAGGATTGCTATGCCTATCTTTCCAAAGAGAAATTTGAGCCTTTATTTAAGGGCTGTTAGTGAAAATTTAGTAAAGATAGAAAATATGCATGAAGAGGATGAAGCCGATTGGAACGCTTACGTAACAGCTAGAGAGCGTGTAATGATAAGAGAAATGAGAGCGAATTCGTAAAGGAAAAATATGGAAATTTATATTTTTTTAGGCTTTGGTATCGTTTTGGCGATAATAGTAGCTTTAATGTTGATAAAAGATAGTGAGACAAATAAAAAATTTGCGAGATTTGAGCGAGCGATAGAAAGCGTTATGCAAGAAAATTTCAATCTAAAAAAGCAAATTTCAATGCTTGAAGGCGAGGCATTTAAAAATAGTGAACAATATGAGCCACTTAAAAAACAGATAAAAGAAAATATTGATTTGCAAATAAATGAGAAAATTGTGCCAATAATTCGTGCGATTAAGAGTATTGAGCGAGTAATTGATGATTTTGCGACAGAGCAAAAAGATAGGATAGTTAGTCTTGAAGAGCGAACAAGAGATATTAATAAAATCGCACCAAGTGTCATCAATGAAGAAGAGCAAATTTTAAAAATGTTTAAAGACGGAAAAAGTGCAGCGATGATTGCAAAGGACCTTCATGTTGGAATGGGGCGAGTCGAGTTTGTGCTTAAATTTCATAAATTAGCCTAAATTTACAGGCTAATTTTAAAAAGACTAATCTACTCTTAAACTACAAAAATTGGCTTAAATTTTTATTTTGATTTAAATCTTTTAACATATAATTGAAAAAATTATAAAAAGCTCTAACCAAGCTTAAGAAGGTACTTTATGCTAATCGATAAATATGGTCGGGTTGTTGATTATTTAAGGATTTCTGTAACTCAGCGTTGCAACTTTAGGTGTAGGTATTGTATGCCTACAACGCCATTTAGCTGGACGCCAAGAGAGAATTTATTAACCTTTGAAGAGCTATTTTTATTTGTAAAAGTGGCTATCGATGAAGGTATAAAAAAGATAAGAATCACTGGTGGCGAACCGCTTGTACGTAAGGATTTGGACGTTTTTATAAAAATGATAAGTGATTATAATCCAGACATCGATCTAGCACTTACTACAAATGGCTATATGCTTTCACACTTTGCTAAAAGGCTAAAAGACGCTGGACTAAAGCGCATAAACATGTCACTTGATACACTAAATGAGCAAAAGGCTAAATTTATCGCACAAAAAAGCGTCTTGCACGAAGTTTTAGCTGGCTTTGAAGCGGCTCATGATGCTGGATTAAAAGTAAAAATCAACACTGTCGCACTAAAAGGTGTAAATGATGATGAGCTTATAAATTTGCTCGAGTTTGCTAAATTTAGAGATTCCCAGATCAGATTTATTGAGTATATGGAAAATTCACACGCTAAAGATGATCTAAAAGGGTTAAGTAGCGATGAAATTTTAAAAATCATCTCACAAAAATATAATGTTACAAGAGATGGAAAACTACCAAATGCGCCTGCGTCTATTTATAGACTTGATGATGGTTATAAATTTGGCATCATAGATCCACACAAGCACGACTTTTGCGAGAGTTGCAACCGTATCAGACTAAGTGCTGAAGGACTTTTGATACCTTGCCTTTACTTTGAAGAGGCTCTTAGCATCAAAAAAGCGGTTGAAAAAGGTGATATCGTAGCTGCAAGTGAAATTTTAAGGCAAGTACTAGCAAATAAGCCAAAAGAGAACAAATGGGCGATAGGCGCTAGCAATGAAACCTCTTCGCGTGCCTTTTATCAAACTGGTGGTTGATGAGCAAAGAGCTAGAGCTAGTTGAAGCGTTTTTAAGTATCCAAGGCGAGGGGGCTTACCAAGGCAGACTCGCTATATTTTTACGATTTTTAGGCTGCAACTTAAACTGCTCTGGCTTTGGCGTGCAAACAAAGTCTTTAAAAACCGGCGAAAGCTTACTAGGATGCGATAGTATAAGGGCTGTTTTTAAAGGGCATTTTAATTATAAAATTTACAGTGTAGATGAAATTTTAGGCTTAGTTGATAACCTATGCAAAGGCTTAATGCAAAAACCTATCATTGTTTTGACTGGTGGCGAGCCGCTCATCTGGTATGAAAATGAAAATTTTATAAATTTGGTAAAGAAATTGCTTGAAGATTATGAAGTGCATTTTGAGACGAATGGCACCATCTTAATTGATTTTGCTAAATATGAAATTTATAAAAAATGCCATTTTGCACTTGGTGTAAAGCTAGCAAATAGCGGAGTTAATGAACAAAAACGCATAAATTTAGACGCTATTTTAGCTATTAAAAATAATGCAAGAAGTAGCTTTTTAAAATTTGTCCTCTCGCACTTTGACAAAAGCGAGTTGGACGAGATTATAAATATAAAAAATCAAGTTGATTTGCCAGTTTGGTGTATGGCAATAGGGGCAAATAAAGCTGAGCTAAACGAAAATGCTTTAAAAACAGCAGAATTTGCCATAAAGCATGGATTTAACTACTCAGAGCGTATCCACATCAGGCTTTGGAGCGATAAAGAAGGTGTTTGATGATTATTAGAAAGCTTTTTAGATTTGAAAATGCACATATTGTGAGATTTTGCAGCTCAAAGCGTTGTAGGACTAGCATCCACGGGCATAGCTATGTGGCTGAAATTTTACTTAGCTCAAATTTTCTTGATAACGCCGGCATGGTCTATGATTTTGGCTTGATGAAGCAAAATATAAAAACGATCATTGACAGTTTTGATCACGCTACGACAATATTTTCAGGCGATAATGATGAATATAAAAATGATCTAAAAAAGCACTCGGCAAGATGGATCGAGATCCCGTTAAATCCAAGTGCAGAGCAGTTTTGCCGTATATTTTTTGTACTCATAGAAAGACTACTTGAGCTTAGCGTGATGAAAAACGGCGAGCGTGAAGTGAAGCTTCATAGCATTATCGTGCATGAGACTGATACAGGCTATGCACAGTGCTTTAAAGAGGACGCCATAAATGTGCAAATGGGCGAGATAAAGCTAGATGAGATCAAATTTTCAGACGCTATCATAGAAGAGTGGGAAGATAAAAATTTATTTGAGAAGATTAAAAATAGGTTAAAAATAGAAATTCCAAAGGACGTTTGATGAAAAAAATTATAACTTCTTTTTTATTTATAGCTGGTCTATTTGCGGGTTGTGGAGATAAAGATGAGGCTAGAAATGATATTAGTGAGCCAGTGCCGAGTGACGTGACCATAGCTCAACCAGACGCAAATGTTACAATCGATGAACAACTCCCGCCTGAGCCAGTCGTCGAAGAGAACGAGCCTTCTAAAGATAAGAAATGAACGAACATCTCTCCTCACTTTTTGCATACACTTTGCCTTTTCATGTGATATTTTTTTATGCACTAGTTGCCTGTAATATACTTTATTTAATACTTACTCAGTTTGGTAGCAATAGTAAAAACTATGTGCTTCGTATAAGATATTTTTTACCGATTTATCATATGCTACTTAGTTTTCTTACGCTTACTGGACTTATTTTATGGGCGTATTATGGATATGAGTTTAAATTTAATGCCATAAAAATGTTAATTATCTTAATAATTTTAATCGCACTTAGTGCCATAGGTTTTAAAAGGCTAAAAATTTATGCAGTTAATGGTGACTTAGAAAAATTTAAAAAATTCGCCCTTATTAAGGGTTTTTGCGATCTTATTTTAGTCTTAGTTGCAGGGATTTAGATGAAATTTTTATATGATAAAAATGCAGGTAATGAAAGCTTAAAGATAGTAAATGAAGCTTTTTTGCACCTAAAAGCTAGAAGAATGCAAGCTGGTGAGCGAATAAGCGTTAGAAATTTACGAGATTTTAAAGAGTATATTTATGAAATTGATGAGATTGATAGGCGAAGTGCGAGCTTAAGTCTTGTCTTTGCTAGCTTAAATGGCGAGCATAAATTCGACTTTACGATCGCTTGGGCTATCGTCGATCCAAAGACGATAGAAAAGACATTGCCATTTTTAAATGAACTTGGCGTTGGTAAAATAGCTTTTGTCTATACTAAATTTTCTCAAGCAAATTTTAAGATAGATATTGAAAGGCTAAACTATATAAATGCACTTTCATGCGAGCAGTGTGGACGAACTTCACTAATGGAGTTTGAAATTTATAAAAATTTAGACGAACTAATGAGCTTTTATAAAAATGTCTCAGCTATAAATTTTGGCGGTAAAAGCTTAAATGAAAAAAAAGATGATGAGCTTTTAATAATTGGTCCAGAGGGTGGATTTAGTGAGGAAGAGACGGCTAAATTTAAAAATAGCTACGGCCTAAATACAAAAAATATCTTAAGATCACAGACCGCAGTTATATCAGTAGCGGCAAAATTCATAGCTTAATTTATTTGATTTTTAGATTTCTTTTTATATAATCAGCAACTTTTAATGTAGATAATTAGCCCAAAAATAATAAAGGAAAAATGATGAAAAAAGATATCCATCCAGAATACGTAGATTGCACTGTAACTTGTGCGTGTGGCAACACTTTTAAGACAAAGTCAAACAAAAGCGAAATCAGAATTGACATTTGCGACAAGTGCCACCCATTTTTCACAGGCAGCGAAAAGATAGTTGACAGTGCTGGCCGTGTTGAGAAATTTAAGAAAAAATACGCTCAAAAATAAGCCTTGCTCTACTTTATTCCTACTCCAATAGGAAATTTAGAAGATATCTCGCTTCGTGCGATTAGAATTTTGCGTGAATGCGAGATAGCTATCTGCGAAGATACAAGAGTTTGCAAAAGCCTTATAAATCTGCTAAACGAACGCTTTGACGCAAGTATAAATATATCAAAATTTATTCCATTTCACACTCATAATGAAGATGACTTTTTCACAAATTTAAGTGATGATTTTTTTAGTAAAAATGTAGCCTACATGAGCGATGCTGGTATGCCAGGTATCAGCGATCCTGGAGTAAGTCTAGTAAGATACGCTCAAAAAAATAACATTGAATATGAAATTTTAAGTGGAGCAAATGCTGCACTTTTAAGTGTAGTTGCAAGCGGACTTTGCGATAAGGAATTTGTCTTTTTAGGCTTTTTGCCAAATACTGGCAGAGATAGGTCTTTGGCTATCCAAAATGCTCTAAATTTAGCTTATCCAGCCGTTATTTACGAAAGTCCAAAACGCATACTAGGCTTAGTACAAAGTATCGCAAATCTAGAGCCAGAGAGAGAAATTTTTGCTATAAAAGAGGCCACCAAAAAATTTGAGACTAAATTTAAGGATAGAGCCAAAAATTTAGTCCAAATTTTAGAAAAAGCAAATTTAAGTGGAGAGTGGGTGGTTGTCATCTCAAAAAGTGACAAAACAGCCACTCAAAATATCACAAAAGATGAGATACTTTCGCTTGATCTTGCCCCAAAAGTAAAAGCAAAATTGCTTAACAAAATAACTGGAGAAGATGTAAAAAAGATATATGATGAGCTTACGAAGGCTTAAATTATAGACTACAAAACTACTAAGTGACACTAAAACGAAAGTGTAAAATTTACTCTAGTTACATACAAAAATAAGTTAAATTTTAATTGACTTTAGCTACCATAAGTTACCATGATAATATACGGAAAACAACTATTTTTACATATTTTGAACAAGCGACCACAGATATTAGAAGAGATATATCTCTCAAAAGAGTGTGACAAAAAACTCTTCTCTAAAATTTGTGGCACAGGCAAAAAAATTATTCGCGTGGATAATCAAAAAGCACAGTCTTTAGCTCGCGGTGGAAACCATCAAGGTTTTTTAGCAAATGTTAGTGAGTTTGAATTTTCAGACATTGCTGAGCTTAAAAAGCTAAATTTTATCGCCATTCTTTACGGTATAAGCGATGTTGGCAATATCGGTGCTATCGCTAGAAGTGCTTATGCTCTAGGCTGCGAAGGTCTTGTGATAGTGGCAAAAAGTATAAATATGCAAGGCGTTTTAAGATCAAGTAGCGGCGCTGCCTATGAGATACCAATAGCGATTTTTGAAGATGGGCTTAGTTTGCTAAATGAACTAAAGCAATTTGGCTTTAAAATTTATGCAACAGCAAGTAATGGCAAAAACGTAAAAGAGATGAAGTTTGCCGGTAAAAGAGCTTTGGTGATGGGCTCAGAGGGCGAAGGCATACCGCAAAAGGCTCTAGCAAAGTGTGATGAGTGTATTGGTATAAAGTTAAAAGAAGGCTGGGACTCCTTAAATGTAAGTGCAGCTTTTGCAATAATTTGTGACAGGATGATAGATGAATGAGATTGAAAATTTAAAAGAGATAGGCATAAAGGAAATTTCACGTAAAACGCATATTGAGCCTACATTTTTACAATATATTTTTGATAAAAATTTTGAAAAATTATCACGTTTAAATATTAGAGGTTATGCCAAAATTTTACAACGTGAATATGACGTTGATTTGAGCGAGTTACTCGCTGAATATGATGCCTTTATGCAAGAAAACACTCCAGATGAGAGTCATAAAACTAAAGTTACTCCAAAAATTTCTTCTTACACTCCAAAAGATATTACCATACAAAAACAAAGCGGTAGTGGCGGTGCTGGATTTTTATTTTGGCTCATCATTTTAGCTATTATCGCTGGTGGGGCATATCATTTTGATGCTTACAAATATATCGAGAATTTTTTATCATTTTTAAATGACGAGAATAAAAGCGTGAGCTATTCGCAGTCAAGCATAGTAAATGAGGTAAAGAAAAATATCATCGATACAAATATCACTATCTCTCAAAATAGCCCTAAAATAGAGGCAAACGCATCAAACTTGAAAATTTCAGCTCCAGTTGAGCAAAATGTGACAACAAGTCCTGCAAACATGGAGCAAAATGCTGTGAAGCCAAGCATGGTAGCTCAGCCAGCTCCTAAGATAGAGCAAAACATTACAAAGCCACTAAATGAGGCGGTCATTACACCAAAACAACGTGTCTGGATAGGGATAATTAATCTTGAAAATGGTCAAAAAGTATCAAACGACACAAGTAAAAGCATAAATATAAATTTAGACCAAAGACAGCTCGTAGTTTGTGGAAATGGCAACATTGAGCTAAAGATCGGCGATAAGGTTACAAAATATAATCCAAGCCGTCCAGCTAGATTTTTAGTAGAAAATGGAGAGATGAAATTTGTGAGCTATGATGAGTTTGTAGAACTTAACAAGGGCAAATCTTGGTAAGAAAAATAGCGATTTTCACCGCTTTTAGTGTATTTGCCTATGCTTTTAGCCTACAAACTAGTGCAAGTGCTTTAAGCAATGCTGAAAATGTGCAAATCTCTTTAGAAAATTTAGACCAAAATGGCTCACTCAATGTCAATGAGCTAGTATCAAGATTAAAACAAAACTCAAGTTACGATAGCATTTCATTTGGTTCAAATAGTTTGAATTTAAAATTTATAAGCGAGCAAAAAGTTCCTTCTACATTATTTGTAAAATCAATAAATTCGACTCTGGATGATGCCAACATAAGTATTTCAAGGATAAATTCCTTAAAAAATGGAGATCAAATTTCTTATGGAATTTCAGCCATAAAAAATGGTGGAATAGATCCAAGTTTATTAAGCTTAGCACTTAGTCAAAGCGGTTTTAGAATTTTAGGATTTGATAGGGTTGATGGGAATTTAGAGATATTTTTAGATGCTCAGAATATGATCCTTAAGGCTACAAAGGTAAATTTTGACGAAGAGACGCCACTTTTAAAAAGCGGTGGTACTTATTTTGTTGATGTTGAGGGTGCAAGTAGTCTGGATATCGCGTCAAAAGAGTCAAATAGATGGATGCCACTTGTTAGAATTTATGATAAAAATTTAAATCAGATTGACTCTATAAAAGAGGAGCAAGCAAAAACCGCCGTTTCTATAAATTTAGCAATAGGCGCAAAATACGCATTAATTAGCGACAATGTTGATATAAATAATATAAAAAATGAGATAATTATCAAGCTTATAAAATAGGAGTAAGCAGTGTTTGATGAGATAAGATTTAATACAATTGAGCGTTTGCCAAACTACGTTTTTGCCGAAGTAAATGCAATAAAAATGGCTGCACGAAGAGCTGGCGAGGATATCATAGACTTTTCTATGGGCAACCCAGAGGGCAGAACACCGCAACACATCGTCGATAAACTATGCGAAAGCGCGCAAAAAGATAAGACCCACGGCTACTCAGCCAGTGCTGGAATTTATAAGCTCCGCCTTGCCATTTGCAACTGGTATAAGAGAAAATACGGCATAAATTTAGATCCAGATACTGAAGCAGTCGCCACGATGGGTAGCAAAGAGGGTTTTGTTCACTTAGCTCAAGCCGTGATAAACCCAGGCGATGTGGCTATCGTGCCTGATCCTGCTTATCCGATACACACGCAAGCGTTTTTATTTGCTGGCGGAAGTGTCGCAAAGATGCCACTTCACTACAATGATAAATTTGAGCTAGATGAGAATAAATTTTTTGAAAATTTGATCCAAACTATACATGCAAGCTCGCCAAAACCAAAATACGTAGTCGTAAATTTCCCGCACAATCCAACGACCGTGACAGTGCAAAAGAGCTTTTACGAGCGTCTTGTAAGCATCGCAAAACAAGAGAGATTTTACGTTATATCTGACATCGCCTACGCTGATCTTACATTTGATGGCTACAAAACGCCAAGTATCTTTGAGGTTGATGGTGCAAAAGACGTTGCAGTCGAGTGCTATACACTTTCAAAAAGCTACAACATGGCTGGCTGGAGAGTCGGCTTTATGTGTGGAAATAAAAGGCTTTGTGCGGCACTTAAAAAGATAAAATCATGGGTTGATTATGGCATGTTTACGCCGATCCAGGTGGCTGCCACAGTCGCACTTGATGGCGATCAAAGCTGTGTTGAAGAGATACGCCAAATCTATGAAAAAAGAAGAGATGTGATGATAGAGGCCTTTGCCCAGGCTGGCTGGGAGCTTAAAAAACCAAGCTCAAGTATGTTTATCTGGGCGAAACTTCCGCCAAAGGTTAGCCATCTGGGCAGCCTTGAGTTTTCAAAGCAGCTTCTTACAAAGGCATCAGTCGCAGTTAGCCCTGGTATCGGTTTTGGCGAGGGCGGAAATGACTATGTGCGTCTAGCTCTTATCGAAAACGAAAATAGAATAAGACAAGCAGCAAGAAATATAAAAAAATATTTGAAAGAATTTGAATGAATGTAGCGATATTAGGCGTTGGAACAGTTGGCGAGTCAGTTGCTAAAATTTTACTAAAAAACAAAAAGCTAATCGCAGCAAGATGTGGTGAGGAGATTGTACCAGTCGTTGGAGTGGTCAGAAATTTAAATAAAAAAAGAGACGTTGGCATCCCTTTGACTGACGATATAAATAGCGTTATAAACCGCGATGATATCGATGTTTTTGTAGAACTTATGGGTGGTGTGGAAGAGCCTTTTAGGGTTGTGAGTGAAATTTTAAAGCGAAAAAAAGCAGTCGTGACCGCAAACAAAGCACTCCTTGCCTATCACAGATATGCTTTGCAAAATTTAGCCAAAAATATACCATTTGGTTTTGAGGCAAGCGTAGCTGGTGGCATACCGATCATTAGAGCCTTAAGAGAAGGCTTAAGCGCAAACCATATTGTTAGCATAAATGGCATACTAAACGGAACTAGTAACTTTATCCTAACCTCGATGATGAATGAGGGCTCGAATTTCAAAGACGCACTTAAAAAGGCGCAAGAGCTCGGATACGCTGAGGCTGATCCTACTTTTGATGTGGGAGGCTTTGATACGGCTCACAAACTTTTGATCCTCGCTAGCATCGCATACGGCGTGCATGGCGATCCAGAGGATATTTTGATCGAAGGAATACAAGGTATTACACCTGAGGATATATTTTTCGCAAAAGATTTCGAATACTCAATAAAACTTCTGGCCATCGCCAAAAAAAGCGAGGGTAAAATCGAGCTACGCGTACATCCAGCACTTGTACCGCAAAATAAAATGATAGCAAAGGCAAGTGGTGTGACAAATGCGATCAGTGTCGTTGGCGAGGTCGTTGGCGAGACGATGTACTATGGGCCTGGAGCTGGCGGCGACGCAACGGCAAGTGCTGTGATCAGTGACCTTATCGACATCGCAAGAGATAGTAAGTCGCCAATGCTTGGATATAAAGCACCGTTTGAATTAAATACGCTTGAGCTACTTGATCGCGACAGGATAAAGACGAAGTACTACTTTAGGTTAAAAGTCGAAGACAAAATGGGTGTGCTAGCAAAGATTACAAATTTAATGAGCGAAAATAACTTATCGATCGATAGCATACTTCAAAAACCAAAAGATGAGAGCGAATTTGCGGTATTGTTTTTTACGACACATACGAGTCTTGAGGCTGATGTAAGAAGGACAATTGAAATTTTAAAAGAGCAAGAGTATATAAAAGAAGAGCCATTTATGATGAGGATCGAGGAGTAGCTTGGGGTTAAAAGAGTATCTCTTTGGTAAAAGCTCAGAAAATAGGGCGTGTAAATTTTTACAAAAGCTTGGTTTTGTCATTTTAGAGAGAAATTTTCACTCTAAATTTGGCGAGATAGACATCATTGCACTAAGTAGTGATAAAATTTTGCACTTCATAGAGGTAAAATCAACTAGCGGAGAATATGATGCAGAGTATAGACTAAATAAGGCAAAATATATAAAAATTTTAAAAACTATAAATTTTTATATGATGAAAAATGAGCCAAATAGAGATTTTCAAGTCGATTTACTCGTCATAAAAAATAACAATTTAGAACTGATAGAAAATATTAGTTTATAATAAAATTTATTATTTAGATAAAATTTAAATTTAATTTGTATAATTGCCACATTTTAAAAATAAGGAGAAAAAATGGGAAAATACATCGAACTTACAAAAGAAAATTTTGATGTTACAAAAGAGGGCGTTGCTTTAGTAGACTTTTGGGCTCCATGGTGCGGACCTTGCCGTATGCTAGCTCCAGTGATCGAAGAACTTGCTGAAGACTTTGACGGTAAAGCAAAAATTTGCAAGGTAAATACTGACGAAGTGCAAGATCTTGCAGTTGAGTTTGGCATCAGATCGATCCCAACATTGCTATTTTTCAAAAATGGCGAGCTAGTTGAGCAAATGGTCGGTGCGCAGTCAAAACAAGCCTTAACTGACAAACTAAATTCGCTTCTTTAATGAGCGAAAAAAGAAGAGGAAGCCTACTTCCTCTTACATATATATTTGGTTCATTTTTTGGTGCAGCTATGATAGCAGCTGCATTTGCGTATAGCAACTATCGTTTTTCACAATATAAATTTATTGATTTTGCGAAGCTAGTTTTCTACGAAAAAAGCGAAATTTTCACTCCAAAAGAGCTAAAATACACGCTTTTAATCTTCAGCTCAAATCAATCAAAATTAGACGAAATTTTACCAATCAAAAATGAAACAGTTGTGGCAATTGATATCTTTCAAAAAAGATATGAGTCAAACTCAACACTAAAATATATAAGCTCAGATATTAATACGGTCTTGGAGCTAATGCGAAATTTGAGCATCACAAAGCTGCCAAGTAGTGTTGAGATAGTTCATCAAAGGGGTGAAATTTATAAACAAAATTCGCCCATAAATGTTTTAGAATAAAGGAAATTTATGCTTGATTTAGCGATCATCGGAGGCGGTCCAGCAGGACTAAGCGCCGGACTTTACGCCACTAGAGGCGGACTAAAAGATGTTGTAATGTTTGAAAAAGGCGAGCCTGGCGGTCAGATCACCTCTAGCTCAGAGATAGAAAACTACCCAGGCCAAAAAGCCCCTGGCGAGAGCGGTTTTGACTTTATGAGCACTTGGTGGAAGCAGTGTAGTGCATTTGGACTAGTTCATAAGTGGGCAAACGTCGTTGGTGTTAGAAAAAACAGCGACAGTAGCTTTGAAATTTTACTTGAGGGCGGTAAGAGCGAGCAGGCAAAGGCTGTCATCGTAGCAACTGGCTCAACTCCAAGACGTGCTGGCTTTAAGGGCGAGGATGAGTTCTTTGGCAAAGGTGTTAGCACATGCGCAACATGCGATGGATTTTTTTACAAAAATAAAGAGGTAGCTGTTCTTGGCGGTGGCGACACAGCCGTTGAAGAGGCACTTTATCTAGCGAATATCTGCTCAAAAGTCTATCTAATCCATAGACGTGAAGAGTTTAGAGCGGCGCCAACTACGGTTGAAAAAGCTAGAAAAAATGAAAAGATCGAGTTTATAACAAGTGCGACGATAAAAGAGGCACTTGGCGATAAAATGGGCCTAACAAAGATCGTACTTGATACCAAAAATGGCGAGCGTGTGCTTGATGTGCCAGGAATTTTTACATTTGTCGGACTAAATGTAAATAACGAAATTTTAAAAGATGAAAATGGCAAATTTATCTGCGAGATGGTTGATGGTGGACAGGTTAAGACAAACCTTAAGATGCAAACTAGCCTAAAAGGGCTCTTTGTAGCGGGCGACATAAGAGAGGACGCTCCAAAGCAAGTCATCGTAGCTGCAGGTGATGGCGCAGTGGCTGCACTTAGCGCTATGAGTTATATAGAAAGCTTGCATTAATACTCAAATTTAGCCAATTTTTTGGCTAAATTTTTCTTCTTTTTTTCTATCAAATTTTTGATTTTATACGTATTTTTAAAGCCTATTTGTAATCTATCTATAATAAATTTTATGTTAAATTTCACCAAAAATCAAAGGATAAATTTTGGTAAAAATAGGCCTTTATGGTGCTAGTGGAAAGATGGCTCAAAGTATCATTTCTTGTTTAAAAGATGAGAAAGATGCCACTTTAAGCATCGCTTTTAGCCAAAAAAATGAGGTTGAAAATTTAAGTAGCGATCTTTTGACAAATGACTTTGCTAAATTTTTTGAAGCGTGTGATGTAATAATCGACTTTAGCCAAAAAGAGGCTACGGTAGCACTGCTAAACTACGCTAGAACTAATCCAAAACCACTAGTTATCGGTACAACCGGCTTAGATGATGACGAGAAAAATTTGCTCCACCTGGCATCAGGGGCTATGCCTATTCTTTATGCAACAAATATGAGTCTTGGTGTGGCTGTTCTAAACCGCCTTGCAAGGATTGCTTCAAAAACATTAAGAGAATTTGACATAGAGATCGTAGAGCAACACCACAGGCACAAAAAAGATGCTCCAAGTGGCACTGCGATGACACTTGCAGGAAGTGTAGCTGAGGCAAGAGATTTAAATTTAAAAGATGTTTTAGTAACTGGTAGAGCCGGTATGGTAGGGGCTAGGAGCAAAGACGAGATCGCAGTCATGGCACTTCGTGGTGGAGATGTGGTAGGTCGCCACACGGTTGGCTTTTATAATGACGGTGAGTTTATAGAGCTAAATCACACCGCAACGAGTAGGGCAACCTTTTCAAAAGGTGCGATCAGGGCTGCTATTTGGCTAAAAGATCAAAATAGTGGCCTTTACTCGATAGATGATAGTTTAGGGCTTGATGATTAAATTTGTGCTTGATGATGTAGAGAACTACAAGCTAGAATTTGGTGATAAATTCTACATGCCAGAGCATGAAAAGCGCCAAAATTTAAGAACTGGTGATATAGTAAAGCTTATATTTAGATTTGAAGATGATGAGTTTGCTCAGGTTGAGCGCATGTGGGTGGTCATTAACGAGACAAATAACGGCTAATTTACCGGCATTTTAGACAATGAACTATTTCAAAAGGCTGTTTAAATGCTGGCGATGAGATCAAGTTTAACTACAAAAATGTTCTTGAAATTTACAAAGATGATGAAAACTAAAGGAAAAAAATGTGTGCAATAGTTGGTATTATAAATTCTAAAGATGCAGCAAAGACTGCCTATTATGCGTTATTTTCTATGCAGCATCGCGGCCAAGAGGCGAGTGGCATTAGTGTTTGTGATGACGGAGAAATTTCTACGCACAAGGGTAATGGCCTAGTTACAGAGGTCTTTAATGAAGAAATTTTAAGATCACTAAAAGGTGATATGGCGATCGGTCACAACCGCTATGCAACGGCTGGTAAAAACTCAGGTCGTGACGCCCAGCCAATAGCCGCTAATTACTCTTTGGGGCAGATTTCGATAGTCCATAATGGAAATTTGGTAAATAAAGATGAGGTTAGAGATGAGCTTATTAAGGATGGTGCGATATTCCAGACAAATATGGATACTGAAAATATCATCCATCTAATCGCAAGAAACCATAGCGAACACTTGCAGGACCGTATTATTGCAGCACTTGATAAGATAAAAGGTGCTTATTGTCTGCTTATCCAGTCACGCCATAAAACCTTTGCCATAAGAGATCGCTGGGGTGTTAGGCCACTAAGCCTTGGCAAGCTAAAAGATGGTGGATATATCGTAGCTAGTGAGACTTGTGCTTTTGATCTTGTGGGGGCTAGCTTTATAAGAGATATCAGGCCTGGTGAGATGATAGTCTTTGAACATGGAAAAAGTGAGTTTCAAAGCATTCAAATTTATGAGCCAGATCCTAGAATATGCGCATTTGAATATATCTATTTTGCTCGCCCAGATAGCGTGATAGAAGGTAAAAGCGTCTATGAAGTTAGAAAAAAAATGGGTGAAGTACTAGCTAAAAAGAGCAAAATTAAAGCAGATTTCGTCGTACCTGTACCAGATAGCGGAGTACCAGCAGCGCTTGGGTACGCAAATGAGAGCAAAATCCCATTTGAGCTAGCTATCACTAGAAACCACTATGTGGGTAGAACCTTCATCGAGCCAAGCCAAGAGATGAGAAATTTAAAAGTTAAGCTAAAACTTAACCCTATGTCATCGGTTCTAAAGGGTAAAAGTATCGTTGTTATCGATGATAGTATCGTTCGCGGTACTACTTCAAAAAAGGTGGTTGATCTTTTAAGACATGCGGGCGCTAAAGAGATTCATTTTAGAGTCGCATGCCCTGAGCTTAAATACCCTGAGCGATACGGTATCGATACGCCAAGTTTTGAAGAGTTAATAAGCTCTAAAAAAAACGCAGAGGAAGTAAAAGAATATATCGGCGCAGATAGCTTAGAATTTTTAAGTATAGACGAACTTAAAGAAAGTATCGGCAATGAGCGAAGATATTCGCTTGTAAGCTTTGATGGTGACTATTTCATAAAGTGAAAAATTTAGCAATTTTTTTGCTTGTTGCACTATTTTTTAGTGGTTGCTCACAAAAGAATCCAAGCAAAAAAGACGAAATTTCTATTTACGTAAGCTACTATGAGATAAATGGCACAAAACAGCAGCTACAAATAAAAACCGTTCAAAATTTTGTAGAACAAAATGCTAGTGTGCCATTTTTTGGTGTAGTAAATTTTTTAGCAGAAGATAAGATTTTAAATGCTTATTCGCTTGCAAAGGGTACTATAAACGTACTTGAGGTAAATAATAGCTCTATAAATTTAAATAAATCAAGTGATATTCTGACTTTAAAAAAAGCTAATGAGATAAAATTTTATGAGATAAGGCCTGATGTGCTTGAGAGCGTTAAATTTAGCTCGCAAAATAGTGTTTGTGGCGATTTTTTGATGCAAAAACCAGTGTATGTAAATGTAGCAACAAACTACTATTTAAGAGATGATAGCTTTTTTGCAAGCTTAATAGAGGCAAATTTCTTTTATAAAAAAGGTGCAAAGATCCTAAAAAAAGAGTTTGTTTATAATATAGCCGAGACTAAAATCCTAGAGGAAGCAAAAGAATTTACACGAAAAACAAAGCAACTTTTCTTAAATGACCTACAAAAATTGGGTAGGCTACTTGACATACTTTGTACTTTTTAAATCTTTAATTTAAAAATTCGTGTTTATTGCAGATGCTAAAAAGATAAAATTTACTCTAAAATCAAACCAAGACTTAGCGTTTTATCCTATGAAATTTGTAAAAATTTGCTTTAAATTTGACTTAGTAGCAATTTAGTTTTGTGATATTCATGCCGTTTTTAAAGTAAGGCGGATATGGCATATATACGGTAAATGGTGTGCTTTTTTGCTTTGGTAAATTTTTGGCTACATCAAATTTATATTCAACTGTATTTGGCCTCTCGTCCTTATCTGTGCCAAGAATCCATGAGAAAAATGAAAGCCCACTTGGCTTAAAAAATGCTTCCCCGCCAAGGTCATTTTTATTTAGCGGTTGATTGATTAGTTTGACTGTCAGCGTGCAGTTGCTAATTGTAAATTTACCAATATTTCTCACCTGTCCCTTAAAAACAATACTCTCATTTCGTAAAATTCGCTCACTTTTTACATTTTCAAGCATGCCTTTTTTTGTATATTTGTCAAGCACTAGCATCAAAAAAACAGCAAGTGTGGTTGAGACTAGAATGTTTGTAAAAAATAGTGATAAAAATAACTTTCGCTCAGCTCTAAGTGAAAGAACAAGAAACAAAATAGAAAGTAGAGCAATCGCAAAAAGAACGATAATATGAACGATCGTAAAATATGCTGAGCTCATCAAAAACACTCCACTTTTTTAGAGATATTGTAGTCTATAAATGCGAAATCATTGACAAATTCTTTAACTTCAATGCTTTGCTTTGGTAAAAATTCCTCGTTTAAGATGATTCTTTTTCTAGCAAATGGGTTAAGTGAGTTAAAAAAGTCTTTCGTATTTTGTCTCGAGCTTAGATAGAAGTCAAGCTCGATTTTACAGATACTAAGTGCATTATTTGAATTATTTGTAATATTAAAATCAACCATTAACGCATCGACATATTGAAGCTGCTTGGTTATTATTTTGCTTATGCTAACTGGCCTTAAATTTTCATTTATATATTTGTTCGCGTAGTAATTACCTACAAAAAGTCCGAAAAAAGCAGCCAAAATAAATAAAAATCCTATCTGCCACCACGACTTTATCGCGATAAAAATTCCTAAAAGCACAATTAGTATAAATGCTAAAAATATCC
This sequence comes from Campylobacter concisus, assembly GCF_015229955.1. Classification (NCBI taxonomy): domain Bacteria; kingdom Pseudomonadati; phylum Campylobacterota; class Epsilonproteobacteria; order Campylobacterales; family Campylobacteraceae; genus Campylobacter; species Campylobacter concisus. The sequence goes on from NZ_JAAKYZ010000001.1 coordinate 32,721, forward strand.
AGCCATAGGTTAGAAAATCAATGAGCTTTGCATTTTGCAATACAAAAAGCAAGTTGTGCTTAATGCTATTTAACATCTCGCGATCTTTTCTCTTCAATGCCGCTCATACCAAAACGCCTTGCAAGTTCGTTTTTTACAGTGTCTGGATGGATATTATGGGCTGAAAGTGCTACAAGTGCATGAAAGCAAAGGTCGGCTGCTTCATAGATCAGATCATCTTTTGCTTTTTGCTCATTTTGCTTTGAGTTTTCTGCGAAACTAAGATCCTTTGCGGCCATTATAAATTCGCCAGCCTCTTCGCCAACTTTCTTTAAAATTTGATTTTCACCTTTTTTAAAAAGACTTGCTACATATGAAGTTTCAGGGTTAGCATTTAGCTTTCTATCTTCTATCACATGGTAAAGCTCATCAAGCACACCATAATTTATTTTTTTGACTTCAACTTTTGTATCTAAAATTTTGCCATCATGTAAATTTATTTCATTAAAAAAGCATGACCTTGCTCCAGTGTGACAAGCAGCGCTTCCGTTTTGAATCACTTTTAAAAGTAAAGTATCGTTATCGCAGTCTAAAAAAGCAGCCTTTATCTCCTGAGTGTTGCCACTTTCTTCGCCTTTTTTCCAAATTCTATTTTTAGTGCGTGAAAAATAGTGAGCGTAACGGCTAGATAGACTTAAATTTAATGCTTCTTCGTTCATATAAGCAAGCATTAAAACTTCATTTGTGGCATGATCGCAAACCACTACTGGAAGCAATCCGCCAACCTTTTGCCAGTCTATACTTTTTGTTACGCTATTCATTTTTATCTCTCGCTTACTGAGCTAGCTTTTGCTCTATCTTTTGCGTCTAGCCAGATATTTGGCACAGCTCCACCGGGTGTTAAGAAAATTTTAGCATCTTTGTTTTCTTTTAGAGCTTCGTTAAATTTGTTTTGCGTCTCGATCTGCTTTAAATTTAGTAAATTTTGATCGACGCTTTTTGCAACCTCTTTGTTTGCATACGCAGTTGCGTCAGCCTCGATTTTAATGGCATCAGCCTTACCTTTTGCTTCAATGATCGCAGCTTTAGCGGTACCTTCTGCAAGTGCGGCTTGTTTTAAGGCTTCTTGATTTGCTCTTTCTACTTCGTATTTTGTTCTTTCAGCTTCTTGTTTAGCGATTTGGACGCGCTCGATCTGCTCTTTTACCTTTGAAGGCAAGATGATCTCACGAAGCTGCACTGTTAAAAGCTCAACTGGCTTATTTGGCTGAGAGTCGATGTCTTTTCTTATGCCATCATCGATTTGTCTTGCTAGATCGTTTCTCTTTGTTGGAAGCTCTTCTGCTGTATATTTACCAGCGATACTGCGAACTACGTCACGAACGACAGGATCAACTATCTTGCTCTCCCAGCTAAGACCCCAAGAGGCAATAGTTTGAGGGGCATTTTCTGGATTTAAACGGTATTGCACAGTAATATCAATGCTAACTGGTAAATTTCTAGCATCAAGCACTGAAATAGAATTTTTACGTAAAATTCCAGCACCAACGCCTTGATATGATTTTTGCATTGATTCGCCCATATCCTCGCCAGAAGTATAGTTTATGATCCTAACTCTGGTATCTACGATGATGATGTCTTGGATAAAAGGTAAAAAGAAGTGAAAGCCTGGCTGTAAAGGATTTGGCTCGTATTTACCTGCTGTAGATTTTATGCCAACTTCGCCTGAGTGAATCACTTTAAATGGCTGAGTGATAGCAAAAATAGCAATAATTGCAATTACAATGTAGGCAAGTGCTCCAAATTTACCAAAACCACTTGGTAAATTTGGCATTTTAAAGTCCTTTTTGAAAGGCGGCTCTTTGTCGCTATTTTGACTTGAGCCTCTGTTGTCATTACCTGGCTTTTTTTTATTGAAATAATCGTTTAAATCAGCGGGCATTTCGTTCCTTTAAATTTTTAAATATATGTTAAAAATGATTCATATTTTTTATTTAGACCATAAACCACGTCAAAATAAGCTTTTTGTAGTCTCTTTGTCACTTCGCCTCTAGCACCATTACCAATGATTCGGTTATCTATGCTATTTATCGGCGTTACTTCGGCTGCAGTACCTGTGAAAAATGCCTCGTCAGCTGTATATGCCTGATCTCTTGTGATGCGCTCCCTTCTTACTTCAATGTCAAGATCATGAGCAAGTCTTATGACTGTATCTTGAGTGATGCTAAGTAGGCTGTTGTCGTTTGGTGGAGTGATTAAAACGCCATTTTCAACGATAAAGAAGCACTCGCCTGGACCTTCAGCCACAAAGCCCTCGCTATCAAGAAGTAGCGCCTCGTCGTATCCAGCCTCTTTTGCCTCGTAGTTTGCCATTTGTGAGCTTAGGTAGTTTGAGCTAGCTTTTGCTCTGTTCATTTGAGCAGCAGGTGCGAGTTTGGCAAAGCTTGAAATTTTAACTCTGATACCTTTTTCTAGGCCTTCATCGCCAAGATAAGCACCCCATTCCCATGAAGCGATAGCAGTTTGCACTGGTGCTTTTGTGTGAGCTACACCCATTACGCCGTATCCTAAAAATATAAGTGGGCGAATATAAACATTGCCGTCATATTTGTTTGCGCGAAGAAGCTCTATTTGCGCTTTTTCAAGCTCTTCCTCAGTGTAAGGTACATTTAAAACAGTCATTTTTGCTGATCTTAAAAGCCTTTTTGTGTGATCTTGGAGTCTAAAAATAGCTAGACCTTTTTTTGTTTTATAAGCTCTTGTACCCTCAAATACGGCATTAGCGTAGTGCAAAGAGTGAGTTAGAACGTGTACTTTTGCATCGTCCCATTTAACTAATTTTCCATCCATCCAGATAAATTCTGAAGCATTCATTGTTAAACCTTTCTTTTTTCTTAGAAATTTTGGTCTGAGTTTATCTAAAATTGCTTTAAATTTACATTTCTAAGACCAAAATTTGCAGATATTACCCGCCAAAACTACTTATCTAAAAGCTCTTGTATGATCTTTACCATCTCATCGATTGATGAAGCTGCGTTTAAATTTATTAAGTATTTGCCACTTACTACAAAAGCTGGCACACCGCTGATACTTGCCACATCATAAGAGGCAAACCACGCATCTAAAAGCTCTTTTGCTCGGTCGCTATTTAGTGCTTTTTCGTAGTCGTCTTTGCTCACGTGAGCTGCTTTAAGGGCTAAATTTATAAATTTCTCTTTGTCTTTGCCATCACTAAAATCATCTTTTTCATCATGTCTTGCTTTATAGATCGCAAATTTTGCTTGCTTAAATTTAGACTCATCGCTTAGTAGATCAGTGCCATTTGCCTCATCTATCGATATAAGAGCGGCAAAAATTTTACTCGCGGTCTCGCCAAGCTTGCCTTTTGTGCTTAGGTGATATGGGATAAATTTCACATCTTCAAGCTTTGACATCAGCTTTTTTGTAATCGTTCGGTCAAATTTATAGCAGTGTGGGCAGTCGTAGCTAAAGACCTTAACGACCGAGTTTTTAGGCACATTAAGCGGTTTTACTAGAGTTTGATACTCCACACCTTCAGTTAGTGCTGATAAATTTAGCGCAAAAAACGCACTTAAAATTAGTATTTTTATAAGCTTCATCTTTGCTCCTTATTTTACAAGATCAGCTAGCACTTTTGCGGCGTGGTCTTTGGCTTTTACGCTTTTATAAATTTTAGCGATCTTGCCATCTTTGCCGATCACAAAGGTGCTTCTAACGATACCAAGATACTCTTTGCCGTAGTTTTTCTTAACTTGCCAAACACCATAAAGCTTTGAAATTTCTTTATCCTCGTCGCTTAAGAGGATGTGCTTTAAATTTTGCTTTTCGATAAAGCCCGCATGCGACTTCACGCTATCTGGGCTAACGCCGATGATGACGGTGTCATTTTTGATAAATTGATCGTAGTTTGCGCTAAATTCACAAGCCTCAGTTGTGCAGCCAGGAGTGTTGTCCTTTGGGTAGAAGTAAAGCACTACATTTTTGCCCACAAAGTCTTTTAATGCGACCTTTACACCGTCTTGATTTAGCGCTTCAAACTCTGGCGCTTTATCGCCAACCTCAAGCGTTATCTTTCTTTCTAAGTCTGTTTTGCTAAATTCGCTCATTTTATCACCTTTCTCTTATCTTCTACACTTTCGCCACCTACGCCGATGTTGCTAGCATCATGAGTTTCTATGAAGATCATAACCGCCTCTTTTTTCTTGCCAAGTACTCTTACAAGCGTCTCAGTCACCTCTTTAAAAACTTGATCTTTTTGCTCTTTTGTCGGCTCTGGGCCTGCTATTTTGATATTAACATAAGGCATTTTTGCTCCTTTTTCAAGATGCAAAATATTAGCCAAAATGAGTGAAATTTCAGATTAAAGCCTTTATTTAAGAATTTGGCATTAAAATACAAAAACTTGTTACATAGGAGCAAAGGAGCAAAAAATGGACTACAACAAACATAACAAAGGCTTTGTTTGCTTTATGTACGGCTTTGGACGAAGCAGGATAGTTTATGCTGTTTTGATGGTTTTAGTCATATTTTTGCTTGGTTTTTTGACATTTGGCTCAAGTGCTCAAGCTGACATTTTAAATTTACAAATAGCCCTTAGTGTCATGCTTTGCGGGCTTTTACTCATCCTTGTAAATCCAAAAATTTTTATCATTAAGCTAATTGGCTATTTAATTTCACTTGCTGGCGTTATGATCGCTCTTCACAATGCAAATTTGCTAGGCGAAGGCTTTAGCTTATATTTTTACGCGAGCCTAGTTTTTGGTGCATTTATGATGCTCATGCTTCTTAGCTGGTTTGTTTACAACGCAAGAAGCAGCGAGATAAATGAAATTTAGTTCGCCACTCCCATAAGCACGCTTGTGTAGGTATTTTGCTTAGGCTCTGAGTTTGTTACATCATTTACATTTATGCGGCCAGCCTCAAGTCCAGCCTTGATGAGCGCTTCTTTTACTGTATTTGCACGCTCATTTGCAAGCTCAACTAGCTTTTCCTTATCCACTTCGATGATTTTTATTGCCTCTTCTCTTAAGGCTTTATCGCTTTTATCTTTAGCGTTTGGAACGAGAGAATTTAGCACAGTAATATAATCTTTACCACTTGAGGCGATTATTTGATTTATCTTTTGATCAAGCCTTTTTTCTTTAAAGTAGAGCACATCTATCTCGGAGTAAGTAGGTGTGATGCTAAGTTTCATCATAGGCTTTGCAGTAGTTAATTTTATAAAATCAGCTATTTTTGGTGCTTCTGAGCTTATTAGCTCGCTACTTCCAGCAAGAAAATCAATAGAACTAAGATCCTTGCTGCCAAGCCCTAGAGCATTACCTAAAAATCTAAACGGAGCTAACGTGATATCAGCAAAGAGCTTTTTAACAGCAGCCCAAATGACACCGCCATATTTAAAGTCAGGGTCGTCTAAATTTCCTTCAACTGGCAGGTCGATATTTATTTGATTATTTTGATCGCTTAATATCGATATAGCAAGCGAAAGTGGTAAATTTACAGCATCTTTTGAATCAACCTTTTCTCCAAGTGTGAGTGTGTCAAAATTTATAAGATTTGAGCCGTTTAGTTTTGAATCAACAACGCTATAATTTAGATTTAAATTTAACTTACCTTTTTTTATTTTATAGCCCAAAAATTGCCCACTATATGGCGTTATGTCGATTAGATCGATATCTTTAAAATCAAGCTTAATATCGGTATTTTGCTTTAACTCAAAAGGAAATAGTTTTGCTGTAATCTGAGAGAAGCCATTTTTGCCAACTACGCCTTTAAACTCACCCGAACTTGGACGTTTTTTATCGATGTCAGTTAGCTTGCCATTTAGATTTGAAATTTTCGTAGCAAATGGCATAAATAGTGACGCATCTGAAAAATCAACCTCGCCGTTGTTAAGTGAGAAATTTTTGATACTAAAATTTAGCTCGTCATCTTTTTTACTAGCTACCTTTTTGCTCTCAGCTTTTTGCTCACTTTGGGCTTTGCTTTTATCTTCTTTTACGATTTTGCTTAGATTAAATTCACGCTCTTTGCTTAGATGAGCCTTGATAAATGGCGAATTTAGAGCAACTCCAGTAATTTCAAGATTATCTTTAAAAAGTGAAATTTTATCTACATCTAAACTTTTAAATGCGATTAGCTTTTCTTTATTTTTATCATCTAATCTAATATCTTTTACACTAAGTTTTGCATCTGCTTTTATATCTTTTGCATAGTGAAGCTCGGCGTTTGCACTCATCTCTCCACTTGAAAGATCTGCCTCTAAAAATGGCTTTGCGTAGGCAAAATATTTTGGCAAATTTTTATCTTCAAGTTTGATTTTAGCAGTTATATCAAGAGGTTCAAGTTTGATCTTTGAGGTTAGGTCTAAATTTAGCTTTTGTGAGCTTTTCATATCCACTTTTGCGTCAAATGGCTTACTAAAATCGCTACTTAAATTTGCTATTTTTACAAACAAATTATCAAATTTATGAGCGATTTTCTCGCCTTCAAAAAGATGCGTCAAAGCGATACTAGCATTATTTACATTGATATTTTTTATATCAAATTTAAACTCATTTTCTTTGCTTTTTGAAACTGATGTATTCTCTTTTTTGGTTTTAGTGCTATGATTGGCTGTTTTTGCTGGCTCTTTCTCACCAAGTCCAAGCTGGTTTATCGCGCTTAAGCCGCTACCATTTAACTCTGAGTTAAATTTTGTTCTATTTACATCGATATTCTCGGCACTCAAAGCCATATTTAAAATATCAAATTTGATCGTTTTTGTAAGCACATCAGCGATATTTAAAATTTCTTTATTTTTTGCCTTTAAATTTATGCCATTTATACTAAGCTCATCAAGAGTTGCAAGGCTTTTATTGGTATCTTGAGTGAAGCTAATATTTGAGATTTTAGTCCCTGCCACATTTGCATTCGCATTTTTACTAAGCGGGGCATTGATGTCATCAAACGCTATTTTTTCAAGTGTTAGAGCTGTTTTGTTATTTGCTAAATTTGCATTTAGATTTGAGGCATTTATATCTTTTAGATTTACTAAATTTTTACTGGTTTCGTCTATTTTTAGGGTATTTGCATTTATGCTATTTAGTGCAGCTGTTGCATTTAGCTCACTTTTTTCATTTAAATTTGCTAAAAGCGAAATATCGTTTAAATTTAGTGATTTTAAGCTTGCTGTTATTACATTTTTAAATGATACATCGCTTAAATTTATGGTATTTAGATCTAATTTAGCATCTATCTTGTCTGCTATCTTACTTGATAGATCAAATTTTGGAAGCTCTAGCTCACCAAGACTTAGTTCGTTTTTGCCCTCATCTATGTTTAGTGATTTTATATTTAAAAAGCTATCCTTTAAATTTATATTTGTAGCGTTCTCGTCGGCAATTAAAGTGTAATTTATTCCTAAATTTATGACCGCATTTTTAAGATTTAGTGTGTCTTTATCGATAAAGCTAATCGCGACTGGATCGATACTAAAATCCTTTATGCTGATATTGCCCTCGATTTTTAGTGGATTTAGCTTGATATCGCCATTTAGATCGATCTTGTGAGCTAGAGTCGAGTTTGAGTCAAAAATATGGCTGCCTGCGCTATTTTTCTTCGTATTTAGCGAGCTTAGCTCGTAGTTTATATCATCAAAATTTACGTTAAATGGATTTGTTAAATTTTGATCGCTATATGAAAATGTGCCTTTGATGATTTTTGCGTTATTTAGGGCAAAATTTATAGAGCTAGTACTGTTATCTTCGGTAGTTGCGTTATCGTCGCTTATAAAATTACTAAAGTTAAATTTTGAATTTTTATCTCGTAAAATTTTGACATTTGGCTCTTGAAGCCTGAAAACATCAACTTCAACTAATTTTTTAAAGATAGAAAATGGCTTTAGCTTGACGTCGATTTGCTTTGTGCTAAAAAGTGGCGAAGTAGTGTTTAGTTCAGCATTTGTAGCATTTAGCTCAAAGGTAAAAGGATTAAATTTAGCACTTTCCACAAAAAGCGTTGCATTGTAGTCTTTTAGATACTTTGGAGCAATATTTTTGATAGCATAAGGAACACCAAAAAAGCCAAGAAGCGTGTAAATAAGCAAAAGTGAAACTAAACTTATACCTGAAATTAGGGCTATTTTTTTATTTTTATTCATTGTAAAATTTGCCTTGCTATTATCTAAAATAGGAGAGATTTTACTTCAAAAAAGGTTAAAAGATAGTTAGAAATTTAAAACTTCTATACTATAAATTTACATTTAGCTTAATAACACTTTTATGCGATTCGTATTACTATGCAGAAATATTTTTAAACAAAGGGGATGGTGATGAAGAGAATTTTGCTTGTCTTTTTTTTGTTGTTTGGTACTCTTTCTTATGCAAATGAAAATGCCGTTGTGGTCGCTATCGAGGAGCAAACACCTCGTATAAATCCACTCTATGATGAGGATCATGATCCTACGCTTTCGCTAGTTTTTTCTGGACTTACTAGCCACGATGAAAATAGCAACGTCGTGCCAGAGCTTGCGAAGTCTTGGCAAGTAAGCAACGATGGGCTGAAGTATATTTTTGAGCTAAGAGATGATGCCTTTTGGCATGATGGGGTAAAATTTAGCGCAAAGGACGTTAAATTTACTATCGAAGCGGCTCAAGATAAGAAGCTAAATGCGCCTGCTATCTCAAATTATGAAGTCGTAAAAAGCGTTGAAATTCTAGGGGATTATAAAGTAAAGATTACGCTTAATGAGCCGTTTCCGCCATTTCTTGACGCACTTAGTTTTGGTGTTTTGCCTGAGCACATTTTAAAAGGCAAAGATATCTCAACCGATAAATTTAACGACGCTCCCATTGGCACTGGCGCATATAAGCTAGTAAAATGGAAAAAAGATGAGAGCTTGGAATTCGCGGCAAATGAGAAATTTTACAAGGGTGAGCCAAAGATAAAAAGGGTATTTTTTAAAATTGTTGGTGATGAAAATTTAAGGCTCGTTGGGCTTAAAAGTGGTGAGATCGATGTCGCGCTCATCTCTCCAACTGGTGTAAATTTCATAAAAGATGATAAAAAATTAAGCTTGCTTAAGTTTAAAAGCGCGGATTATAGAGCTTTGATGTTTAACTTTAATGATCCTCTTTTTCAAGATAAAAATGTAAGAATCGCCCTAAACTACGCGGTAAATAAAGATGAGATAGTTAAAAAATTATTTCACGGATATGCAAGCGTGGCGAATAATCCGATAGAAAAAAGCTTTGCAAATGACAGCGAGTTTAAATTTAGCTACGATCCGCAAAAGGCTATGGAGCTGCTTGAAAAGAGTGGCTTTAAGAAAAACAAGGCTGGCTTTTTTGAAAAGGACGGCAAGGAGCTTGGCTTTGACATCTACGCCTTTAATAACGACATCTTAAGGGTTAATCTAGCCAAAATTTTAAGCAGTGAGCTAAATAAATTTGGCGTGAGAGCCAAAGCCTACGCAAAGCCAAGAACAGCCTTTAGTATAAGCGAGGTTGATAGCTTTATCATCGGCTGGGGAAGTCCGTTTGACCCAGATTTTCACACGTACAGGATCTTTGGTGGATTTGCTGATGTGAGTGTGAATGAAAATGGCTGGAATTTTAACCACTACAAGGACGCAAACGTCGACCTTGCCTTAAAAAATGCAAGATATACAAAGGATGTGGAGCTTAGGAAAAAATACTATAAAGAATTTCTAAAAGCGCTTCATAAAAACCCACCTTACATTTTTATAGCCTATCTTGACTATCCACTTGTGTTTAATAACAAAATTTCAGGCATAAAGACGCAAATTTTAGGTCACCATGGGGCTGGATTTTTATGGAACATAAGAGAGTGGCAAGTAAAATAATGGATAAAAACTTTGTTTAGAGCCATTTTAAAAACAGCGATCTCAAGCCTTGGATTACTGTTTTTCATCTCATTTTTTCTATTTTTGCTCATATATTTTTTGCCAGGAAACGTCACTGACGCGATATTTTTGCGAAGTGAAGCGCTAAGCGTTGCTATAAAAGAGCAAATTTTAGAAAATTTGGGGCTAAAAGATGGCTTTTTTGTGCAGTATTTTAGATGGCTGACTCACTTTGTGACAGGGGATTTTGGCACTAGCTTTGTAAGTGGGGCAAGCGTTTTTTTGCTCATTAAAGAGAGGCTTTTAAACTCACTTATTTTATTTTTTGCTTCGTTTTTTCTGATAGTTTTTTTATCATTTTTCTTAGGATTTTTAAGCGCCATTTATAAGAATAAATTTGCCGATATCTTTATAAATTTTAGCTCATTTTTACTGGCTTCACTGCCGCATTTTTACGTAGCTCTCGTGCTTATAGCGATCTTTAGTGTATATCTAAACGTGCTTCCAAGCTCTGGGGCAAACGAACTAGGATCTAGCGGCGTCGGAGCTAAATTTATCATCTTGCCAACGCTTGCCATCATTTTGCCACACCTTGGCGCAAACGTGAAATTTGTAAGAGACAGGCTAAATCAAAGCCTAAACGCTGATTTTATCCAGACAGCTCACGCTAGAGGTTTGGGGCGCGGCAAAATTTATCTCTTTGCCATAAAGCACGCAAGCACCGATATAGTCTATTATTTTGCAACCCTTGTGGCCGGCGTTTTTGCTGGATCATACGTCATCGAGAGCATTTTTTCATTTCCAGGCATAGGCAAGCTTAGCCTTGATGCGGTGATCGCCAAAGACTATCCAGTCGCACTTGCGACCATTTTGCTAACGGCTGTTTTTGTTGTTTTTGCAAATTTACTGGCTAAAATTTTCGCCATCTTGGCAGATAAAAGAAATTTATGAGAAAAGTCATATTTTTCTTAGCCTGTTTTGTCTTTTTAGCGCTTGTAACATTTGCTTTTGTGACGCCATTTTTTTCTAAATTTGAGCCAAATTTTACTGACTTTATGGCGGTAAATTTAGCCCCAAGTAGCGAGCACATCTTTGGCACTGATATCCTAGGCAGGGACAATCTCATAAGAGTTGCCTACGCACTTAAAAACTCGCTTCTTGTCTTACTGCTAGCTGGCTTTTTAACGACGCTTTTCTCGCTTATCTATGCCTATTTTGGCACGAGCAAGAGTAGAGTTTGTGAGAGCCTTTTTGATAAGGGGCTTGATGCCTTTTTAAGCATACCAAACATCGTTTTTATCATGCTTTTTAGCTCATTTAGTAGCGGAGATCTGCTTATAACCTCTTTTATCATCGCCATTTGTTCGTTTATGCAGGGCGCAAAAGTTTTTATGCAAAATTTAAGGCTTAATAAAAAGTGCGACTACGCCGAGCAAGCCGTCATAAATGGGGCTGGTAAATTTAGCCTGATCTGCTTTGAAATTTTGCCAAATTTAAAGCACCTTATAATTAGTATTTTTGGCATAAACGCGATAAATGCGGTCGTCATGGAGGCCACGCTTGGTTTTTTTGGCGTGGGCAGTGACGCAAACAAAATAAGCCTTGGCATCATGCTAAATGAGAGTAAAGAGGCGCTTTTCCTTGGCTCTTGGTGGATGGTACTTTTCCCTGGCGTGACGCTATTTTTGCTCATCCTTGTAACCTCGATCATCACATCAAATTCAAAAAATAGCAATATAAAAATATGATAGAGATTAAAAATTTAAACGTTTTTTATAAGGATAAGAAGCTTTTGTGTGAGCTTGATTTTGCCATGAGTGAGGGTAAATTTATAGGTATCACGGGTGCAAGTGGCAGTGGCAAATCGCTCTTTGCAAAGAGCCTAATAAGGCTTTTTGATGATGATTTTAGAGTGAGGGCGGATAATTTTAGCATTTATAAAAAAGATATCTTAAAACTTAGCCAAAATGAGCTAAAAGAGCACCGAAAAAAGGTTGCCGCGCTCATTTTTCAAAACTCCGTTGCTAGCCTTCATCCGCTCTTAAACGTGGGCGATCACTTTAATGCCTATCTTGGCGGCGATAATAAATCAAATAAAGAGCTTGCATTTAGCTATTTTAGGGAGTTTGGGCTAGATAATGCTAATCTCATCTGGCATAAATACTCATACGAGCTAAGTGGCGGTGAGGCGAGCCGTGTGCAGATCGCTCTTGCACTTTGCCTGAAGCCAAAAATTTTAGTCTGCGACGAGATAACAAGCGGGCTTGATAGCATTAGCGCTAGCCACGTGGCGGGCATCTTAGAGAGCCTAAAAGGCAAGATGAGCGTCATCTTTATCTCGCACGATGAGGCGCTAACAAATTATCTTAGTGATGAGATTTGGCAGATGAGAGATGGGCGGCTAAATTTAAAGGAAAATGCGTGAAAATCAGGCTTGAGAACGTCTCAAAAAGTTTAAGCTTTAAGGAGCATTTTAACGCTAAAGCTGAAGTGCTGCACCTTTTGGAGGGGATAAGTTGCGAGCTTGATGATGGCGAAAATTTAGCCATTTTGGGGCAAAGTGGCAGTGGCAAAAGCACGCTTGCAAAGCTTATATCATTTAGTGAGCCAAAAAGTGGGGGCAAAATTTACATAAACGATGAGGAGATCACAGATAAAAATGAGCTCAAAAAGGACATCAGATATATCTTGCAAAATCAAAAGCAAGCCCTAAATCCAGCGCTAAAAGTAAAAACCGCGATCGCTCACGTGAGGTCTTATCTTAAGCTTAGCTTTAGTGAAAATGAGCTTAAAGAGCTTTTAGCTAATTTAAATTTAAAAGATGAAATTTTAGAAAAATATCCATCTCAGCTAAGTGGTGGCGAGGCGACAAGGGTTGGGATATTGCTGGCACTACTCTCAAAACCAAAAATTTTGATCTGTGACGAGATAACAAGCGGGCTTGATAACGAGACAAAGCAAAAGATCATAAATTTGCTTTTAAGCTTAGATGAAAAAATCAGCATAATTTTTATCACGCACGATATTTTAAGTGCGATTAAGATAGCACAAAAAGTGCTAATAATCGAATCTGGCAAGCAGGTGGCGTGGGGTAAATTTGATGATCTTGAAAGCCAAAATGTCCTTAAAAAATACCTCGATGCTGCAAAAATTTATAAAAATAATCTTTGATATAATGCAAGCAAAAAAAGGTTAAATTTTGTTAGTTCACATCTGCTGCTCGGTCGATAGCCACTACTTTTTACAGCGCTTACAAAAAGACTTCCCAAATGAACGAATAGTCGGCTATTTTTATGACCCAAACATACATCCATATAGCGAATTTTTACTGCGTTTTGAGGATGTAAAACGAAGCTGTGAGAAGCTAGGCATCGAGCTAATATGCGGCGAATACGACTACGAAGCGTGGCTTGGCGGTACAAAGGGGCTTGAAGATGAGCCAGAAAAGGGCAAAAGGTGCGAATACTGCTTTGATTTTCGTATGAAAGACTCCGCTAAAAAGGCACTTGAGCTAGGACTTAATAAGATCACGACGACGCTTTTGATGAGCCCAAAAAAGGACTTTACTCAGCTCAAAAAGGCGCTTGATGAGGCGGTGGCTGGCTCAAATTTAGAAGCCGTTGCGGTTGATTATAGAAAAAATGGCGGCACAAGCGAGCAGTTTATCCTCGCTAAAAAGGACAAACTCTATCACCAAAACTACTGCGGCTGCGTCTTTGCGCTAAAAAAACAGCGCGACTCGCAAAATTTACCCCAAAGTGAGCTAATGAGCGAGCTTCATGCAAGGGCACTTTATGGTAGCATTGAGGCGAGACTTGAGCTTTATAAAAAGGTGCGCCTTTGCGAGGCGAGAGGGGAGAAATTTCACCTTTTTAGAAGGCGATTTTTAAACTATAGACTTTTGCGCGCTAGTGTTAAATTTCAAAATGCTGTGGTGTCAAGCTACTTTGTGCTCTACTCTGGCTTTAAAAGAGAGAGCTTAAAGCTAAATATAGAGCGCGACTGCGAGATCGATGATGAGCTAAAAGAGGGCGCAATACTTATGAGCATAGAGTGCTTTAATAAATTTATAAATAGCAAATTTAAAAGCGTTGATGAGCTTTGTAAAAGGCCGCTTGAGCTTGGCGCTGAGATGAAATTTCGTAGGCAGATATGCGGGGAGTTTTCGCAAAATCCTATCATCATCTTAGACGAGGTCAAAAAGGGCAGCTACGAAATTTACGCAAAGGCTATTTTTTATAACGACAGCGAAGAAATTTTGGTTTTAGACTAAGAGGTTAGTTTATAAAATTTATCTTAAAGCAGTGAATTAAATTTTTGCTACATAAGGCGAAATTTAGAGATTTTTAAAAGAGGCTAATAATTTTTTTCTTAGTATAAATTTGTTACAATCGCCACAAATTTACATTACTAAGGCTAAAACGTGATAGACGTCGTAGAAATTCAAAAAATTCTTCCACATAGATTTCCATTTTTGCTTATCGACAGAGTTGTCGAGCTAGAGCCAGCTAAGAATATCGTCGCTTATAAAAATGTAACCATTGGTGAGCCGATATTTCAGGGGCACTTCCCAGGTCACCCGATCTATCCTGGCGTGATGATCATTGAAGGCATGGCACAAGCTGGTGGCGTGCTAGCGTTTAAGAGTATGAGCGACGAGCATCAGGCTGGTATCGAGAATAAAGTGGTTTATTTTATGAGCATAGACGGAGCGAAATTTCGCCATCCAGTCCGCCCTGGAGATAGACTAGAGTATAGACTAAATGTATTAAAACACAAGGGAAATATCTGGGTGCTTGAAGGCAAGGCATACGTAGATGACGCACTTTGCGCTGAGGCTGAGCTAAAAGCGATGATAGTCGATAAATAGGCTTTAAGAAAAAGAGAGACAATGAAAAATATCCACCAAACAGCAGTTATAGAAGATGGAGCGATCATTGGAGATGACGCAAATATCGAGGCTTACGCATTTGTGAGTAAAGATGCGGTCCTTGGCAACAACGTCACGATAAAACAAGGCGCAAGGGTGCTTGGCAAGACGAGGATCGGCGATAACTCTCGTGTATTTAGCTACGCGATCGTGGGCGACATCCCGCAAGATATCAGCTATAAAGATGAGGTCGATACTGGCGTCATCATCGGCGAGCATGCAACTATACGTGAGTTTTGCACGATAAACTCAGGCACGCACAAGGGCGATGGTATAACAAGGATCGGCGATAACGCCTTTATCATGGCATATTCTCACATCGCACACGACTGCATAATAGGCAGCAATGTCATTTTGGCAAATAACGCAACTCTAGCAGGCCACGTCGAGCTTGGCGACTACGCTGTTGTGGGCGGTCTTACGCCTATTCATCAGTTTGTTAGAGTAGGGGAAAGCTGCATGGTCGCAGGGGCTAGTGCGCTCAGTCAAGATGTAGTGCCATTTTGCCTAGCTGAGGGCAACAGAGCCTATATAAGAAGCTTAAATTTAGTTGGCATTAGGCGTAGATTTGACAAAGAGCAGGTTGAAGAGCTTGTTCGCGCTTATAAATTTTTGTTTAATCAAGGCATCAGCCTAAAAGATCAAGCAAATGAGCTGATCGCAAAAACCAGCGATGAAAATGTTAAAAAAATGTGTAAATTTATATTAGAAACGACAAGAGGAATTCCGCTTGCAAAAGGAAGAGATTAATGGCTAGAAAGTGTAATTTTTGTGGAGAGGCAGAGTCTGCTGAGAGAAGATTACTCGCTGATATCGAAGGAAATGCCTATATATGCGAGTACTGCATAGCAGCCGCATACGATATGATACATGGAGATACTAGCGTAGAAGAGAGTAAAAATGACGAAACGATAGAGTATCAAAAGCTCACACCAAAGGAGCTAAAAGCGGTACTTGATAACTATGTGATCGGTCAAGATAGGGCTAAAAAGGTCTTTAGTGTCGGCGTATATAACCACTATAAGAGAATTTTTAAACAAAGCGACATCAAAGACGATACTGAAATTTCAAAATCAAACATCTTGCTTGTTGGCCCAACTGGAAGCGGCAAGACATTGATGGCTCAGACTTTGGCAAGATTTCTTGATGTGCCTATCGCAATTTGTGATGCCACAAGCCTAACTGAGGCTGGATATGTCGGTGAGGACGTTGAAAATATCCTTACTAGGCTTTTACAAGCTGCAAATGGCGATGTAAAAAAGGCGGAGCAAGGTATTGTCTTTGTAGATGAGATCGATAAGATCGCTAGAATGAGTGAAAATAGAAGCATCACAAGAGACGTTTCGGGTGAAGGCGTACAACAAGCACTATTAAAGATAATCGAAGGAAGCGTCGTGAACATCCCACCAAAAGGTGGCAGAAAGCATCCAAACCAAGACTTCATCCAGATAGATACGACAAATATCTTGTTTGTTTGCGGTGGTGCATTTGACGGACTTCTTGATATTATAGAGAGAAGAGTTGGTAAAAACGTACTTGGATTTAACCAAGAAAAACGTGGCAAAAATGAAAAAGAAAATTTACTAAGCCTACTTGAGCCAGACGATCTTGTAAGATATGGCCTCATTCCAGAGCTTATTGGCAGACTTCACGTAGTAGCTACTTTAAACGAGATAACAAAAGAAGATATGGTTAAAATTTTAACCGAGCCAAAAAATGCGATATTAAAACAATACCAAAAGCTTTGTGCGATTGATGGTGCTACGCTTAAATTTGATGATGAAGCGCTTGAAGAGATAGCAAGTCTGGCTATTGAGAGAAAGACTGGAGCCAGAGGGCTTAGAAGTATAATGGAAGAGCTTATGACAGACATAATGTATGAGCTACCAGAGTTAAAAGAGTATGATATTGTTATCTCAAAAGAGACAGTAAAAGATAAGGCAAAGCCAATTTTAATAAAGCACGATAAGAAAATAGCGTAAAGGAAATAGATGTTTTTAGATCAGGTTATAGGTTTTTTCTCAAGTGATATGGGCATAGATCTCGGTACGGCAAATACACTTGTTTTGGTAAAAGATAAAGGCATAATAATAAATGAACCTTCTGTTGTTGCAGTAAGGCGTGAGAAATATGGCAAACAAAAAATTTTAGCGGTCGGACATGCTGCAAAAGAGATGGTAGGAAAAACTCCAGGCGATATCGAGGCGATAAGGCCGATGAGAGATGGCGTTATTGCGGATTTTGATATGACTGAGCGTATGATACGCTATTTTATAGAAAAGACTCATAAAAGAAAAAGCTTTTTACGCCCAAGGATCATCATCTCAGTTCCTTATGGACTTACTCAGGTCGAAAGAAAAGCTGTTAGAGAAAGTGCTTTAAGTGCTGGAGCAAGAGAAGTATTTTTGATCGAAGAGCCTATGGCAGCAGCGATTGGCGCAAATTTACCAGTTCGTGAGCCACAAGGTAACCTAGTGGTTGATATCGGTGGTGGTACGACTGAGATTGGTGTCGTCTCGCTTGGTGGTCTAGTTATTTCAAAATCAATCCGCACAGCTGGCGATAAGATCGATATTAGCATTGTTAATTACATAAAAGAGAAATATAACTTACTAATAGGTGAGCGAACTGGCGAGGAGATAAAGATCGCCGTAGGTTCTGCCGTGCAACTTGAAAAAGAGCTAAGCGTAGTGGTAAAAGGTCGCGACCAGGTAAGTGGTCTTTTAAGTAGAGTCGAACTAACAAGCGAAGATGTGAGAGAGGCGATGAGAGAACCGCTAAAAGAGATCGCAGATGCGCTTAAAACCGTGCTTGAGATGATGCCACCTGATCTTGCGGGCGATATCGTGGAGACTGGTATCGTACTAACTGGTGGTGGAGCACTTATTAGAGGACTTGATAAATTTTTATCTGATATCGTTAAACTTCCAGTTTTTGTAGCAGATGAGCCACTTCTCGCGGTTGCTAGAGGAACTGGCAAGGCACTTGAAGAGATTGGGCTTTTACAACAGCTGACAAATGAAGAGTAAGATTGTTCTTTTTGTTTTTATAGCATTGCTTGCTACGGCCTCAGTTTTTAAGGGAGAAATTTTAGGTAATCTTTCTATTGGGTTTAGTAACTATGCTACGAATTCATACGACAATTTTGCTAAAAGCGTGAAAGACTATATAAACGAATATTTTAGGCAGGCTAGTGAGATAGAAAAACTAAGAGCGCAAAATGAAGAGCTAGAGCGCTCAGCCACGCTTCTTTCTACTTTTGCAAACGAGCTAAATCAAATTTTAAAAGATAAAAACTCAACTGCCTACGCCCCAGCTGTAAAGCTTGTAAAAGGGCTTAGCTACGTGCATATCGGGGATTATAATAAAATTTGGATAAGTGAGTTTGAAGGATACGACCCAAATAAAATTTATGGACTCATCTATCAAGGAAATAGCGCTGGCATCGTCATCGCAAAAGATGGCAAGCCACTAGCTTACTTGCAAAATGATCCAAAAAGTATATTTGCGGTTTACATAGGAAATGACAAAATTCCAGGCGTCGCGCATGGAAATCAAGGCCAAATAATGGTGAAATTTATCCCACAATGGCTCAGCCCAAAAGAGGGCGATGAGGTCTTTACGAGCGGGCTTGATGGGATATTTTTTAGTGGAGTGCCAGTAGGGCGCGTGAGTAAAATTTTAAAAGAGAGCTCCTATCAAAGCGTGATAGTTGAGCCTTATGTGAAGCTAAATATACCAAACTACCTATACGTTGTTACAAAGGAAAAATAATGCCAAAAAGAACAGACATAAATACCATTTTGCTAATCGGCTCAGGCCCTATCGTCATCGGTCAAGCCTGCGAATTTGACTACTCAGGCACGCAAGCAGCCAAGACGCTAAAGGAGCTTGGATACCGCGTAGTGCTTATCAACTCAAACCCAGCCACCATCATGACTGACCCAAATTTTGCCGATGCAACGTATATAGAGCCGATCACAAAAGAGAGCATTTTAAGGATCATCGAAAAAGAAAATATTGACGCTATCTTGCCAACAATGGGCGGTCAAGTGGCGCTAAATGCCGCTATGGAGGTCTTTGAGAGCGGCCTTTTAAAGGATGTCAAATTTCTTGGTGCAAACCCAGAAGCGATAAAAAAGGGCGAAGATAGACAAATTTTTAAAGCGACCATGCAAAAGATCGGCATGGACCTGCCTGAGAGTAGATATGCTTATAACATGGATGACGCGCTAAATGCAGCAAATGAGATAGGCTTCCCACTAATAATAAGAGCTAGCTATACGCTTGGTGGTGCAGGAAGCGGCGTGGCTTATAATATGGATGAGTTTAAAGAGCTAGCCAACACCGGCCTTGACGCAAGCCCAATACATGAAATTTTGATAGAAGAGAGCCTGCTTGGCTGGAAAGAGTACGAGATGGAAGTCATTAGAGATAGAAATGACAACTGCATCATCGTCTGCTCGATCGAAAATTTCGACCCAATGGGCGTGCATACAGGCGATAGCATCACGGTCGCACCGGCCTTAACGCTCACAGATAAGGAGTATCAAGCTATGCGTGACGCTAGCTTTGCCATACTTCGTGAGATTGGCGTTGATACGGGCGGCAGTAACGTGCAGTTTGCCATAGATCCAAAAACTGGCCGCATGATCGTTATCGAGATGAACCCACGTGTTAGCCGAAGCTCAGCGCTAGCAAGTAAGGCTACTGGCTATCCTATCGCAAAGGTCGCGACTCTACTTGCAGTTGGTTTTAGTTTAGATGAGATCAAAAATGACATCACTGGCACGCCTGCTAGCTTTGAGCCGGTGATCGACTACATTGTGACAAAGATCCCACGCTTTACATTTGAGAAATTTCCAGGATCAAACCCATATCTAGGCACCGCGATGAAGTCAGTTGGCGAGGTGATGGCGATAGGTAGGACATTTAAAGAGAGTATCCAAAAGGCGCTTTGCAGCCTAGAGCGCGACCTTTGCGGATTTAATAGCCTTAGCCTAGAGAAAAATGCCTTGGTTTATGGCATCAGAAATGCAAACGAGCAGAGAATTTTATATATTGCGCAGGCATTTAGAGATGGATTTAGCGTAGCTGAGGTGCATGAGTTTAGCAAGATCGATCCTTGGTTTTTGGAGCAAATTTATGAGATAGTTAAATTTGAAGATAAGATCGACATGGATATCTTAAACAACGAGGAGCTACTGCGAGAGGCTAAAAGCATGGGCTTTTCAGACAAGATGATAGCTGTGCTTATAAATGAAAAAGACGATCTTGAGCTTAGTCAAAATGATATCTATTTTGCTAGACAAAAGCTTGGCATCGAGCTTGAATACAATGAGGTTGATACTTGCGCAGGTGAGTTTAAGGCACTAACTCCGTATCTTTACTCAACCACAAATATCACTAAATTTCCTAAAAAAGAGCTAGCAAAAGACGCTAAAAAGGTGATGATAATAGGTGGCGGTCCAAATAGGATCGGTCAGGGTATAGAGTTTGACTACTGCTGCGTGCATGCAAGCTACGCCCTAAGAGACCTTGGCATAAAAACGATAATGTACAACTGCAACCCAGAAACCGTCTCAACCGACTACGACACGAGCGATATTTTGTATTTTGAGCCGATTGATTTTGAGCATGTTAGATCAGTCATCGAGCGTGAAAAGCCAGACGGCGTGATCGTGCATTTTGGCGGCCAAACTCCGCTTAAATTCGCAAAACGCCTAAGCGTGATCGGCGCTAAGATCATCGGCACAACTGCAAGAGTGATCGATGTGGCCGAGGATAGAAAGAAATTTAGTGAATTTATAAATAAAATAGGCGTCCTTCAACCTAAAAATGACACTGCCACTAGCTTAGAGGAAGCCTTACAAAAGGCCGCAAATATCGGCTATCCAGTGCTAGTTCGTCCAAGCTACGTCCTTGGCGGTAGGGCGATGAGAAGGGTACACAACGAGAGCGAACTAAAAGAGTATATGAGTGAAGCGGTCAAAGTTAGCAATCACTCGCCAGTACTACTTGATAAATTTTTACAAGATGCAAAAGAGCTTGATGTAGATGCGATATGTGACGGCAAAGAGGTCTATATCGGCGCGATAATGGAGCACATTGAGGAGGCTGGAATTCACTCTGGCGACTCAGCTTGCATATTGCCACCGATGAGCTTAGGCGAAGAAATGATAAAAAAAGTGGAGAAGCAAACCAGAGATATCGCGCTAAATTTAGGCGTCGTCGGCCTTATGAATATCCAGTTTGCCATCTATGAAAACGAGCTTTATATGATCGAGGTAAATCCTCGCGCGAGCAGGACCGTACCGTTTGTGAGCAAGGCTACTGGCGTGCCTATGGCAAAGGTAGCGACAAGAGTTATGTGGCAAAGAAATTTACGTGAGGCGCTTAAATTTTATGATGATTATAGAGTTGTTTATGAGGACGGCGACATCTTAAAACCTCGCGTAAGCTCGCATATTTGCGTAAAAGAGTGCGTGTTGCCGTTTAATAAGCTAAGTGGCGCCGATCTCATCCTTGGTCCTGAGATGAAGAGTACGGGTGAAGTAATGGGCATAAGTCACGATTTTGCAAGCTCATTTGCAAAGAGTCAGATTGCTGCGAGCAATACTTTGCCAAGCAAGGGTAGGGTCTTTTTAACGCTAGCTGACGCTGATAAATCTTACGCACCTGATCTTGCGAGAGAGCTAATAGCGCTTGGCTTTAGCATCATAGCAACTGGCGGTACACATAAAATTTTAAGCGAGGCTGGTGTGGAGGCCGAGTTTGTCTATAAGATAAGCGAGGGCAGACCAAACGTCGAAGATAGGCTCAAAAACGGCGACATCGCACTTGTTATAAATACAAGCGATACAAAATCAAGCGTGGATGATGGTAAAAAGATCCGTCAAAACGTGCTTAGATTTAAAATTCCATATTTTACAACGATCCGTGCAGCACTCGCAGCTGCTAAGTCGCTAAGCTCAGTTCAAACTGGCAAAGCACTTGAAGTAAAAAGCTTGCAAGAGTATTTATCTAAAAAATAATAAATTTAAGGCAGTTTAGCTTATAGCTAAACTGTTTTTAAAGTATTGTTGGAAGTAATAGATGTCCATATATGGTATTTTGCTTTGAATTTTAGTCTAGCTTTCATCAATCTAGTAATATTAAAGCTTATGTTTAATATAATCTCACTCAAAAGGAGAGATTATGAAAATTTTAAATGCTTTTTTTACGGGTATTATATTTGTCCTTGCTCCTATTTTTACGCTATTTGTTGGAATTTACAACAACTACTTTTCTTACTATGGCATAAGCGAGTATTTTAATGTTATTTTTGTTGATAACGTGCCTTTCTTATGGCTTTTACCCGTATTTTTTATATTTGGGTATTGCTTTTTTTACGCGTCTTTTAGAAAAATTTTTAGAGCCTTTTATTTAGTTTTGCTGATAGTTTGTGCTTTTAGTTGGTATCCTGACTTTGGACGCACTTTAGGAGAGAATTATTTTATGAGCAAATCGCTATCTTTAGATATCTCATCAAATTTAGAAAATGAGCAAAAGACTGATGGAAAGATACTTTATGAAGGACGAAGAGAAATTTATTTTTTAAGAAGCGATAATAATAAAGTCGTTAAAATTTCAAAGTAAAGTTTTACCTTTATTTAGTTAAAATGGCATAAAAATTTAAAGGTTTAAAATGCGTTTAAAACTCCCACACGTTCCGTATATTTCACATAAAATAGCAATAGATCTTCTAAATTGTGGTTTCGTAAGATTAAATAAAGGCATTGAGCCAATCGTATCAAAAACAAGCGAAATTTTAACAGTCGATATTCAAAAAGAAAGAGCTTTAGATGAGCGAGTAAATGAGCTTTTGGAGAAAAATGAAGATGAGATGCAAACTATGCAAATTGACCGCAAAAATATGTTTTGGCTCGTTAAAAAGAAGCTCGCAGGCGAATTTGATGTAATCTTAACCCACGAAGATAGATTTAGCAATATCGCTCACAAAGTGCTTGAAACTATTTGGAAGAGCGGTCTTGTTGATTATAATGTATCTGAAAATCGCGTAAAAAATGTGATTTATAACTCAATAGACGAGTACTTAAAAAGCTATGAGAAGATAGAAGATGATGTTTATGAAATGATACAAAATTATAAACATAAGCTAATCCCAGGAACTGATGAATATGATCTTATCTTTGAGCGTTTGTATCAAGATGAGCTTAAAAAAAGAGGCATGCTTTAATGAAAGCTTACATTTATATTGAAAATGGTGTTTTTTTAGAAGCAAAAGCTTTTGGTGCTCACGGCGAGTGTGCAGGTGAGCTCGTTTTTAATACCTCGATGACTGGCTACGAAGAGATCATGAGCGATCCAAGCTATGCTGGTCAGTTTATCGTCTTTACTATGCCAGAAATAGGCATAGTAGGTATAAATGAAGACGATATGGAGAGTCTTAGAATTCATGCAAGTGGCGTTATAATGAGAAGCTACAATGAAATTCCATCAAACTACCGCTCACAAAAATCTTTGGGAAAATTTTTCGAAGAGCAAGGTAAATTTGGCGTTTATGACGTTGATACTAGATATCTTACAAAGATGCTACGTGACGAGGGTGCGCTTATGGCCTATATATCAACGCAGATAAGTGACAAAGATGAGCTAAAACGCAGGCTTGAAAGTAGCGGCCGTATCGAAAATATAAACTACGTAAAAACAGTTAGTGCGATGGATGAATATGAGCACAAAAAAGGTGCATGGGATAGAAATTTAAAGTCATATAAGCCGCTAAAAAGTATTGGTAAAAAGATAGCTGTTTTTGACTTTGGCGTAAAGAGAAATATCTTAAACGAGCTATGTGAAACTGGTCTTGAAGTCATCGTTGTACCACACGATACTAAGGCTGAAATTTTGATAGAAAAATTTAAAAATGGCGAGATAAATGGGGTATTTTTATCAAATGGTCCTGGTGAGCCAAAAAATTTAAAGGCTGAAATAGGCGAGATCAAAAAGATGATTGAGGCTAGGATACCTATATTTGGCATCTGTCTTGGACATCAGTTACTCTCAAACGCCTTTGGGTACGAGACATATAAGCTTAAATTTGGTCAGCACGGAGCAAATCATCCTGTACTAAATTTAGAAACCAGGGCGATCGAGATAACAACGCAAAATCACAATTACAACGTACCAGAGAGCATCGCAGAAGTGGCAGTTGTGACACATAGAAATTTATTTGACAACACAATCGAAGGCGTGAGATACAAAGACTATCCGATCTTTTCGGTCCAGCACCACCCAGAAGCAAGTGGTGGTCCAAGCGAGAGTAAATATATATTTAAGCAGTTTTTAGAAATTTTATAAGATGCAAAATATAAACCTTTACATGATTGTCTCAGTTGCATTTTTAAGTAGCTTTAGTCATTGTGTAGGTATGTGCAGCGGATTTTTGAGCCTACAGACTCTATTTTTTAAAGGCAAAAGCAAGAGAGAAATTCTAATGCTAAGTACGCTTTATAGTCTAGCTAGAATTTTTGCTTATGTGGTTTTAGGAGCTTTGTTTGGTGCCTTTGGAGCGGCCATTAGCTTTGGCTTGCAAGCAAGAGGTCTTATATTTTTTATAGTTGGCTTAGTGATTGCGTTTATCGGCATTGCCTTACTTTTTAGGGGTGAGCTTTTAAAATTTGTAGAGAATCAAAAGGCGCTTAATTTTGTAGTAAGAATTGCAAAAACGAGGATTCAAAAGAAAAATTTAACAAATTTTTTATTACTTGGTTTTTTAAATGGCTTTTTGCCTTGTGGTGTGGTTTATTATTTTTTGGCACTTGGGATTTTAAGTGCAAATTTTATTGATTCGGCTTTTATAATGCTTGTATTTGGTCTTTGTACATTGCCAGCTATGCTTTTAGCTAGCTTGGTATTTGGGATTTTAAATAAAAAATTTAAAGACATAATGTTTAAGATTTCGGCTAGCATAATGATAATAAATGGAATTTATCTATCATTTTTAGGATATAGAGCAAATGCCTAAGATAGAAAAATAAGAGAAATAATTGTTAGTTGCGTCAAAATTTATGATGTTTGATAAATATAACCAAAAAGGAAGAATAAATGAGCAAGATTCTTAATAATCTAACTATTCTTATCGTTGAGAATGAGGGAGATGGTAAAAAAATAGTACAAGAAGTTATGCGAGATAAATTCGAAAAAGTTATCACTGCTCAAAATGGCGATGAAGGACTTAAGAAATTTAAAAAATATAATCCAAATATGGTTATAACAGACGTTTTTATGCCTATAATGAATGGCCTTGATATGGCTAAAAGCATTAAAGAAATTTCAAAAGATACACCTATTATAGTTTTTAGCACAAATAGTGAAAAAGAGACACTTCTAAAAGCGATAGATGTCGGTATTGATAAATACGTTTTAAAGCCGATTGATCTTGATGATTTTTTGGTTACGTTAGAAAATGTTGCTAAAAATAAGATAGAAACAGCAAATATTATTCAGGTTACAAATGGATATAGTTTTAATAAAATAAAACGTGTGCTTATTAGAGATGGTGTTGAAATTTCTCTTACAAAAAAAGAGCTTGCATTTATATCTTTACTCATAAAAAGACTTGGTACGCTTGTGCTTCACGATGAAATAAAAAATGTTGTTTGGGTTGGCGAGAGCGTGACAGAGGCTGCTATTAGGACCTTTGTTAAACGTGTTAGAGATAAAGTCGGTAGTAATTTTATAAAAAATGTTCCTGGACTTGGTTACAAAATAGATAGAAGACTCTCCTAGTAAAAGAGAATTTATATTAATTAAGTCTTTTTATAGTTTTTCTACTCTAAAATAACCGAAAATTAATATAAATTTAACTAGGAGGAAAATTTATGCGACCATCCCAGTTGCTACATTATGATTATAGTGTGGCAAAACTCTTTATGTTCTCCACGATATTTTTTGGTATTGTTGGTATGGCTATTGGTGTTTTGGTAGCTTTTCAGCTTGCCTGTCCTGATCTAAACTATATAGCTGGTGAGTATTCGGCATTTGGTAGATTGCGTCCTCTTCATACTAACGGTATCATTTTTGGTTTTATGCTCTCTGGTATATTTGCCACTTGGTATTACATAGGACAGCGTGTCCTAAAAGTATCAATGAGTGAATCTCCATTTTTGATGTTCATTGGTAAGCTTCATTTTTGGCTTTATATACTTGTTATGATTCTAGCTGTTGTGACACTTTTTATGGGCGAGAGTACGTCTAAGGAGTATGCCGAGCTTGAGTGGCCACTAGATATTGCTGTAGTAGTAGTCTGGGTGCTTTGGGGTGTTAGTATATTTGGACTTATTGGTATTCGCCGTGAGAAGACGCTTTACATCTCAGTTTGGTATTACATTGCTACATTTCTTGGCGTTGCTATGCTTTATCTATTTAATAACATGGAAATTCCAACAAGACTAGTTAGTGGATATGGCTCATGGCTACACTCAGTTTCGATGTATGCTGGCTCAAATGATGCTTTGGTTCAGTGGTGGTACGGTCACAACGCAGTTGCGTTTGTGTTTACAGTAGCGATCATCGCCCAAATTTATTATTTCTTACCAAAAGAGAGCGGACAGCCAATATTTTCTTATAAGCTTTCGTTATTTTCATTCTGGGGCCTTATGTTTATCTATCTTTGGGCTGGCGGTCACCACCTAATATATACTGCTGTGCCTGATTGGATGCAGACTATGGGTTCGGTTTTTTCTATTGTTTTGATTTTACCTTCTTGGGGTTCAGCTATTAATATGCTTCTTACAATGAAAGGCGAATGGACACAACTTCGCGAGAGCCCGCTTATTAAATTTATGATTCTAGCTTCAACTTTTTATATGTTTTCAACTCTTGAAGGCCCTATCTTAGCCATCAAATCTGTAAATGCACTGGCTCACTATACTGACTGGGTGCCAGGACACGTACATGATGGCGCACTTGGCTGGGTTGGTTTTATGACTATGGCAGCACTTTATCATATGACGCCACGTGTCTTTAAGCGCGAAATTTATTCAAAATCCTTAATGGAAGCTCAATTTTGGATACAAACAACAGGTATCGTTTTATACTTTGCTTCGATGTGGATTGCTGGTATTACGCAAGGTATGATGTGGAGAGCAACTGATAGCTATGGAAATTTACTCTACTCATTTATTGATACTGTTGTAGTACTTATACCTTATTATTACATTAGAGCTATTGGCGGACTTTTGTATTTGATTGGCTTTTTGATGTTTGCTTACAATATTTATAAATCAACTTCTGCTAAAGCTATTTTGGCAGAGCCAAAAAGTGCAACGCCTATGGGTAGTGCTAAAGCCAATGTGGAGGTGATGTGATGTTTGCTTGGTTAGAAAAAAATCCATTCTTTTTTGCAGTTTGCGTCTTTATCGTCATAGCTTACGCTGGCGTGGTAGAAATTTTACCTGACTTTGCAAATAGAGCTAGACCACTCGAGGGTACAAAGCCTTATACAGTTTTAGAGCTTGCCGGAAAAAATATATATATACAAAATGGTTGCAACACTTGTCACTCACAGATGATACGCCCGTTTAAAGCAGAGACTGATAGATACGGCATGTACTCGTTAAGCGGCGAATTTGCTTATGATCGCCCTCATCTTTGGGGTTCAAAAAGAACGGGCCCAGATCTTATGCGTGTGGGTAATTATAGAACGACAGATTGGCATGAAAATCATATGTTAAACCCAGCCTCAGTTGTGCCAGGCTCGATCATGCCAGCATATCCATTTTTATTTAAGAAAAATGCTGATATAGAGACTGCTTACGCTGAAGCGCTAACTGTTAAAAAGGTTTTTAACACACCTTATGATGAGAAAGATATGCCAGCTCTTGGCACTTTTGAGCAAGCAAATGCTAATGTAAAAGAGCAGGCTGCAAGTATCGTTGAAAGCATGAAAGATGAGCAAGTAAAAAGTGCCTTTGCAAAAGGTGAGATTCGCCAGATTGTGGCACTTATCGCCTATCTAAATAGCCTAAAATAGGAGTTAGTAATGGATATTAGAGAACTTCAAGCTTATGGCTATTTTATTTTGACAGCATTCTTAGCTATCACTTTGTACGCTTATTTTTTTCATCTTTACAAAAGCGAAAAGCAAGGTAGAAGAAATTATGAGAAGTATTCAAGATTAGCCCTAGATGATGAGATCGGTAGTAAAATTTTAGAGCAAAAGGCTACAAAGGAGAGCGTATGCAATGGCTAAATTTAGAAGATAATATAAATTTACTTGCGTTAATAGGTGCCATCTTAATTATCGTACTAACTGTCGTTGTAGCTGGCAAGTATGTTGGTCAAATGAAAGTTAAAAAAGATGAAAGTGTAGAGCTTAGCGAGCACAACTGGGACGGAATAGGCGAGTATAAAAATCCAGTTCCATTTGGTTGGGCGGTAGTTTTTTTACTAACGCTTGTTTGGGCGATCTGGTATTATTTACTTGGTTATCCACTAAATTCTTACTCACAAATCGGTGAATATAATAAAGAGGTAAAAGAGGCAAACGCTAAATTTGAAAAAGAGTATGCAAACCCAAGCAAAGAAACGCTTCATGCTATGGGAGAGAGCGTATTTTTGGTGCAATGCTCAGCATGTCATGGCATCACAGGCGATGGCATTGGTGGCAAAGCTGCAAATTTACAAATTTGGGGTAGCGAACAAGGAATAATTGATACGATACTAAATGGCTCAAAGGGACTTGATTATCCTATGGGTGAGATGCCAGCAGGGCTAGCTGATGCTGATGGAGCAAAGGCTATCGCAGCTTATGTTGCAAAAGAGATAAGTGCTATAAAAAGTACAAAAAATGAAAATTTAGTAGCCATGGGAAAAGAGCTTTACGCAGCTTGTGCAGCTTGTCACGGAGATGATGGTAAAGGCATGGATGGTATGTCGGCTGACCTTAGTAAATATGGTTCAAGTGAGTTTATAGTGGATGTATTAAATCGTGGTAAAAACGGCAACATCGGTGTTATGCCTAAATTTAATGACGGCAGGCTAAACGAGATACAACAAAAAGCAGTTGGCGAATATGTCATATCGCTATCAAAGGGCGAATAATGGAAAATAAAAATAGAAACATCTTTGCTTTAAATGGTATTAGCGGTTATTTGGTGGCAGTTTTGCTTTTGCTATCTATCCTTGGCGTACTTACTTATATTGGTATTGGCTTGCAAAAAGATGTAGCAACTAAGCCTTACTCATTAAAAGATGCAAGTAGCATTGAGATGAAGAGCGTTGATAACGCTAAACACGTCATTATAAAGGAGTAGCGATGCTAGGCATAATAGAAAAAGCCATAATCTTGCTGATAGTTGTTGCAGGAGCTATTTGTGCGTGGTCAGTGCTTACATCAAACCACCTTTTTGTAGGCTAGGTGTGAGAAAATTTATACTCATTTTTATATTTTTGCTCTCACAAAGTTTGGCTTTGGGAGCAAATTTTGTGATAAATAATGATAAAATTCTAAGCCAAAAAGTAGGTGTAAAGCTAAATGAGATCGGTAGTGAGCTTTACGCAAAAAGCGGTATAAATTTAGCGGTTGGCATATATAAAGATGGTGAGCTAGAAGCTCTTTTTAAAGAGCAAAACCTTAGCTTGCCTTATGCTTTTTTACTGCTTATAAAGGATAAAAAGAAAGTAGAAATTTTTGCCGATTCTAATACTTCAAAGCTTTTTAATAAAGAACAAATTTTAAGTGTAAATCCAGAATCAGGAACGATAATTCCTATTTTGGTTTCTAAAAATGGCAAAGATGTCTATAACGCTGCTATATTAAATGGCTACGCTGATATTGCCGAACAAATCGCATCTAGCTTAAATTTACAGCTTGAAAGTAGTGTTGGAAATTCAAACAAAACTACATTAAATTTTTTAAGATTTTTCATCTATGGCTTGGTTGTATTTTTTATAATTGTTATCTTTTATAAAAAGGTAAAAAATGGATAAAAAAACTTTTTGGCCTTATGCTATTGTGCTTAGTTTCATTGCTATCATTATCGCTTGTGCAGTAACGATCATTATAGCACTGAAACATCCAGTCGAGATGGATAGCTCCTATATGCAAAGCTACCAAAATGTCGATGAAAACATAACCTTTATCAAAGAGAGTGAAAAACGCTTTGATGGAAAATTTGATCTAAAATTTGAGCCAAATTTTAATGTCCTAAATGCTAAGTTTAAATTTCATCTAACTCCTAAAAAAGGAGAAATTTCAGCTTTAAAATATGAAATTTTACTCACTCGCCCACAGACAAATAAAGAAAATAAAATTTTAAGAGCTTCATGGCATGAAAATGATCTAGTAAGTGAAGAAACAAGCCTAAAAGAAGGCAGGTGGCAGCTACTTTTAAGGCTAAGTGACACTAATGATACAAGGTATTATAAATTTGACCTTAATGTCACAAAATGATCTTAAAAATGCAGCTTTGGTATCCAAGAAAGATCTCGAAGCTGGATTTAAATTTTAACAAACTAATCTTTTTGGCTAAAACTAAAATCAAGTTGCTAAGTTCTTATCAAATAAAGCTATAAATCAAATCTCTTTAAATCCAAAATTTAATCCTAAACGCTCGCAAGTGCCGACATATTCTTTAAATTTATAGATTAATGGATGCCATTTTTGCGTATCTATCTTTTCATCTTTTAGTAAATTTTCATCTACAAAAATGCCTGTAATCTTGCAAGTAACGATGCTAAACCACTCTTTTAACTCTATCTTTTCTATAACCGTTTCTATCTGTATCTTGCACTCTTTTATCCTGACGGTTTTTACATTTATGCCAGGTTCTTTGCTGAGATTTGCTACCTTAAATTTGTCGTGCTCGTAGGTGTAGCCAAGATTCTTTTTTTCTTCTGGCACGTTACTATCACCAGTTAGTTTTTCCATTTTTTGCACAGCTTCTAACAGACCTTCATCACATAAATTTAGCGTTATATCTGAACCATTTTTGATATTTTTAAAGCCTTGATTTTCAATGCCTATGCCAAGCACTACTGTATTTCCTAACGTCCAAGAAGATGAAAGCACCGTGATATCATCGTTTGCATTTTTATCTTTTGTGGTGGCTAGCAAAACCGGAAAGCCGTAGTAAAAACCTTGTCTGTTTAACTTTTTATGCATTTTTGCTCCTTTTTTGTGATTGTAGCTTTTGGCTCTTTAAGGCTTAAAATTTTAATGTATTTAGATAAAAATTTAAAGCTTTAGCTAAGCGTAAAAAGCGCTCTTTTATCAGCATTTAGCTATCATTGCTTAAAAATTTAAGAGAGAAAAATGCATAACCTAAACCAACTTTTTGTATTTACGAACTCGCGTAAGATTCGTGAATTTAATGCAAGTTTTAATGATGAGCTAATCCCAAAAAGCCTAAGTATCGCTGAGTTTTATAAAAAGGTAGTTTATGTAGATGGTAGGTTTGAGATTGATAGCACCTATGCTTTAGTGCTTATGAATAGAGCCTGTGTCAGCGTCAAAAAGGCAAACTCGGTTCTTAAAATTCCAACTGAGTTTTTTGAGTTTTTGAAAAATAATGACTATCTTTTTTCATTTTTTAAAGAGCTAGCTATTAGTAAAAAGAGTATTGCTGAGATCAAATTTAACGATATTTACGCTAACTTTGAGGAGCATTTAGACATACTTGAAGCGGTTTTAAAAGAGTATGAGGACTTGCTTGATAGAGAAAGTCTCTACGATGATATAACCTTGCCAAAAATTTATAATGTAAATGAAGCTTACATCAAAAGCTTTAGTGAAATTTCACTACACATAGATGGAATTTTAAGCGAGTTTGAGTGGGAAATTTTAGAGAAAATCTCAAAGCTAACTACGCTAAAAATTATCTTTCAAACCAGTGTTTTCAACACAAAGCTAATCAATAAAATAAAGCAAATTTCAGCTATTAGCGAGATTGAAAACTATAAAAAATATGAGCTAAATTTAAAGACAAATGAGCTAATTTGCTTAGAAAATATCAAAAAATTTGAGCCAGTTTTAGAGAAGCGATTTGCGACTAGAAGCCTGCAATGTGCCTACGCTATGGCAAAGGCGAGCGAGTTTGTGCGTGAGGGCATAAAGCCTGAAAACATCGCTGTTATATTGCCAGATGAGAGTTTTAGTGAAATTTTAAGGCTACATGATAAAGATAAAATTTTTAACTACGCTATGGGTGAGAGCTTTAAAAATACAAAATTTTATGAGGCGCTTTTTTACATTACAAGAGCGATAAACGAAGAGGCAAGACCGGTTTTTGATCAAAGTAAGTGTGAGAGCTACGAGGAGCTTGGCTTTATCTTGAACACACTTGGCGTAAGCGAAGAGCTTTTTAATAAATTTAAATCAAGCTATTTTGATCTTTGCGACTTTGCTAAATTTAAAGAGCTAATAGATGAGCTTTTAATGCTTGAAAATGAGCCAAAATGCGAAGAGAAGCTCGCGCTTGAGCTTTTTAGGATTGAAAATTTATGCAGATATTTTAGCTTTAGCCTAAAGCAACTAAGTGAAATTTTCTTGCTAAATATCTCGCGTCTTAGCATAGATGATGTGGGTGGCGGAAAGATTAGTGTCATGGGCATGCTTGAGAGCCGTGGAATGAAATTTGATGGTGTGATCATAGTTGATTTTAATGATAACTTCATCCCAGCAAGAAGCACAAACGAGATGTTTTTAAACTCAAAAGTGAGGCAAAAAGCGGGGCTTATAAGCTACCTTGAGCGTGAAAATTTGCAGAGATTTTACTATGAAAGTCTTATAAACAATGCCAAAAAGGTCGCCATAAGCTGTGTTTTAAACGAAGAGAGTATTCCTTCAAGATTTTTAAAAAATTTCAAAACAATAAAAGATGAGAAATTTAGTGACGAGGCGTATTTAAAATTATTTTTAAAAGGAAGTACAAGCCTAAATTTAAGCGATAATGAGATTATTTTGGAGCATGATTTTTTCACTAAACCGCTATCATTTTCGACGCTAAATCTATTTTTAACTTGCCCAAGAAAGTATTATTACGCAAAGATAGCTGGTATAAAAGGAGCAAAAGCCATAGCAACTGAGCCAGGATCTAAACAAGGAAATAGCGTGCATAAGGCGCTTTATGAATACTACACAAGTGATTTTTATAGACAAAAAAATACCTTTGATTTGGCTATTTTTAAAGAAATACTTGCAAAGCAAGATTTTTCTTCGCTTGAGCTTGAGATTTGGTCGCAGAAATTTAAAGAATACGCAGAGTTTGAAAATGAACGTTTAAGTGCTGGCTTTAGAGTGCTTGAGTGCGAAAAAGACATAGAGAGCAGTTTTTGTGATGCAAAGATAAAAGGCATTATCGATAGGATCGATGCTAGCCCTGATGGCGAACCTTTTATACTTGATTATAAAACTGGTGAGGCAAATGCGAACTCGCTTCAGCTTGCATTTTATGAAGCACTTTATGGTAGCGAGGTAAAAAGTGCTTATTTTGCTCTAAAGAATGAACCTATGCTTATTAACTCTAAAAAAAGCGTAGATGATCTAAAGGCCGAGATAGAAAATCTAAAGAGTATAAATAACACTAAGATAAATTTTGAAAGAAAAAGCGGAGCTTGTAAATTTTGCGAGTATGCCATACTTTGTAGGAGAGAGTTATGAAAGATTTTTTAGCCCTAAAAGCAAGTGCTGGAAGCGGAAAAACATTCGCTTTAAGCGTTCGTTATATCGCTTTGGTGCTTAGAGGCGAAAATATAAACGAGATCATCGCTCTAACCTTTACCAAAAAAGCGGCCAATGAGATGAAAGAGCGCATAATCACAACTTTTTTGGACTTGCAAAACAAAAAAGATGAGCTTGATAAGCTTTGTAAAGAGCTTAGTTTGAACCAAGATGAGGTCATAAAAAGACGCGATGAGAAGCTTGATAGGTTTTTGCAAAGTGAGCTAAAAATTTATACATTTGATGCATTTTTTTCCGGAATCCTAAAGAAATTTAGTCAAAATTTAGGGCTTAGTCCTGATTACAGCGTGCAAGATAGTCTGCAAGATTTGGCGTGGAAAAAATTTGTAAAAGAGGCAAGTAAAGATCAAAAGCTTC
Source organism: Campylobacter concisus (assembly GCF_015229955.1). Classification (NCBI taxonomy): domain Bacteria; kingdom Pseudomonadati; phylum Campylobacterota; class Epsilonproteobacteria; order Campylobacterales; family Campylobacteraceae; genus Campylobacter; species Campylobacter concisus. The sequence goes on from NZ_JAAKYZ010000001.1 coordinate 66,594, forward strand.
TTAGTGAGCTTGCACTCATGATGATAATCTCAAGCCAAAAAGAGGCGAGTTTTTCGCAGACTTTGGCTAAATTTTATGAGAGCTTTGGTGGTGAGCTAAAAGATAGTGGTGCAAGCTATCCAGATGATAGCAAGGTAAGAGCAGCGCAAAAGGAGATAAATGAGCATATAGCCTTGCAAAATGGTGCTAGTGATACGGCTAAAAAGACATTTATTGAGCAAAATTTGTTTGAGCTTTTTAAAAACAAGGTCTTTGAAAGAGAGAGCCTAGATTACCGCACTTTTAGCAAAATTTATACAAGTGAGCTTGATAGACTCTTTAACGAGCTAAAAGAGGCGGCAAAAGAGTATATTTTGGAGGTCGAAAGATACAGACTTAGCGGTTTTAGCAAGCTCTTAAATGTTTATAAACATTCAAATTTAGAGCTAAATAAAGAGATAAACGCTTTAAGTTTTGCTGATATAAATAAGCTGGTCTTTAAGCTTTTGGTTGAAAATTTTGATAAAGATGTGCTTTATTTTAGGCTTGATGGCCGCATAAATCACCTTTTGATAGATGAGTTTCAAGATACAAACGTGATCCAATATGAGATCATCTTGCCAATTATCACTGAGATCGTTTCAGGATACGGACAAAACGGGCTCGGGAGCTTTTTTTATGTTGGAGATACGAAGCAGAGTATCTATAAATTTAGGGGCGGTAAAAAAGAGCTTTTTGATAAGCTTGGAGAGAAATTTGAGCAAATTTTGGTAGAAAATTTGCCTCGCAACTATCGCAGTTTAAAGGCTTTGGTGAAATTTAATAATGCTATTTTTGAAGAAATTTATCATAGGTATGGGCTTAGCTTTGAGCCGCAAGAACCAGCTAAAAAAGATAAGGAGCTAAGCTACAAAGTAAGTGGCGAGTGTCCTTATTTTGAAGCCGAGGAAGATGACTATGGCTACTTGCGTGTGCTAAGTGACGAGGATATCGCGGGTGCGGCAGTTTCACAAGTAAAAGAGCTACTTGTTGCTGGCGTAAATGCAAGTGAGATAACTGTGCTTTGCTGGAAAAATAGTGACATCAGCCTCATCTCAGAGGTGCTTAGCAGTGAGGGAATAAAAAGCGTAAATGAAGGCACCTTGGAGCTAAAGCGAACACCGTTTGTTGCAGCGATCATCGAGTATGCAAAATTTTGTCTTTTTAGTGAAGAAATTTATGAAAAAAATGTAAAAGCACTCATAAACACAAATCCTAAAAGGCTAAAAATAAAAGCTGAAGATAGTGCGACAAAAAGCCTATTTTATCTAGCTAAAAATTTATACATAAATATGGCTGACGTTGATATTTTAAGGCTTTTTGAGTTAAGTAGTGGCTACAAAAATTTAAGCGATTTTATCTTTAATCTTGAAAATTTCAGCTCTAAAATCAGTCCTAAAAATGCTGACGGCGTAAAAATAATGACAGTTCATAAGTCAAAAGGGCTCGAGTTCGCTCACGTGATAGTTTGTGATATGATGAGTAAGGGTAGGGGTGATGACTCAAACTTTATAACAGAATATAACGAAAAAGGCGAGTGGATAGTAAAAAGTAGAATTTCTGGCAGAGAAAATTTTGACCCTGAGTATGCTGGTGTGTTAGAGCAAATAAAAGAGCTTGAAAAGCAAGAAAATATCAATAAAATTTACGTTGCTTTCACTAGAGCTACAAAGTCACTTATCATCGTTAAACAAGCTACTCCAAGTGGAAATAGCCCTAGCTTTTTTTCTTTTTATACTAGAAGTGATAAAAGCGAAGTAAGCGACTATCTTGATCTAAAAGAGTTTAGCTTTGGCAAAATTTTGCCTAGCAAGAGCGAGCAAAAAGAGGCTACAAAAGATGAAAAAATGCCTGAAATTTTAAAGATAGAAAGGCAAGATGTAGAGGCAAGAGAGCAAAAAACGAGCGGTAAAAATTTAGAGGCAATCTATTTTGGTTTAGCGTTTCACTATTTGCTTGAGATGAGTGAGAAATTTGATGAAAATTCGCTTTTAAAAGCTAAGAGTTTAATGCTAAATAAATTTTATAAATTTCTCTCACCTGATAGGCTTGAAGATGCCTTTAAACGGGCAAAAATGCTAATAAATGAGCCAAAATTTCTAAAGTGTATAAAAGATAAAGAAATTTACAAAGAGCAGCCATTTAAAGTAAAAAACGAACTAAAACAGATGGACTTATTTTGTATTGGAGAGAGCGAAATTTGCGTGATTGACTATAAAACGACAGATAAAAATATTGAGGAAAATAAAAAACAAGTTGGAGAATACAAAGAGGCATTAAGTAAATTTTATCCAAAACATAGTATAATCGCCGTCATCTTCTACGCTCTTGATGGAAAAATTTCATATATTGAAGTTTAAATGCTACTTAATTTAAGCTTTATAAAAGCATTGTTTAAATACAATCACAACTCAAAAATTAACTTGGCAAAGGTAAGAAAATGACAAAAATAACAAAGCCAAACGAAGTTAAACGAGACTGGATCGTTGTTGATGCAGCTGGTAAACGTTTTGGTAGATTGCTAACTGAGGTAGCAATTATACTTCGTGGCAAAAACAAACCATGCTTCACGCCAAACGTAGATTGTGGCGACTATGTTATCATCATAAATGCTTCAAAAGTAGAATTTACTGGTAATAACAAAGCTGAAGATAAACTTTATCACAGACACTCAGGATACTTTGGTAGCGTAAAGAGTGAAAAATTTGGCGATTTGATAGCAAATAAGCCAGAAAAACTATTTAAATTAGCTGTTCGTGGAATGCTTCCAAAAACTAAACTTGGAAGAGAGATGATAAAAAAACTAAAAGTTTATGCTGGCAGTGAGCATCCTCATACGGCACAAATAGCTAAAAAAGAAGGAAAATAATTATGGCAAAAGTTTATGCAACTGGTAAAAGAAAAACTGCCGTAGCAAAGGTTTGGATAAAAGCTGGAAGCGGTAAAATCGTAGTAAATGGTATGGACCTTAATACTTGGCTTGGCGGACATGAAGCTATAAAGCTTAAAGTAATTCAGCCACTTTTAGTAACAAAACAAGAGAGTTTAATAGATGTAGTAGCCACAACTTTAGGTGGTGGTTATTCAGCACAAGCAGAGGCTTTGAGACACGGTATTTCACGTGCTTTAGCTGATATGGATGCTGATTTTAGAGCAGCACTTAAACCAAAAGGCTTATTAACTAGAGATTCTCGTGTTGTTGAACGTAAGAAATTTGGTAGAAGAAAGGCAAGAAGAAGCCCACAATTCTCTAAACGTTAATGAGTTTTTGCAAGTGCTTTTGCATTTGCAAAATTTAAGTTGTGTAAATTTCAAATTTACATTGTTAATTAAATTATGATTTAGAGTCGGTTAAATTTTATTCAGTTAAAATGTAACCACTTTAAAATAAATCCTAAGAAAGGAATTCTAAATATGAAAAAGATTGCTTTAGCTATGGTTGCCGCAACAGCGGTTTTTGCGTCTAACGCAGCATATAATTATGAAGTTACTCCAACTATTGGTGGTGTTCACCCAGAGGGAAATTTACGTGTAAAAGACCACAACTTCGTTGGTGTTAGAGCTGCTAGAAATCTTGAAGATTTTTTCTTTGACCAAGTAGAGCTTGGTGTTGATTACACTCAAAAAGCAAAAGAAAAAACAGGTAGCTTAACAAGAGAAGGAAGAGTTCTTAGATATCATGCAAATCTTGTAAAAGATATAGTTGATTTTGGACCAGTTAGTCTATATGGCTTAGTTGGTGCTGGTTATGAAGATGTTCCAGCTATTTTTGTTAAAAATGAAGATGGCGGTTTTGGCCAATATGGTTTTGGTTTAAGATATCAAGTAACTGATAGATTCGCTCTTAAAGCAGAAGCAAGAGACGCTATCAAATTTGAACATGCTGATCATAACCTATTCTATTCACTAGGCTTTGGTATCGGTCTTGACTCAAAAGCAGCTCCAGTTGTGGCAGCAGCTCCAGTTGCAGCAGCAACTCCAGCAGCAACTCCAGTTCTTGATGATGATAACGATGGCGTGCCAAATGATATAGATCAATGCCCTAACACTCCAGCTGGCGTGGTTGTTGACGAAAGAGGATGCGAGAAAGTTATCGTTCTTAGAGATCTAGATGTTAACTTTGCATTTGATAGCTACAAAGTTGGACCAAAATATGCAGCTGAGATCAAAAAAGTAGCTGACTTCATGGGTGAACACCCAGATTATAAAGTTGTACTTGCTGGTCACACTGATAGCGTAGGTGCAGAAGCTTATAACCAAAAACTATCTGAAAAAAGAGCAAAAGCTGTAGCTGATGTTCTTGCTGGCTATGGCGTAAGTGAGGATAAAATTTCAACAGTTGGCTACGGTGAGCTTAAACCAATTGCTACAAACAAAACTAAAGAAGGCCGCGCTCAAAATAGACGCGTTGAAGCTACTTTCAATAAATAATCTTAATTGTTTAAAATTACTTCTTTTGGGGCTTAGCTTCGGCTAGGCCCTTTTTTATTTCTACGGAGAAAATGATGGGAAAAACCATACTTTTTGATTTAGACGGTACACTTATTGACTCAACTTCTGCTATTTTAAAAGGATTTGATAGAGCTTTTTTATCTCATGGCAAAAAAAAGCCAGACCATAATGCATTAAAGTCTTTGGTTGGTCATCCGCTTGAAATAATGTTTGAAAGACTTGGTGCAAGCAAAAATTTAATTGATAGCTATATAAAAGAATATAAAGCTTGCTACGAAAAAATTTATCTTGATGAGACGGTACTCTTAGATTATGCAAGTGAAGCATTGAAGGAGGCAAGTAGCTTTGCTGATATTGGTATAGTTACTACGAAAACTTCAAAATTTTCTATTATCTTGCTTGAGCATTTAGGGGTTATGAAATATATAAAAACTGTTGTTGGAAGAGACGATGTTGCTAATCCAAAACCAAATCCAGAGCCAATAAATTTGGCTTTAGATAGACTTAATAAAGATAAAAATAATGCATTTATGGTAGGTGATACCATTATGGATATAATGGCTGCACAAGCCGCTTTTATTACAGGCGTGGGTCTAACTTGTGGATATGGTCAAAAGAATGATTTGGAGAAATTTAGTAAACATATTTTCTCAAACCCATTTGAAGCCGTTAGCTTTATAAAAGAAGTTTGATAATCTAATATTCCCGAGCTGCTTATACTTTAAAGTAAATTTAACCTAACGTTTAGCTTGCTTGGCTATAAAATTTATTCCAAAAATTCGTTGCTTTTGTTTGGCATAAAATCTTTTTAAAGTATTTATTATGAATTTTTAACATCTAAATTACTCTGAATAAATTTGCTTAAAAACGCTACTTTCATGGTAATTTTATCTTATTTAAAATATAAAATTTATCTAAAATTAGCTAACTTCTAGGAGATCATGGATTTAAGACCTTAGCCACTTTTAGAGCGCTTGCAAATGCAAAATGCAAGTTATATCCGCCAAGCATGCCAGTGACTTCTAAGACTTCACCAATAAAATAAAGTCCCTTAACATTATAAGCTTGTAAATTTTCATCTAAAAATTCACTCTTTATGCCGCCTTTTGTAACTTCCGCTCTTTCAAAGCCAAATGTCCCAGCTGGGGCAAATTCATAAGCAAAAAGCCTTTTTATGATTTGTCTCTCTTCATCGCTAAATTCATAAAAGGCTCTATCTTTTAAGCTAAAATTTTTTAAGAACTCTAGCACAAATCTCTTTGGTAAGGGCAAAACCGAGCTAAGCTGCTTTTTACCATTTACTAAATTTTTCTCACTAAATTTGGGCAAAAAATTTATACAAATTCGACCCTTTTGCCAAAATAACGAGGCATTTAGTATTGCTGGTCCGCTTATGCCCTTATGTGTAAAAAGCAGATTGTCACTAAATTTATGGCTCTCGTTTTTGCTATTTATCTCCACATCTGCGTTTAGGCTAACGCCACTAAGTTCTTTAAACCAAAACTCATCTTTTTGCACGCTAAATCCAACAAGTGCAGGTGCAAGTGCTGATGTTTCAATGCCAAAATCATTTGCTATTTTATAGCCAATGTCACTTGCGCCAAGGGCTTTGTAGCTTAGTCCGCCACTTGCGATGACTAAATTTCTAGCTCTAAATTTCTTATCTTTTGTCAAAATTTCAAAAATTTCATCTACTTTTTTAGCACTAAGAACCTCTTTGTTGTAAAAAATATCTGCATTTTGCCCTTTTAAAAGTACGCTCAAGACGCTTTTTGCACCGCTATCACAGAAAAATTGATTTTGCTTTTGCTCACTAAATTTAAGCTCGCTAAAAAAAATTAAAACTTGATCTGGAGTCAGTACTTTTAAAATTTGCTCTATAAATTTTTGCTCTCCAAGATAATTTTTAGCGCTTATGAAGCGGTTTGTGATGTTGCATCTACCCCCGCCACTTGTTAGGATCTTTTTACCAGCGCTGCTGTTTTTCTCTAAGATGGCAATCTTTTTACCCTTTAAATTTGCTCCTAAAAATAGTCCGCTAGCACCGGCGCCAATGATGATGACGTCGTAGATCAAAACTTCAAACTCTCTTTTAAAGCCGCCTCGCTTGTTAGGCGAGAGTCAAATTTGATCACTTGATTTTTCTCGTTTTTGTAATAATCCACTACACCTTTTTGGCTATTTAGTAGCTCTAAATTTAAGCTAACTTCAGGGCTTAGATAGATATTTTTAAAAATTCTTGGATCGCTCAGGCTAAAGAGTAAAATAAGCCATATCAGGCAAAGCACCACGCAGATGATGGCGAGTACTTTAAAGCCAAAAGCATGCAAGATGTATCCACCAAACGCACCTCCAACAAAGCTTCCTAAATAACCAAATGAATTAAATACACCAAGGGCTGAGCCTTTTTGTGAGGATTTTACAAATTTTGTTGCGGTTGATTGCATGATGGGTTCGTGAAGGTTAAATCCTATAAAAAATATAGCAACTCCCAAAATGAAGATAAAAAGCGTAAAACTAATGGCAAAAATGGTGTAGGTTAGAGCAAAAAGCAGCGTACCAGCTATCAAGATGACCTTGCTAAGTCCCTTGCCATCGCCAAGGGCGCCAGCTAGCCCCATAGCCAAAAAGCCAAGCACGGCGCCAAGTGTATAGACCTTGTAAAGCTCGCTACTTTCGTAACCATACTCTTTTACCAAAACGATAGGGATCACCAAAAATGCGATACTTGCTAGCATCTTTTGCATAAAAGAGGTGAAATTTATGATCATGTAGTCTTTTTGTAAAAACAGCTTACCAAATGGCACTTTTTCACTTTTGGCACTCACTTTTATCTCTTTTGGCACAACGGTATAAAGAAGTACAATGCAAAGTAGGCTAAGAGCGGCACTTAGGTAAAAAAGGCTTGAAAGCCCGAAACTTCTAGCAAGAAGCGGTCCAAGCACCATCGAAAGCGTGAAGCTAAGCCCTATAAAAGCACCCATTATCGCCATGGCTTTTGAACGTTTTTCTTCTGTTATATAGTCACTTATCATCGCAGTCGCAACTGCTCCGATAGCACCTACACCTTGTAAAAATCTACCAAATAGCATGGTAAAAATATCGCTTGTAAGTGCACAAATTATTGAGCCGATGATAAAAACCAAAAGTCCGATCGTTAATGTTTTTTTGCGTCCTATCCTATCCGAGAGCGCTCCAAAAGGTACTTGAAATATCATTTGTGAGATCGCATAGACGCCTACTATTAGCCCTACTAAAAACTCGTTTGCTCCGTGTAAATTCAAGGCATAAAGGCTAAGTACCGGTAAAACTATAAAAAGACCTAAAAATCTGCTTGCTATGATAAAAGATAGTGGTAAAACGCTTTTTAACATAAAAATTTTCCTTATTTTTAAAAGGACTAAGTTTATCATTTTAACGCTAATTTAAATTTAAAAATTTAATCTATTTTTTTGTAAAATACGCCCAAAAATCAAGGAGCTCTTGCAATGAAGATCGTGCTTGCGACGTCAAATTTAGACAAAGTAAAAGAGATAAAAGAGTTTTTAAAAGGCTATGAAATTTACGCCTTAAGTGAGGTTATAAAGCCATTTGAGATCGTTGAAGATGGCAGCAGCTTTCAGCAAAATGCACTCATAAAGTCAAGAGCCGTATTTGCAAAGCTTAAAGAGCAGGGGCTTGGGGGCGAATTTATTGTACTTAGCGATGATAGCGGCATTAGTGTGGATGCACTTGGCGGTGAGCCGGGGATTTATTCGGCTCGTTATTTTGACCTTGATGAAAATGGCAAAGTATGCGGTAAAAACGCAAATGACGCAAATAACAGGGCAAAGCTCATCAGCAAGCTAAAGGCGCTAAATTTAGAGAGTTCACCAGCTCACTATACTGCTTGTATCGCTATTAGCTCGAAATTTGGAGATTACACTACGCACGGCTTTATGTATGGAAGAGCGATAGATGAGGAGCGTGGTACAAATGGCTTTGGTTACGACGCACTTTTTATCCCAAATGGCTTTAACAAGACACTTGGTGAGCTAGATAATGAGACGAAGCTTAAAATTTCTCACCGTTCAAAGGGACTTGAGCTTGCAAATTTCGTGCTAAAAAGTCTAAAGAAAAACTTTAGTTAAGCCCATTTAGCCCTTTGTTAGCTCTCTCTAAAAGATCCCGTGCGCGAGGATTTTGCTCTTTTCCATTTAAAATTTCAAGCACTTTTTTGTAGTTTTGGGTAGCTTCGTCCTTTTGATTAAGCTTTGCTAGGTCGTTAGCAAGCTCTACTAAAAGCTCTGATCGCACAAGCTCGTTGCCGCTTAACTCCGGCGTGATATCAAGTAAATTTAGCGCTAAAAGGTGGTTTTCGTGGGCTTTGTCAAAGTCGTTTTTTAGGTAGTAGGCGCTAGCGATGCCTTTTATACAGATGAGTTCGTCGTTCATTGGGGCATTTGGCGCGTTGTCATAAATTTTTAGAGCTTCTTGAAAATTAGCAAGTGCTTCGTCGTATCTGCCTAGCGCCTTTTGTGCCGCACCTAGGCTATGATAAGAGCGAGCTAGTAGCAGCTTGTCGCTAACGTTTGCCGCAAGCTCTAGGGCTCTTTGTGAGAGCTCTAACGCCTTTTGTGGCTCTTTATTTACCATGCAAATGCTAGCGCTATTTATGAGCGAAGTGATCGCCTGCTCGGTGTCGCCTTCTTTTAAGCAGACATCAGTCGCTTGCTCGGCTAAATTTATGGCTCTCTCCAAATTTCTATCGCTTTTATAAAACTCCCTCACACTCTCTTGTATTAGTTCGTCACAGCTACTTGCAAAGAGGCAAATAGGCGCTAAAAATGGCAAAATTTTCTTCATGTTTTTACCTTTAAAATTTCGCGCTATTGTAGCGATTAAAAGCAAATTTTGTTCAGTATTGCCTCATAAATCATTATTATTTCTTGGCAAATAAACTTGTGACATTATTTTTATGTCTTCTTCTGGATTTTCGATTTGAGTATCAATTATCTGCCTCATTAGCGCCATGCAAAATTTCATACCCATCTCTTCTGCGATTATATCTTTTAGATAAATATTTGTTATTTCATTGTATTCACTGGGAAATTTAACAGAAAAATAAGTCATTTTTTTCTTTTTTACTTCCCATATTCTATATTTGACCTCTGATTTATCATCAATTTTATATTCTTTTGCCTTGATGAGAAATTTATTTATTTGCCCAGCCTTATCCCAAGTGGCAAGACTTTTATTTATATATACTTCATCCCATGTGTCAAAAATAGGAAAGTGCAATAAGAGGTTTCTAATAAAACTAAATAGATCATCGGCAATCAATCCTTCAAAAAAAGGTCGTCCTCCTTTTTTCATCCACTTTAAATATTCTTTAATTGGTTCATAATTAGAAATCTCTTTAAATACCGAAAATGCTTCTCTGAGTCTATAAAATCTAAAGCATGGCTCTTGAGTTTTAAAATTTTCATTAGAAATTTCATCATATAAAAAATAGAATCTATTATAAAAAAGAGTTAATGCTTCTACCTCTTTTTTATTCGGTCTTTGCTTACCATTTTTAATCATTGGTGTCTCTTTTTGTGTCCTCTTGCCAGGCGCTAATCCATCCAAGTTTTTTAAATCGGTTGCGATATTTTTCTAGATTTAAATATGTTGATTATACCTAAAACATCTAACTTGATAATGTATCGTTGCATGCTTTAGAATAAATTTAGGCACTCAAATTTTAGTAAAAAATTAAACCTAAAAAATTTAAGCTTATTTCTTATACAACCTATCTCAAACTAAAAAATAGAATTTTAGAGAAAATTCATCGTGCGTTATCAGGAGGTAAATTTAATTTTCTGCCGCCAGCAATCGATATGCTACTTATCTGTGTTAGTGCTATCTGCTTTTTGTCCTTCTTATTAGACTTTGTGCTGGCCATAGCTAACTTTATAATTAATAGCACCCCGTCTCTTAAAATTCATCTTAAATTTGCTAAAATCATTAAAATTTAAAGGAGCACAAATGTCAAATATCTTAATCATAGGCGCGGGCGGCGTGAGCCAAGTCGCGACCGTAAAATGCGCGATGAACGCGGACGTTTTTAGCAAGATCACCCTTGCAAGCCGCACCAAAAGCAAGTGCGACGCGATCGCTAAATTTATCAAAGACCGCTTGGGCGTCGCTATCGATACCGCCCAGATCGACGCGGACGATACCGACGCCGTGGTCGCGCTCATCAAAAAAACGGGCGCCGAGCTACTGCTAAACGTCGCGCTGCCGTATCAAGACCTAACTCTCATGGACGCGTGCTCTCGCGCCGGCATCCCATACATCGACACAGCAAACTACGAGCACCCCGACACCGCAAAATTTGAGTACAAGCTGCAGTGGGCGAAGGACGGCGAGTTTAAAGCCGCAAACACGATGGCGCTGCTGGGAAGCGGCTTTGATCCTGGCGTGACGAACGTATTTTGCGCCTACGCGCAGCAAAATCTCTTTGACGAGATCCACGAGATCGACATCCTAGACTGCAACGCGGGCGATCACGGATATCCGTTCGCGACGAATTTCAATCCCGAAATCAACCTACGCGAAGTGAGCGCAAAAGGCCGCTACTGGGAGCGCGGCGAGTGGAAAGAGACCGAGCCGATGGAGATAATGTTTAAATGGGACTACCCCAAAGTTGGCGTCAAGGACAGCTACCTGCTCTATCACGAGGAGCTAGAAAGCTTAGTAAAAAACATCAAGGGACTAAAGCGAATCCGCTTTTTCATGACCTTTGGACAAAGCTACCTCACGCATATGAAATGCCTAGAAAACGTCGGCATGCTGCGCATAGACGAGGTCGAGCATAACGGCGTAAAGATCGTGCCGATACAGTTTCTAAAAACCTTGCTACCTGATCCCGCAAGCCTCGGCCCTCGCACGAAGGGCAAAACCAACATCGGCTGCGTGATACGCGGGCTCAAGGATGGCAAAGAGCGTCAAGTCTATATCTATAACGTCTGCGACCACGAGGCTTGCTACGCCGAGACGGGCGCGCAGGCGGTGAGCTACACGACGGGCGTACCTGCGATGATCGGCTCGATGATGGTTGCAAAGGGCATCTGGAGCGGAAAAGGCGTCTTTAATATGGAAAATTTCGACGCCAAGCCTTTCATGGACGAGCTAAACAGGCAGGGCTTGCCGTGGGAGATAATCGAAATGAAACCCGGAGAAAGGTATGAGGTAGAGTGATAAATAAAATCTACTATGAATCATACGTTATAAGAGACGAGAGTATCAAAAGTATTCTCGTCGCAAAAAAAGATACCTCTCGCACTAAAGATGATTTTTATCGTAATTTCCAAAAACTTTTTTACAATCATTTTGAGCTTGAGCAACCTAAAAAAGAAATATTTTATAAAGATAAATTTTGGGCTTTTAAAATAAAAAAATATACTGTTACGACATTGGACTCTATGAAAAATCATAAAGATAGCTTTTTTAATAAAGTATCAAGTTTTTATAATAGAGGAATACCGTGCAAAAATGACGAGGAAGCTAAAGAAATAATACGTAAGACCAAATGTTGCAGAAATGAAAAAGAACTAGCGGATTGTATAAGTAAATTAAAAAACTATATTTCACAGAATCAGGATTTAAATACAAAAATAAAAAGAAACGTAGAGTTATTTGAACGGTTACCATCTACTATTTATTTTATATTCTTAGAAGATTTTAATATCTTGTTCGGGGTTCGCATAATAGCCGAAGAAAATATTGACTTATACTATAAGAATTTGTTTGTATTTTTGACAGAAAACGATAGTGATACAGTAAGTAAAGCAAACATAAGAACATATTCTGAAAAATGTGGTATTAAGAATATTAATGAACAAAACATTTTTACATCTGACTCTAATAAACTAATGATTTATTTTAATAAGAGTACAGTATTATACTACACTTCATATCCAAAAAGAAAGCATATTTTATCGACAAATGTTTTAAAAGTATTAATTTTGCAGTTATTAATTATATCAAACGATGAAATGAAATTAGAATTTGTAAAAGCACTAAGGCAGTCGCCTCAAAGGTATATATTTTTTAGGAACTTTAGATATTATCGCGATATTTTGACAATGAGAGATAAGATTGTTAATTTGCGATTAGACTTATTTGGTAATTATGGTATAAATTCAAGGGAAACGCTTACAATTTATGAAAAAATAAGGCACCTATACAAGCAAGATGACGAATTAGAAGAAATTTTAACACATGCAAAAGAAAAATTTGAAATTCTTAGCGTAAAGACAGCTAGATGGTGGCAAATAGTAGCCGCAATAATCACAGTTCTTACATTAATAAGCGTACTAGATAACGGCTTTAATTTAATAGATAGATTCAATAAATATACTTTGACTATAAACAAAAAATAATTTTTGATTTTATTTACACATAACCTCAAATTTCTGCTTTAAAATTTTAAAAATCTCGTGCTTTGGGAGTTCGTATTTGTCGTATATCACGGCGTTATCATCGTCGCTAGGCTGCATGAGGCCATATGCTAGCCTGCCTTTTTTTAAATTTTATGTTTGAAACACTAATTTTGCGCTTGGCGTCTATCTCGGGGATGCCGATTTCATCGATATCTTTAAAATAAAATTTCTCATTCTTGCCGCCTTTTTGTATGAAAAATCCGTCATCTTCGATTTTTCGGTATCACAAAATAAGAAACTAGGATAAAGAGGTAACTTCGGCGCAAGCTAATTTACTGGCGCCGAATTTGAAAGTTATTTTATCACCGCTTCAAAGCCAACATCTACATCTGGATAGCTCTTTCCGCCGTGAAATGGTTTGGCGGCAGCGGCAAATTTATCAAAGCTTTCATTTAGCTTCAAATCATTTACAAGATCAACTGAAAATTTTGCTACTAGCTTGCCATTTTGCACTTCATATTTTGTTTTAAAAGTTTTTGAATTGCCATTTATGCTAAGCTCAACATCCATTTCTCCAGCCTTATCGTCGCCATTTACTGCTACGATCTTGCCATCTACTGCCTTGCCATCGAAAATAATGCCAATCCTTTTATCGCGGTCAGGTAGCTTTGTGTCGATATCTTTTGGCTCTAGCTTAAATTCAAAGCTCTTTAAAAAATCAGCAAAATTTGCATTTTCTTGACTTTTAAAATTTATTGTTTTAAAAGTACCTGGTACGGCTGTTTTATTTGCTAGCTTATAGCCAGTAAATGTTACCTTTGGTTCACCTTCTACGCTAAATGCAAGAGCTGAAACTGCAAAAAATGAAGCTGCTAAAGCAACATAAGTAAGTTTGTTCATAAAGAATCCTTTTTATAATATTGATAATAAATATCGTAAATTATATATCCACTTACTTCAAAAAAGACTTAAAAACTCTTTTTAATTAATGAATAAATTTTTAATGACTTCTTACTCTGGGTCATCGCTAAAATCGTTATCCCTAAAGATCGCATAAAAATTTATGAGCCAAAAAACAAAAGCGATTGCTATGAGTGTTGCTGGTAAATGAATGTAAAAGCCACTCCAAAAATAAGCCAAAATTCCTCTACTAACACCAGCTAAAAGAACTAAAATAAAAGCAACCTTACTAAGGCGTAAAAACTCAAGTTCTTGTCCGCTGTGACGAAGTCCTGCGACATTAAATATAAGCATCACGCTAAAAATTACCGCATTTATTGCTATTAGGTGCATAAAATTTGTTTCAAGATGGAGCCCAAAAATACCGCTAAAGCCGATTCCTAAAAATCCAACCGCTAAAAATAGCTGCATAAAATAGTATAAAAGCACAAAGCTATGTTTAAAAAGCTCTTTATAGTGCCACTCTTTAAGCTTTGCAAGTACCGCACTTCCACAAGCTATCGCAGCATAATAGACACCCATGCTTGCTTCAAAAAATATATTTAAAAGTAAAAAGGCACAAACGCAGCAGATAGCGATATTTTTATAGATAAAATTTGGCACAAAAACAGCTTCATCCATACCTTTTTCTCTTTTTAGCGCTTCTTTTCCAAGCACGACACTAACGCGGTATGAGATGAGTAAGATAGCTATTGCGTGGATAAAAACTTGTAAATTTAGAAATTTTTCATTGCCGCTTACTAGATAATAAATTTCAAAGCCTAAAATACCAAACAAAAAGCCAAGCACGCCAAATTGATCATCATTTTTATCTCGCCAGATCATATAAACACAAAGCAAAACCAAGTAAAGCCAAAAAAGAGTGATAAAGCAGTGTGCTAAAAATAGGCTAAAAAATGTCAAGATAAAGCTTATAAAAAAGAGTGAAAATAATATATAGGCGTGTATTTTTAAAGATGCTTGAAAATTTGTCCAATCAGTTAGTCCAGTTAGCAAAAATCCAGCATAAGCAAGCGCTAAAAAGAGTTGCAAAAATATAAATTTATGCAAACTCACAAAATCAGTTGGAGTAAAAAACACACTAGCACCAAGCACCGCACAGGCGGCACTCATTAAGAAAAATATCCTCATAGGATGAGTAAAAAAATTATTAATCATAATAAATTTGCCCTTTGAAATTTTCATCTATCATCTTGCTAATAAAAGTAAAATCACGCTCTTTGAAATCTTTGTCTATTTCAAGTTCTCTTTGTATAACTGCGCCTTTACTTGATAGGAAATAAATTCTATTTGACATCTTTACAGCTTCCATTCTATCGTGTGTGACGAGAACTACGCTCATACCTTCGCTCACTCTTTGGCCAATAATCTCAATTAAAATTTCTTTCATATCATAGTCAAGCCCAGAAAAAGGCTCATCCATCAAAAGCAGATCAGGTTTTGTCACGACCGCCCTTACAAAAGCGACTCTTTGCCTCATACCGCCACTTAGCTCACTTGGATATTTTAAAGTATCCTTTTGACTTAGTCCAACCTTTTTAAAAAGCTCTAAAACAGCGTTAATGTCTGGTTTATTCATAACCAAAAGTACATTTTCAAGAGCATTTTTCCATGTAAGCAGGCGATTTTCTTGAAAAAAATATGTAGTCTTTTTAAAGCTATTAAAAATTTTTCCTTTTCTAGGCTCATTTAGTCCGCTAATAAGCCGAAGTATCGTTGTCTTGCCACATCCAGATGGCCCAAAAAGCGTCACTACCTCGCCACCTTTTACATTTAGGCTAAAATTCCTTACGACCTTATCTCTTAAAATTTCATACTCTACATTTTTAAGCTCAAGCATCATCTTCTCCAAGGCATCAAAGCTATTTTTAATGGCTCGATGATGAGGTATTCAAAAAGCATGATAAGAGTGATGCTTAAAAGAACATATGCCATTACCTCGGTTGTTTCAAGCATTGCCCTTGCATTTGCTATCTTTGCTCCCATGCCGTTATTTGCACCTAGTAGCTCAGCCATTATGACTATCTTTACGCCCATTGCGACAGCTACGCTAATAGAGCTTATTATGTAGCTCGTAAGATGCGGGATGTAAAGGTGTCTTATTTTTTTTAAAATTCCTAGATTATAAGCGTCAAACATCTCTTTTAGCTCCTCATCTACGCTACTCATAGCAACTGCCGAGCTTGCAAAAGTAAGCGGTAAAACGGTTATAAAGATAGTAAAAACGGTGCTAAAATTTCCAAATCCAAACCAAAAAATAGCAAGCACTATCCAAATAATCGGCGGCATTGACAAAAGCAAGATGATAACAGGCTTTAAAAAGGCTGCAAAACTTTTAAAACTACCTGCTATTAGCCCTAAAAATATACCAAAAAATGTTGCCGAGCAAACTCCAATCAGTGATCTGCAAAGCGTTATGTTTATCTCGCTGTTTTTATAATCTTTTAAAATTTCACAGGCTTTTAAAAATACATCTTTTGGTGGTGGAAGTAGGAGTGGGGAGCTAAACTCGCTTCCCACTTGCCAAATGGCTAAGATCAAAAAAACTACGGCAAATCCGCTAAATCCGCCCCAAAAATAGTCAATTATTTTTAAAAAGCTTGAGCGATCTTTTTTAATGCCATCGATTAGTATCATAAAAATAGACCTTTATCTGGTATCTTGCCGCCTAGAAATTTTGGATTAAACTGATAAATTTCTTCAAAAAATGCCATGATCTCATTTTGTAGCTCATTTGCTTTTGTTACTGTTAGATTTGCCTTATCAAAAGCATTTGCAAGTGCTACTTCCGGAGCTGGCAAGTAGCTTGAGCCTATCTTTGCTGCACTTTGCTTGTTCTCAAGTATCCAAGAAAGTGCATTTTTAAGATCGCTATGAAGCGTGTCAAATAGACTTAAGCTTTTCTCGTAAAAGCCTCTTTCTACGATAATGCCAGCCATTGGGATTATTGGTTTTGTGCCAAAGCTCTCGCCCCAAATTTTTGGAAAATCAACTGAATAATGCACGCTAACGCCTGCTTTTTTACCACGCAAAATAGTCGCTTCGCCAAGAGGTTGTGGAACTATTAAAATGTCAAAATCTTTTTGTAAAAATAAAAGTAGGGCTTCAGGAGGCGTTGCTGTATAGGTGATGTCTATTTTGCTAACGTCTATGCCTCGCTTCTTGCAAAGCGCTCTTAAAACAAGATCAGGCATGTCACCTCTAAATGGCATGATAAGCTTTTTGCCTACAAAATCCTCTAAATTTTTGATCTTTTCATCCTTAACCATAGCGTTCATAACGCCAAGTGTCAGTAAATTTAACATCGCAAAATCAAGCCCTTGATTTCTTAAATTTGCAGCGACATTTGATGGCGACATCGTGACCTTGATATCCCCACTAGCCACGCCTGCACGAAGCTGATCTGGTGTTTTCCAGATATTTAGGCTTACATCATAATTTTTATTTAACTCGCCTTGCAGCGCAGCAACCGCCATGATAACGCTTGGGATCGCTGGTGCACCCCACATAGTAAAGCTCTCTTTTGCAAATAAATTTGGTGCAAATGCGCTAACGCCTAAAGCTGTGCTAAGTCCTAAAAATTTTCTTCTATTTAACATCTTTTTCTCCTTTAAAAACTGCTGTGGAAACTAATGAAAAATGTCCTGCCAGGGGCATGAACGACTACTGGATCAAGTGCTGCCACGTGATCACCGCTGATAAATTCTGCATAATCTTTGTCAAATAAATTTGCTACGCCAAATCTTATGCCAACTTTATTTTTAAACTCTACGCCGCCATAAAGATCAAGCAAACCAAATCCTTTTGCAGCCTCTTTTTTTGTCGATACCTAGGCCATTTTGCTTGCTAAAATCGCCTCTAGTTTGCTTTGAAACTAGCCTTAGTGCGGTGCCAAGATTATAGCTGCCAAAGCTTGCATAGTCTTTGTAGTCAAATGCAAAATTTGCCTCAAAAGGCCTTATTTGATAAAGTGGTCTGCCATCGGTTTTGTTTTGTCCGTAGTTGTAGTAAAGTGAGCTTTTTAACCCAAAGTGCCTTGCAAAGCTATATTCTGTATTGAAATTTACACTATAAAGCGTTGCATCAACGTTTCTTGAGATGACGGCATTTTTATTTATTAGTGGCATCGCAGCCTTTGAGTGGCGTCTATCAAAAATGATCAAATTTTTAACGCTATCAGCGATGAAATGTCCGCTAAAGCTAAAGGCATCTTTGTTTTGTAGAGAGTTTAGGTATTCTTTGTAAAACTCACTGCCAAATTTAAAGCCAAGAACTGCTCTATTGTGCCTTTCTGGCTCTAAATTCGGATTTGCTATCCAGCCTTTATCGTCTGGACCATAAAGTGCATTGAAACGCTCCATATTGCTTGGCAAGCGAGATAAGCTCTCAAGTTTTGCAAAGTAGCTATCCTTGTCATTTGGTGTAAATTTATATTTTAAACTTGCACTAAAAGCGTCTTTTTTGATTTTATCGCTTACGTCTTCACCATAAATTTGACGAACTAATTTACGAGTGGTATTAGGTGCGATCGGATTTGGCACAAAAAATTTAGTGTCGATACCATTTAATTTACTTCTTTGCTCTTCATATTTTAAGGCAAGAGAAGCTTCATTTGCTTCATTGAATTTATAAGCAAGTGTATCAAAGAGCATAAATTTATCATTTCTAACATCAGCAAATCTATATCCGTTAAAGACCCAGTTGTTGCCTTGCTTCATGTATCTTTTGCCGTCATGTTTATCCTTTTCAAAGCCAGCGCCTATTTGATTGTGAAAGCTTGCAAAGTCAGCATCATACTTTAAATTTGCCTCAAATATATTTCTCTTTAAATCCACTTTCACATTTGGAGTAGCATCTCTTAGATGAAAATTATCAGCTTTTCGCTCAACCTTTTTTAGGATAAAATCGAAATTTAGCGTATTTGAAAGATCTTCTTCGCCTAATCTAATATTTAGTTTGCCGACTTTTCTTGTCGTTTTAAAGGCATCCATCACGTGCTCTGGCTGCTTGTCTTTATCAATATTATCCCTTAAAAACGTAAGTCTAAGCTCGCTAAGATCATTTGGTACGAAGCCTAAGATAGCACTTTGGCCTTGCCTATTGTAGCCATAGTCCCATCTTTTGCCACTTCCATCTTTATAATTATTTGCTTTGGTGAAATTTGCATTTAAAATGGTGTAAAAATTTGCGCCACGATATTTAAAAAGCGATGAATTGTAAAAGCTTTTGCCATACATTCCAGCTGAGATATGAAACATATCAGCTGAGTTATCAAGTAAATTTGTAACAAATGGGTATTCGCCTCTTTGAGTGCGGTCAAATTGATTTTCGACAAAGGCACTTTGTGCAACGTTTGGCGTAATGACTGGTGGCGGAGCAAATTCTCTAATAGGCTTTATAATATCTAAATTTGCTTCATTTGCTAGAAGCAGTGATGAAAGAACTGCTAGGCTTAAAATGGGCCTCATGTAAACTCCTTTTAAAGATATAATTATGATTTCTTTTATCAGAATTGTAGTAGCAAAACCCTTTATAAAAGTTGATGTAAGTCATCCTTTAAATTTTTAATCCACATTTACGAGCTTATTGTAGATAAAATGCTTAATTTTATTTTTGCAAGAGTAGTTAAATGGTGTAAATTTAATGTGAAAAAATGTATAAAATTTTGATAATTGTTATATAAAAATTTTTAGATTATAGGTTGATTTAATTATGCTCTAAAATTATTAAGCCTATCTCTTAGCTCTTTTGAAATGGTAAATTTTGAGAGTTCATATTTATCAAAAATGATGATCAAATCATCACCTAGTGGTTGCACTAATCCAAAGCAAGCATCTCTATCAAGACGGTTTTTCTTAAATTTTACACTCAAAGTTTCAACTTTTTTCTTATCGCCAAAACTCTTAATGGCGATTTCGTCGATATCCTTAAAGTAAAATTTTATGCTTTTTGAGCCTTTAGTGATGATAAATCCATCATCTTCAATACGTAAAAAGTTGTTTTGAAAAATTTTTCTGATACAAAAGAACACTGAGAGAGCGCCAATGATGATGCCAAAGAGAGACGCTGTGCCAAGAGCTAGATAAAAGTAGCCAACGATGCTAAATATAAAAAGCCCAAGCCCAAAGGCTAGCGCCCAAAAAACATCTTTTTTACTCTCTTTTGTTATCATCATTTTTCCTTTTAAGCTAAAATTCCAGCACCATTTATCGCTTGGCTGCGCTCTTTTGCATAAATTCTCTCGCCATTTATCACGTCATATTTCCAGATCGGCGCATTTGCCTTAAAGTCCTCGACAAATTCGTTTATGAGCCTTAGCGCGACCTTTCTTTGAGGGCTCACAATGCCTGCTACATAAGAGCTCGTATGCACCGCCACATCGCCTTTTGAGTGAGCAAAGAGTACGTAGGCATTTTCTTTTTTGGCTCGCTCTTCCCAGGCATCTAGCCATTTTTTAAGTATTGGCTCATAGATATCAAAGCTAAGTGCCGAAATGCCGCCTTCCTCTCTTACGATTCCAACAAAAGTGATGAGTGCGCCGCAGTTTTTATACTTAAAGCGTTCATACCACTCGTTTGTGATGCTTTGAACATCCAAACTTCCATTATAAATTTGCATCTTAGCCCCCACAAACTGGTGGTAAGATAGAAATTTTATCACCTGATTTAAGAGCAAAATTTATATCGCTTACGATCTCGTCATTTACGGCAACCGCACAGATATTTAGCCATTTTTTAAGCTCTTCTTTCTGGCTTAAAGCCGCTTTTACTTCGCCTAAATTTTTTACTTCTACTTTTATATTTTCAAGCCCGATAGGCCCAAGAAATTCGATCTCTATCACGTTTTATCCTTTGAGATTTTTGCTGATTTTACTTAAAAATAAATTTAGATATACTTATTTAAAAATTTAAAAAGCGAGTAAAAATGAACGAAATTTTAAAGAGCATAAAAACCCCAGCCTACGTCTGTGAAGAGGTAAAAGTACGTAAAAATTTAGAGCTTTTAAGGTACGTAAAGGAGCAAAGCGGAGCTAAAATTTTGGTAGCACTTAAGGGCTTTGCATTTAGCGGCGTGATGGATATGGTTGGCTCTTATCTTGATGGTGCGACTTGCAGTGGGCTTCATGAGGCAAAATTTGCAAGCGAATACGTAAAAGGCGAGATCCATACGTATAGCCCAGCGTTTAAAGAGGAGGACTTTGATGAAATTTTAAAAATTTCAAAGCATATCACATTTAACTCTTTTGCTCAGTGGCAAAAATTTAAAGGCATTGCCCTGCAAAATGGCATCATCTGCGGCCTGCGCGTAAATCCAGAGGTCTCGCTAGCACCGACTGATAGCTACAACCCATGCGGTAAATTTAGTAGACTTGGCATTACAAGGGCAAACTTTAAGCCTGAGCTTCTTGATGGCATCACTGGGCTACATTTTCACGCACTTTGCGAGGAGAGTGCTAGCAGCTTACAGGTCGTGCTAGAGGCATTTGAGGAGAAATTTGGCGAGTTTATACCAAAAATGAAGTGGATAAATATGGGCGGCGGCCACCACATCACGAGGGCTGATTACGACGTGGAGCTGCTTATAAAGATAATTAGACGCTTTCGCGAAAAATACGGCGTGGAGGTCTATCTGGAGCCAGGCGAGGCTGTGGGCTGGCAAACTGGCTTTTTGATAAGCAGCGTGCTTGACATCGTGCACAACGAGAAAGATATCGCCATCCTTGACACCTCAGCTGAGGCGCACATGCCAGATACCGTGCTCATGCCTTACCGCCCAGCCGTTAGAGGCGAGAGTGAAAACGGCAAATTTGCTTATAGATTTGGCGGCAATACCTGCCTAGCTGGCGATATAGTGGGTCTTGAAGCGGGCGATGCGGAGTATAAATTTGATAGCGAGCTAAAAATCGGCGACCGCGTCATATTTGAAGATCAAATTCACTATACCATCGTCAAAAACACGACATTTAACGGCATTAAATTGCCTAATTTAGTGCTTTTAAAAGAAAATGGTGAGATAAAGATGATCCGTGAATTTGGATACGAAGAGTATAGACGCAGAAACTAATCACTAGTGTTTTGGTTAGCTTTTGATAGCTAAATACTAAAAGTTCATTTGTATGTTTGTATGTATATCTATAAAATTTTTATAGATTAATATCCATAAATTTTGGCAAATTTATCTATCTTTGAGCTTTCTTGCCAGTTGTATTCGGTCTCGTTTGCGATATTTTGGGCTAGCTCCTTGCCAAAATGATCACTGATAAATCCAAGCGCCATATCCATGCCAGCAGCCACGCCTGAAGCTGTATAAAATTTACCTGCCCTCACCCATCTGGCGCGCTCTTGCCACTTTACAGCTTCGCCGCAACTTTTTACCCACTCAAGCGATCTTTTATTTGAGGTAGCCTTTAGTCCGTCAAGCACTCCTGTGCGAGTGATGAGCGCTGAGCCAGTGCATACACTTAGGCAAAATTTAGATGCCAAAACGCACTCTTTAAGTCTTGAGATAAACTCACTATCATTTACAAGCGCTCTTGTGCCTTGACCTCCAGGGGGTAGCAAAACGCTCTCATTTGGCATCTTACTAAGCTTTTTGGTCTTTATAAAAAAGCCTTGTTTGCTTCTTTTCATCCCGCCATCAAACGAAACGTAGCTTATCCTCATTTCAGGCACCCTTGCTAAAAACTCCACTGGCCCCATAAGATCAAGCGTCTCGTACTCATCAAATATAAGGCAAAGAAGATGCATAGCGCAGTCCTTTTTAACTAAATTTTGGCTTTATTTTAGCTAAATTTTCAGATCAAAAAACTCTAAAAGTTAACAAAGCTTAAATATTTTTTATAAAATTTTTAGTAATCTTTTTTGCTAAGGTTTGCTTGTGATTAGCTCTGATATAATAGCGACCAAAATAGCGTAGCTATGCGATTTAACGTATTTAACCAATACTTAAATCGTTTAAGCTCAAACTCATAAAGGACTACAATGACGAGAATTCTTACTCTGCTTTTTACATTATTTGTAACAGCAATGGCAACTCAAGGACCAACTGGCGTCAATCAATATAATAGTGCCATTTGGGCGGCTGAAAGGATAGAAAATATCAAGCCATACGAACAAGGTTTGGGGCCGATATTTACTTTTATCCAAGGTAATGATTATTTTGCAATAGCAGCACTTTCTATCATTTTGGCTGTTATTGGAGCATTTGCATTACACTTTTTAATCATCGGACCAAAACATTTTAGCCATGATGGTAAAAAAGTATTTGCCTTTTCATTGATTATACGTATAGCTCATGGTTTGGCAGCGATCTCATGGATCATTTTAGTACCAACTGGTATCATCATTATGTGGGGCGCAGAGCTTGGCGGTGGAACATTTGTGCGTTTCTGTAGATACTTGCACGATACAGCAACTGTGATCTTTGCTATTTCTGTGCTTCCTATGTTATTTACCTGGACAAAGAGAATGCTTCCGGCAATTTATGATATCAGATGGATGATGATAGTTGGTGGCTATTTATCAAAGAAAAAGAGACCTGTTCCAGCTGGTAAATTTAATGCTGGTCAAAAAGCATGGTACTGGATCGCTATCCCTGGTGGTATCGTTATGATAATTACTGGCGCGATTATGTATTTTACGGACTTCAAAGAGCCAGCGGTTGCTTCTTGGTTTGGTCTTACACAAATTGATCTTTTAAGATACAGCGTAATTATCCATAACTGTCTTGGCATTGCATGTGCAGTATTTTTCTTAGTTCATATTTATATGGCAGCTATTGCTATTCATGGTGCTATTTGGTCGATGATTACTGGATATAAAGAGGAAGAAGAAGTTTATGTTCTTCATCACTACTGGTATCAAGAGCTCGTTAGAGAAAATAAAATTCCAGTATCTGATTATGAAAAGTCTTATACAAATTTAAAATAATTAACTTTATTTTGACCTTGCTAGTAAGCGAGGTCAAAGCTCTCTTTTATCTCAAATTTATACATTAAAATTTTTAAAATAATTAATATTTTTTTGGCTATAATCCAAACTAGTTTCAAGGTTTGAAATACTAATTGCAAAAGGAAAAATCATGACAACAATTGATTGTAGAAATTTAGAGTGTCCAAAACCAGTCATAATGACAAAAAATGCACTTGATGGCTTAAGTGAAGGTGAAAGCTTAGAAATTTTGGTAAATGCACTAGCCCCAAAAGAAAATATTTCAAGATTTTTAAAAAATCAAAATATAGAATTTAGCCTAGAAAGCAATGGCAACGAGACTAAAATTTTAGCTACAAAAGGTAAAAATGCGCTTGAGCTTACAAATTTTGATGAGTTTGTCTGCGACATAACACCAAAAAATAATAAAGTACTCTATCTAAATGAAGAGCGCGCGGGAAGTGGCGAAGTAGGAATAAATTTACTATCAAAATTCCTGGGAGCTTTTCTTCAAGTTGAGAAAAAACCAAAGATAATAATCTGCGTAAATAACGCTGTAAAGATGACTACAAACCGCTCACATCCAAGCTTTAAGCCGCTTAAAGATCTTGAAGCTGCTGGTGTTAAAATTTTAAGCTGCGGAAGCTGCTTGGAGGCTTATAAGCTAGTAAGTGATCTTGCAATTGGCGAAATTTCAAATGCTTATGAGATCATCGATATACTCTCAACTCACGAGCAAATCAAATTATGATCTACTACGACAAAAAGCTTACGCAGTTCGTTAGAGCCGCTGGTTGAGCTGCTAAGCTTGACCCGTCGGGTCTAAACAAAACGATTAGTAGCTTAAATTTATCTCATCCAAATCTGCTCTCAAGCACCAATTCTAACGAGGATGCGAGTGTTTTTAAAATTTCAAGTGATCTTGCACTTGTTCAAACGCTTGATTTTATAACGCCTGTGGTAAATGATCCATTTATTTACGGTCAAATCGCTGCTGCAAATAGCCTAAGCGACGTCTTTGCAATGGGTGGTGAGGTGATAAATGCTCTAAATATCGTAGGCTTTGATAGTTGTAACTTGGCGCCTGAAATTTTAGGAGAAATTTTGCAAGGCGGAGCCGATAAAGTAAAAGAGTGCGGCGGTATAATCGTTGGCGGGCATACGATTGAGACACAGCAGATGTATTATGGGCTTAGCGTCACTGGAAGGGTGCATCCTGATAAATTTTGGGCAAATAATACAGCCATAAATGGCAATGTTTTGATACTTACAAAGCCCCTTGGAAGCGGCATTTTAAGTACAGCAATAAAGGCTGATTTATTAAGCATCGAGCAAATAAAAGAGGCTGCAACTATTATGGCACAGCTAAATTTTTATGCATTAAAAGCACTTGATGGCATCAAAGTCTACGGCGCTACTGATGTGACTGGATTTGGCTTTTTGGGGCATTTAAGCGAAATGCTAAATGAAAAGATCAGTTTTGAAATTTATGAAAAAAACGTGCCAATCATTGCAAGCGCAAAGGAATTTTCAGATATGGGCATTATTCCAGAAGGAAGCTATAAAAACCGCGAATTTGCAAAACATTTTATAGACAAAGAAGCTGACATTTTGCTATTTGATGCACAAACTTCAGGCGGACTTTTGCTCGCAGTTGGCGAAAAGGACGCGATGCTTGCAGTAAAACGCTTAAAAGAAGTAGGTTATGAGCACTCAGCTATCGTTGGCTCTGCGGTGTCAAAGAGCGAGTTTGGTATATTTTTAAGATAAATTTTTTAAAAATAGCATGCTATCCATTGCGTTAGCGAAATCTTTTAATTTACTTAACCATTCTATAATTTCAAAAACTACAAAGGAGAGATGATGAACTATCTTGAAATTTTAAAATTTCGTCATGCTTGCAAGGTTTTTGACGAAAGCAAAAAAATCGGTGCTGGAGAGTTTGATTTTATACTAGAAGCTGGTAGGTTAAGCCCTAGCTCAACTGGCCTTGAGCAGTGGGATATCTTAGTTGTTCAAAATAAAGAGCTTAGGGAAAAAATAAAAGCTCTTTCATGGAATCAAGCGCAAATCACATCTTGCTCGCATTTAGTTGTCGTTTTAGCTAAGATCAAAGAGGTAAAATTTGGAAGCACCTACGTTAATAAAATAATCGCTAGAAATACCAACAAAGATCCTGAAGCCATTGCTGCAAGGCAAAAATTTTATCATGACTTTTTGCTAGCAAATTTTAAAAATGATGATGAGCTAACATTTCAGTGGTCACATGAACAATGCATGATAATCGCCACAAATATGATGAATGCAGCTGCAAGTTTGGGCATTGATAGTTGCCCGATAGAAGGCTTTGACAGACACGCTTTAAATGAACTTTTGGGGCTTGATGAGAGCTTTCAAAGAGTGGCTATCATGGTGCCATTTGGCTACCGCCTAAATCCACAGCCAAAAAAACTTCGCAGAGAAATTTCTGATATCGTTACTTGGATCTATTAAGATATTTGAGCCAAATTTTAAATAAATTTTTGGCTCAATTTTAAATAAATCAATAAATTCTAAATAAATACTTACCTTTATAAACCCAAATCAAGTAAAAATGGGATAAAATCAGAGCCAAAACCTAAACTAACGAGGTGTCTATCGTGCTTGAGAAACAAAAAACCAGCCTTCAAATAGTAAAAATGTTTTATACAAAGGCTATTTTACTTTTACTCTCATTTATATTTTTAGCATTATTTGTAGTTTGTGCTGGTACGAACGATATAAAGTATGATCTTAGCTCAACTAATTCAAATATAAAATCATCAATCTCAAATAGCTTTTTTATAATAAAAAACGATCTATTTTTAAAATCAAAAATGGTTGAAGCAGGTCTTAGCGATATGCTATTTGATAAAAATTCAACAAAAAACGATCTTTATATAGCTTTTTATGTTTTTGATAAAAATAGAAATTTACTCTATTCAAAGAGATTTTTAGGTGCTGATAACATAGCCGAAAAGGATCTATCTCGGCTTAGGTTAAACGAGACAGATGCTGGAAAATTTACAGTATCAGATCGAGTTTATAAAAACAGTCGTTTTAGAGACATTTATGCATCTTATGGACTAAAAAATGGAGGCAGCATTTTAGTTCAAATTGATATAAAATTTTTGCAAAACTACACTAATGTAGGTTACGATGATAAAAGCAAAACTTATGCTTATCTGGTAGATAAATATGGAAATTTATCAAGAGATGAGTTTTATAAAAAATTTGATGAATCGATGTTTTTGCCTTATGTGAGTCTTGGCGACGAGTTTAAAGAGGATAAAATAATATTTTCTTTAAGCCATATGGGCTTTTATCTCATAAGCTATATGCCAGAGTATAAAATTTTTGTTATTACCGCTTCAACGAAACATTTTCATATCTTTATGCAGTTTGTGTTATTTTGGCTATCGATCTTTTGTTTTATATCTTCTTTAATTTTGTGGGTTAGAGATGTGAAATTTATAAAAAATAGAATAATGCCAGCTTTAAAAGAGGTAAGAGATACTTTAGATGGCGATGAATACGAGATAAGACGAAGTTTAAATGTAACAGAATTTGAAGATATAAAAAATGGAATAAACAAGCTAAAGATAGAAACCAAAAAAGCAACTGATGGGCTAGAAGAATACAAAAGTAGATTTGGCTATATTTTTGAGCAAAGCTTTTTGAAAATAGTAGTTTATGATGCTTATAGCGGCGATATTATTGATGCTAGTAATGCATTTTTATCTTCTGTTGGCTACACAAAAGATGAGATTATAGAGCTAAATTTAAATGATTTAATAGATGACGATTTTGCATTGTTTATGCAAATGAAACAAGACGCTCAAAATAGCGATATGAGTTTTAAAATCAAGCTAAAAACAAAAGATGGCGGCACTAAAGAGGGATTTTTACAAGAGTCGCAGATTGAACTAAGGGATTCTAGGCTAAATTTTATGCTTATACATGAGCTTGACGATGGAAAATTTACGAAAAAGGATAACGAAGCAATAAATGATTATTCGTTTTTATCGCCAAATGTAATAGCAGAAGCTTTAAGCAGCGATCCATTTTCTATCGTAAGAAGTACGCAAAATATCGATAGTGTCTTTAAAGTCGCACAAGATAAGAAGCTTATAAATTTAAAAGATCTAATAAGCCCTGAAAGTTTAGATGAGTTTGCTGTAAATATTTCTAATGAATCTAAAAAATTCTTTGAAAAAGGTAGCAAAAATAGCGAGATAAATCTCGTAGCCAATATGCAAACAAATGAAAACAACAAAACGCCATTTAAAATAAAAGTAAAATTTATTGATAATGGTGCTGATAAAGAGCAAAAGATCATCTACTTTTTTAATGACTTAAGTGATATAGCAAAGTTGCAAGAAAAATATGATGCTGAATTAAAATATTTTCAAAGCATACTTTGGGCAAGCCAAGCGCTTGTCTTTTCATGGGATAAAAAAAGCGACACCCTTTATATCCCAAATGCTATCGCCAAGTCGCTCGGATATGCATTAAATGGAGATATGAGTATAAATTTTGAACGTGCAAAAACTATATTTGTAGATGAATTTGTAAGCTTTAAAGACTTTTTTGACCTTATAAAAAAAGGTGAAGTATATGATGGAGAAGTGCGTTTTTATAGGGCTGATAAAGAGATTATTTATGTAAGGATTAGAGCAAAAGCAATAGCTTTTTATGATGGTGAAGCAAGCATCATAAAAGGCACAATGCAAGATCTTAGTGTGCAAAATAGCTTTTTTTCTTATCAAGACCTTTTAGCAAAAATTTTCTCATACGCAAAAGAGCAAATTATTATGCTTGATGATGAGTTTAGGATCATAGATGCTAATGACGCTTTTTTCGATACGCTTGACATTTCTGGAGATAAAAATTTTATAGAGAAAATTTACTCAAAAGATATAATAAATTTTAAAAACGGACTAAAAGATATTAAAGATGAAATTTTAAATTCACTTCAAATAACTGGCTTTTGGCAAGGTCTTATTCATGATGTTCGAAGCAAAAATAGACTCGAAGTTATAAGCATAAGTAAGCTTTTAAACGCGTTTGGCGATCAAGAGGGATATATATTACTAGCTTCAAGCGCAAATGATGATTGCTACAATAAAGAGTATCTCGAATTTATCGCGTATCACGATACGCTGACTGGACTACCAAATAGATTTTTACTTTTTAATAAGCTAGAAAATCTGCTAAAACAAGCGAAAAAAAGCTTAAAAGTAGCAGCCTTTTATGTCGATTTTGATAACTTTAAATCGATAAATGACGGATACGGACATCAAGTAGGCGATAAAATCCTAATAGAAATTTCAAAAAAAATAGATGAAATTTTTCCAAAACAAGGAATATTTGCAAGAATAGGCGGGGACGAGTTTATAGGTGCTATGCCTTATGAAAATTTGGGAGAAATTTACGAGACTGCTGAGAACATCTTAAGAGTGGGCCAGAGTAAAATTTCTATTGATGATGAAAAAAAACTTAGCGTAAGTATTGGTATTAGCTTAAGTGGCGATGCACTTAGCGTTGATGATCTAATTGAAAGAGCCGATTGGGCTATGTATCAAGCAAAGCTTAATGGAAAAAATAAATATTATGTATTTAATTCGAAAAAAGATACGTATTTTAAAAATGAATATAGAGATGACTCAAAGATCATTGAAGCTATCGATGCTGGCGAGATGTTCTTGCTTTATCAGCCTGAGATTGATATAAAAAGTGGGGAAGTTAGTAGCTTTGAGGCATTTATTAGATGGAAAAATGGCGATAAGATATTAAGACCATCAGACTTCTTACCGCTTGCAAAAGGCTCAAAAGCAGTCGTTGCTATCGCATTATTTACGCTAAAAGATGCTTTAAAAGCTAGGGCTGTATGGCTAAAAGAGGGAATAAATGCAAAAGTTAGAGTAAATTTATGCATTAAAAAGCTAATGACTTCTGAGTTTTTTGAGAAATTTAAAAAGCTTTTAAAAGATGAGCAGCTAGACGCTAATGGGTTAATCATAGATATCGTTGACTCTGCAAGTGGTGTAAATTTAGATGATGTTGTTAGATATATCGATGCTTATAAGGAGCTAGGCGTTAGCTTTTCGCTTGATGATTTTGCGTCTTATTCTGGCTCGGTAGAAGCTTTAGGTATGTTAAAAACAAATAGATTTAATATAGATAAAAGATTTTGCAAACAAATTTTTGATTCAGTAGAAGCACTAAAGACCATACGCATGATAAAGTATGTATCAGATACATTTAATTTTGATGTCATGATAAAAAATTTAGAAGATAAAAGCATGCTTGAAATTTTTGTTGGATTTGGCTTTAGTAGATTTCAGGGACGGCTCTTTGCGCCAGAGCTTAGCCTGGATGATGTGCTCAAATTTAAATTCACTCTATCATCTCCGCTAAATGTAAGAAATTTTCAAGATGATGAGAATTACAATATGCTTTGCAAAATAGTAGGCGTAAAAGAGCTTATGACTCGTTTGATAAATTTACTTAAATGCGATGAAAAAATAAGTGAAAAATTAAAAAGCGAAATAGCAAATCAAGTAGATGATATCAGAACAATAAATGAAAAATTAGCTGAAATTTTAGATACGATCCTTGTAAAAATAGATAAAGAGAACGTAATAAATTTAGCTAATGAGGCAATTTTGTTATGCGATAATGATCTAAATTTGAGTGGAGCGAATAAATAATGAATGAAAATGTTTTAAATGTTTATGAGCATGAAATCCCAAATGGAAGCAAGCTATACTTTGCCAGTAGCGCAAAGCTAAAGAGACAGATCGAACAAAAAGCTAGTGAAATTTTAGAAAATGAAGGCTTTAGCGAGATCGTAACGCCATTTTTCTCATATCACCAGCATTTAAGTGTAGATGCGACAAATCTTTTACGTTTTAGCGATAGCCTAAATCACGAAATAAGCCTAAGAGCTGATAGCACGGTAGATACTGTAAGGATCGTGCTTAGAAGGCTAAAGGCAAACGAATCAAAAAGATGGTTTTATATCCAGCCAGTCTTTCGCTATCCAAGTCAAGAAATTTATCAAATCGGAGCCGAGCTAATCGGTGAAAATGATGTTTTAAAAAGTATAAATATCGTAGCAAAGCTTCTTAATGAGCTAAAAATGGATACATTTTTGCAAGTGAGCAATATACAAATTCCAAGAGTAATTTGTGAAATTTTAAGTGTGCCTATTGAAATTTTTGAAAACGGACAAATGGAGAAAATTTTATCTCAAAATGTTCCATGGCTAAGCGCTCTTGCTCTTTTAAAGTCAGTTGATGAGCTGGATGAAGTGATTAAAATTTCTCCAAGTAAACTAAAAGAGCCGCTTGAAAATTTGAGAAATTTAGCCAGCGCTTTAGAATATAAAAATTTAAGAATAGTTCCGCTATATTACTCGAAAATGAGATATTACGATAGTTTATTTTTTAGATTTTTAAGAAATAACAGCATAATAGCAAGTGGTGGTAGCTACGAAATAGACGGAAAAATAAATAGTGGTTTTGCTGTTTATACAGATGCATTGATAGAAGAAAAAATTAATTTAAGGAAGTAAGAATGAGAAAGGCTGATTTAGTAGTTGGAGTTCAATGGGGTGATGAGGGTAAAGGCAAGATAGTTGATATGCTAGGACTAAACTATGACATGATCTGTCGCTCACAGGGCGGTCATAATGCCGGTCATACGATCTGGGTTGATGGCGTTAGATACGCGCTTCACCTTGTTCCAAGTGGAATTTTGCATAAAAATATCATAAACATCATTGGCAATGGTGTTGTTGTTTGCCCAGAAGTATTAATCACTGAAATGGCACAGTTTGAAAATTTGGAGGGAAGACTTTATATTAGCGATAAAGCACATTTAAATCTAAGTTACCATAGCCAAATCGATCAAGCAAAAGAGAGACTAAAGGGTGAAAAGGCTATCGGTACGACTGGCAAAGGCATAGGACCAACTTATGCTGATAAAATAAGTAGAAGCGGTCACAGAGTAGGCGAATTACTTGAACCAGAGCGTTTGTGCGATGCTTTGATGCATGATTTTGAGACAAACAAATGCGTATTTGACGCACTTGGTGTAAAAATTCCTAATGAAAATGAATTGCTTGAAGAGCTAAAAAGATATAAAGAGGTTTTGGCTCCATTTATCGCAAATACTACAAACCTAGTGTGGAAGGCACTTGATGAAAATAAAAAGGTATTACTTGAAGGCGCTCAGGGCACGCTTTTAGATATCGACCATGGCACATATCCATACGTAACTAGCTCAAATACCATAAGTGCAGGTGCTTGCACAGGTCTTGGGCTAAATCCAAAAGAAATCGGTGAAGTAATAGGCGTCATAAAAGCATATACGACTCGTGTTGGCTTTGGTCCTTTCCCAACAGAAGATAAAGGCACGAGCGGCGATAAGATGTGCGATATCGGTAAGGAATTTGGCACAACAACAGGCCGCCGCAGACGTTGTGGTTGGTTTGATGCTGTGAGTGTAAAATATGCTTCAAGGCTTGACGGTGTCGATACTTATGCGCTTATGAAGCTTGATGTGCTTGACGGATTTGAAGTGGTAAAAATTTGCAAAGCTTATCAATATAATGGTGAAACTATCGATTATATGCCAACAGATCTTGAAAATGCAACTCCTATCTATGAAGAACTTGCAGGCTGGGATAGCGTAAAAGGCATAAGCAAATATGAAGATCTGCCAGCAAATGCAAGAGCTTATATCGAGCGAATAGAAGAGCTAACTGGCGTAAAGATCGGCTATATCTCAACAAGCCCTGAAAGAAGCGATACGATCATTAGATGAAAAGCAAATTTACCTCTATCGTCCGCGTAAAAAAACAAGAGATGGATAAGGTAGAGGCAAAGCTTGCCGTTGCTAGGCTTAATGTAAGAAATTTTGAAGAAAATTTAGTACATTTAAGAGCAAGGCTTGAGGAGTTTTGCTTACCAAAAAGTGGCAATATAGGCGAGCTAAAGGAAAATTTAGAGTTTATAAAGATAGCAAGGCAAGAGTTAAATGCCTGCAAAGAGAGCCTTGAAATAGCTAAAAAAGAGGTTTCGCATTACGAACATAAATATAAAAATGCAAATTTAGAGTACGAAAAGATGAAATATCTAGAAAAAGAAGAGTTTAAAAAAGAGATAAAACGCATACAAAAGGCCGAAGCACTTGCGCTTGATGAGTTTGCGGTGATGAAATTTACAACTAAGAGCGAGTTGTGATGAGAGCGGTTTTATTATTCTTTATTATTTTAAATTTTGCATTTTGTTTTGAAGTGCCAGTTGATTGTACGCAAATTTTTGAAGCTAGAAAAGAAGAAATTTCAAAGGAACTTGAGATCATAGATGAACAGCGCCAAGCTTTAGAGGTATTTCGCGCAAGCTCGGCAGCAGCCTATGAAGAAAATAATAAAAAGCTTGCCAAAAAAGAAGCTGATCTAAATGCGACAATGAAAGTGATCGAGCAAAAACGCAAAGAGATCGATGAAGTGGTCGCCAAAAATGAGAAAATTTTAAAAGAACTTCGCACAATGACTAGTGATAAAGTCAATGAGTCGTATTCTAAGATGAAAGATGGCGCGGCGGCTGAGGTGCTCTCTAAAATGCCTAGATCAAATGCGGCTACCATACTTTATGCTCTTGATGCCAAAAAGATATCAACTATAATGGCAAAAATGGATCCAAAAGTAGCATCCGAGATCACCACTTTACTTCAAAAAGGGCCACCATTTGCTGATGAGAAAGGCGATATGCCAACCCCAGCCGGTAGCATAAATATACAGTAATAAATTTTTGCACAAGCAAGCAAAATTTTAAAGAATTTAGACACCAAACATAAAGCTCTATGCTTATAAATTCTTAATTTTAAGCTTGCCTAACTTTAGCTTGTATACTTTTGTGGTAGCTATTTTTTAATCAAGCTTGCTAAGACCCCAACTCCAAGAATGGCTAGAATGATAAAAAGGCTAATTTGTGCAGAAATTTCAAAACCGATATGAAAGATATGAGCAGTCGCATTTACAGCTAGCTTTGCTGCGATAAAAAATAAAAGCACGATCACAGAAATTTCTAGATATTTTAAAAAATTTTTGAGTGCTTCAAGTACAAAATAAAGCGTTCTTAGCCCAAGTATCGCAAATATCATTGCTGAATAAACAATCACAGGATCTTTGCTCACAGCAATGACGGCTGGAACGCTATCAAAAGCAAATATCACATCGCTTAGCTCAATCACGCAAAGGCACAAGAATAACGGTGTTGCTATCCAAGTGGCTTTTAGTCTTAAAATTTGATCGTTAAGAGTAGTTTTTTGACTATCTGAAATTTGTTTAGAAATTTCGCTAAATTTAACAAAAAAACTATGTCCGAAAAGCTGCGGTAAAACTGGGAAGAAGCGATAAACTGCCCTATAGGCTATATGGTTTGAATAATCTTTTATATCCTCATCACACTTATCTTTTTTTATCATCATTACAGCACTATATGCGACTATTGCTGCAAATATTAGCTCCATCCAAGGCGAGATGGCAAAAAGCATCGTACCTACGGCTACAAAGATGAGTCTAAATACCATAGCTCCTATAACGCCAAAATAAAGCACTCTGTGGCGATAAATTTCAGGTATATTAAACCATGAAAAAATCGCCATCATCACAAAAAGATTATCTACCGAGAGCGACTTTTCTAGCGCATATCCTGCAAAATAAAGGCTTGCTATTTCGCTGCCTCGCTCAAAATATAAATATATACCAAAAAGTACCGAAACTCCTATCCAAAAGATAGACCAAATGCCAGCTTGTTTTAGTGAAATTTTCTCATCATGTTTATGAGCAAAAAGATCTATTCCAAAGGCAAGTGATGCCATTATAAGAAAAACTATAATTGTTTGAATTTCTGACGTGTTCAACTTTTATCCTTAAAATTTTTAACAAGGCATCATCAAGACTTCTACTATCTCGCCTTTTTTAAGAATTTCTTTATCCATTGGGATCATTAAAAGTGCAGCTTTGTTTGTTAAATTATTTACGATCGCTGAACTGCCAAGCTTTTTGCCATTTAGATTTACAAAATTTTTTCCTTCACGATTTTCTAAATTTACAGCTGTAAATTCCAAAAATGGCGAGCGTTTTTTATAGTCTTCGTCCATTATCGCCGTGATCTTTGGCTCTTCTTGACCAAACCACGCATTTATTAGGACCCTCACGTAAAGCACACACATAACCATTGCCGAGTACGGAAATCCTGGCAGTGCAAAGATATATTTGTCACCTGATTTTGCCACTCTGATGTGACGGCCCGGTTTTATTGCAGCACCCTCGATGATAAGGCTAAAATTTTCATTTAAAGCGCCTTTTACAAAGTCGTAATCACCCATGCTTATGCCACCAGTCGTCACTAATATATCAGCTGATTTTAGTGCGTTTATGATCGCTTTTTCGACAAGCTCGGCCTTATCTCTTACGATCTCGCAAAGGATCGGCTCCGCACCCATTTTGCGTATCTGCATAGCGATCCCTACGTGGTTTGAGCTGTGAATTTGTGCTGGATTTTCTAATGGCTCGCCAAGGTCTTTTATCTCACTACCAGTCGCTAGTATCGCCACTCTTGGGCGTATGAAAACGCTTACGTGAAAGACACCAAGCTCAGCAAGAAGTGCTATCTCAGCGTAGCTTAGACGAGCGCCTTTTTTTATTAAAATTTCACCTTTTTTGTAACTTTCCCCCACTTCGCGCACAGCAAAGCCCTTTGGCACACTCTTTTTGATGAGTATTTTTGAGCCGTTAACCTCGACATTTTCTACCGGCACAAGAGTATCAGTGCCTTCGCTCATTAGTGAGCCAGTGAAAGTTTTTACACATTTACTACCCTCTATAACTAGTCCTTTGTCGCTTCCAGCGGGCAGGTCTGTGATGAGCTCAAGCTCGCTTAGGCCATCTTTAAAGGCAAAAGCGTATCCATCCATCGCTGAAACCGGCTTTGCTGGGTAATTTTCAGTGGCTGTCACGTCGTAGGCGATATTTCTATCAAGTGCGTCCGTGATGGCTACTTTTTCGACCTTTTCCCACGCATTTATTGTATCTTTTAGAATTTTTAGGCTATCTGCGTAACTCATAAAATCTTTCATTTTTATCCTTTTTATGAAATTTTTGCATATTCTATCCATTTCGCTCTTAAAAAATTAATCTTTGTTTTATTTAATGATTATTAAAATGCCATTTAAGAAATCAGTTTGATTTTACCCTATACACAGGAAAATTCATGAATAAAACAGTGCTTTACATCATCGCAGGTGCAAGCCTTGGCATTCTTGGCCCAGTGCTTGTTTATTTTGGCAACCCAGCAAACATGGGCGTTTGTGCGGCTTGCTTTTTAAGGGATAGCGTAGGTGCTCTTGGCTTTCACCAAGCCAAGGTCGTGCAGTATCTAAGGCCAGAAATTTTAGGTCTTATTATCGGAGGCTTTCTAGCAAGTATGCTTTGGAGTAGAAATTTCACTCCAGTATCAGGCAGTGCGGCATTTTCTAGATTTTTCTTAGGCGTGTTTGCTATGATTGGTTGCCTTATCTTTTTGGGCTGCCCATGGAGAGCATTTTTACGACTTGGTGGCGGAGATATGACTGCTATTGCTGGTCTTGTCGGTCTATTTGCTGGTGTTTTTGTTGGACGATTTTTTAAGAAAAATGGTTACGTCATACCTGAAAATGATGCCACTACAAAACCAGTTGCGTTTTTGCCATTAATCATTGCTATTTTGCTTTTAATAGCCCTTGTCTTTGGCTTAAAACTTGGCGATAATGGTGCATTATTTAGCTCAGAAAAAGGCCCAGGCTCACAGCACGCAAATATCTTTATCTCACTTATTTGCGCCATTGTTATTGGCATTTTTATGCAAAGAAGCAAATTTTGCTCGGTTGGTGCGATTAGCAAAGTTTTTGAGCGTGATCTTTCAATGTTTTATGGCATTGTATCTATCATCGTTTTTGCAAGTATCACAAATTTAGCTCTTGGGCAATATAAATTTGGCTTTGAAGCTCAACCTATCGCTCACAATGACGTCCTTTGGAATTTCCTTGGCATGAGCTTGGCTGGTCTTTGCTTTAGCCTAAGTTATGGCTGCCCAGGCAAACATTTAGTGCAAATGGGAGCTGGAAATTTAAGCTCAGCAGTATTTGTTTTAGGCATGGGAGCAGGCGCTGCGATAAGCCATAACTTCATACTTGCAAGCTCTGGAGCTGGCATCACTCCTTACGCTCCATATGCTGTAGCGATCGGCTTTATATACGCTATTTACGTTGGATTTTTCACTAAAAAAGCTTAACTAAATTTGGCTGCTTTTGCAGTCAAATTTACTCACTTTTTATATCTATCACCTCATCAAAAAGTTCAAAAAGCTCGCGTTGATGTGTGATCATCATCACGCCAAGTTCCTTAAAATCGCTCTTTAAATTTTTCAAAATTTCAGCCGCTGAAGTATTATCCAGTGCTGAGGTTGCCTCGTCTAAGAATAAAAATTTAGGCTTTGCAAGATAGACTCTGGCAAAATTTAGCCTCTGAGCCTCGCCTCCACTCATTATCTTAGGATAGTCTAAAATTTCATCTAAATTTTTAAATTTGCTAAGGCCAACTCTGGCTAAAATTTTATAAATTTCACTATCATTTTTGCTCATTTTTGTTCGGATAGGAGATGAGTTCTCTTAAGCTAGATCTAACCAAATATGGCTTTTGGGATAAGATTTGTTACTTTTAGGTAGCTTACACTAAAGCTAAAATATATTTATGGGAGTTAAAATTGAAAAAAGTTTAATTCTATTGAGAGAATTTAGCCACCAAAGATGGCTAAATTTGAAGTTATCTTAAAATTTGAATCTTTGCTTTTGCGCGGAGTTTATCAAAATAATCAGCCATAAGTTTTTCTTGCTCACCTTGATAAAGCTCATTTATAACATTATCCTTAACGTCTGCAAAGCTTGGAGTGTATGAGCCTATTTTCTCTTTTACATAAAACATATCAAAGCTGTCAGGCCCTTGCAAAGGCTGTGTGTAGTCACCGTTATTTGTGCTTGAGATGATCGCAGCAAGCCTTGGATCTATGCTTTGATAGTCCAAACTAACCTCTTGTGTTTGCACGCCGTCTAACAGCTTCGGACTTGTCTTTTGAGCCTCAAGTAGCTCAGGATCTTTTGCTCTATAAACTACGACTCTAGCGGTGCTAAAGACCTTAAATTTATCAGGATTAGCGTCAAAATACATCTTTGCTTTTTGCTCATTTACATTTTTGCCAGCTTCAGCCAAGATGCTTTTATAAAGCTTTTCTTGAAGCATCTTTTTTTCTATGTTGTTTTTAAACTCCAAAAAGTCCATGCCTTGAGCTTGGATAGAGCTTCTAAACTGCGAATTTGTCATACCATTTTGCTTTGCAATTGATTCTATTCTATCGTTTAGCTCAAATGGTGTTACACTAATGTTTAAATTTTTTATCTGAGCATCTTCGAGTCTATCTCTTATGAGTAAATTTAAGGCATCTTGTTCGCTAGCTCTTAGCTGCTCTTTCAAGCTATAAACTTCATAAAGCGTGATTGGTTCGTTCTCTACAATAGCTGCGATACCGTTTATCATCTGAGCCGAATATAAATTTAAAGCACTTAGCATGCCAGCAGCCAAAAAGAGCAATTTTTTCATAATAAAACCTTTATTTAAGTATTTAGTAAATATAATTTTGGGCAATTATAACATAAAAATAAGGCACAAAATGATAGTTACTAGATTTGCTCCGTCGCCTACTGGATACCTACATATAGGCGGACTTAGGACAGCCCTTTATAATTATTTATACGCAAGAGCTAATAATGGAAAATTTTTACTTCGCATCGAAGATACTGACCTAAAACGAAATTCAGAAGAAGCCACGAAAGCCATAAAAGAGGCATTTGCTTGGTGCAAGCTAGATCACGACGGCGAAGTGACATATCAGTCAAAGAGATTTGATCTTTACAAAGAGTATGTTAAAAAACTACTTGAAGAAGGCAAGGCATATAAATGCTATATGAGCAAGGACGAGCTTGAAGAGCTTAGAGCTAGCCAAGAGGCTAGAAAAGAGCGCCCAAAATATGATAATAGATATAGAGATTTTAAAGGCACGCCTCCAGCTGGCATCGAGCCAGTCATCCGTATCAAAGCCCCACTTAGTGGCGAAATCGTCATACATGATGGCATAAAGGGTGAGGTTAAATTTAAGGTTGAAGACATATTAGACGACTTCATCATCGCAAGAAGCGACGGCACACCAACTTATAACTTCACGGTTGTGATAGATGACGCACTAATGGGCGTAACAGACGTCATCCGTGGTGATGATCACCTTTCAAATACCCCAAAACAGATCGTTCTTTACGAAGCACTTGGCTTTAAGGTACCAAAATTTTATCACGTCGCTATGATAAACGGAGAGGATGGTAAAAAGCTTAGCAAAAGACACGGCGCAACTGACGTTATGGAGTATAAAAAGATGGGCTACCTGCCTGAAGCGCTCTTAAATTTTCTCGTTCGTCTTGGCTGGAGCCACGGCGATGATGAGATTTTTACTATCGATGATATGCTTAAATACTTTAATCCAAACGATATCAACAAAAGCTCAAGCACCTACAATGCTCAAAAGCTTGACTGGCTAAATTCTCACTACATCAAGACCTTGCCTTACGAGAGGCTAGCGCACGATATGCTTGAGTTTGGCGTTGATTTTAAGGCTTTGGTAAAGGGCGAGCTACTGCTAAATTCGCTCCGTGAGAGATCAAAGACATTAATCGAAATGGCAAATAGCGCAAACACGATCATCAACGCTCCAAAAAGCTACGATGAGAAAGCTTGGGCTAAATTTATAAATGAAAATAGTAAAGAAAATTTGGCTAAATTTGCTCAAATTTTAGATCGTGACCTTGACGCAAAGGGCTACGAGGAGCTAACAAATAAATTTTTAGAGCAAAATGGCTTAAAGCTAAAAGACCTAGCTCAGGCTCTAAGAATAGCGCTAACTGGCTCAAGCGTGAGCCCAAGCATATTTGAGGTGCTTGAAGTAGTGGGCAGTAGCGAGACGAAAAATAGAATACAAAATTTATTAAAGGAAGAGAAATGACACATGTAACTAAAGAAGAAGCACTAAACTACCACATAGGTGGTAAGATCGAGATAAAGGTAAAGACACCTTGCGAGACGTCAAGAGACCTTTCAATGGCCTATACACCGGGTGTTGCAGAGCCTTGCAAAGAGATAGAAGCTGATAATGAACTAGCTTATAAATATACAAATAAAGCAAATTTAGTAGCCGTTATCACCGATGGCACAGCTGTTCTTGGACTTGGCGATATAGGCGCTATCGCTGGTAAGCCAGTTATGGAAGGAAAGTCAGTTTTATTTAAAAAATTTGCAAACGTTGATGCCTTTGACATCGAGCTAGATGAGCATGATCCTGATAAGATCGTTGAAATTTGCAAGGCTCTTGCTCCGACATTTGGCGGTATAAATTTAGAAGATATCCGTGCTCCAAAGTGCTTTGAGATAGAAAGAAAGCTTCAAGAAGCAGTCGATATCCCTGTAATGCACGACGATCAGCACGGTACAGCTATGATAACAAGTGCTGGTATGATAAATGCGATGGAAATTTCTGGCAAAGATATCTCAAAGATAAAGATCGTAGTTAGCGGCGCAGGCGCAGCTGGCATAGCGTGCGCTAAGATGTATAAAGCACTTGGTGCAAAACACATCGTGATGATAGATAGTAAGGGCGTAATTCATTCAAAAAGAACAGACCTAACGCCTGAAAAGGTAGAGTTTGCGCTTGAAACTGAGGATAGAACTCTAGCTGATGCGATGAGGGGCGCTGATATGTTTTTAGGTCTTTCTAAGCCTGGTGTGCTTACAAAAGAGATGGTTGCGTCAATGAATAAAGAGCCTATCATCTTTGCTTTGGCAAACCCAGTGCCTGAAATTTATCCAGAGGACGTTGAGGCTGTAAGAAGTGACGTTATGATGGGCACAGGCAGAAGTGACTATCCTAACCAAGTAAATAATGTTTTAGGTTTCCCTTTTATCTTTAGAGGCGCGCTTGACGTTAGAGCTAAAAAGATCACTGAAAATATGAAAATGGCTGCAGCTAGAGCGCTTGCGCAGCTTGCAAAAGAGCCAGTGCCAGCTGAAGTTTTAAAAGCAAGTGGCGTTAGCGAGCTAAAATTTGGCAAAGAGTACATCATCCCAAAACCATTTGATAAACGTGTGCTAACAGCGGTTGCTCCAGCAGTTGCAAAAGCTGCGGTTGAAGATGGTGTAGCGAGAGTAAAAGATTTTGATGTTGAGGCTTATAAAGCCAAGCTTGCAAAAGGATTTTAAAATTTAGCCCAAATTTTGGGCTAAACTCTTTTGGCATTTTGTAAAGATAAACCCTGTAAAAATAGTAAATTTAAGGATAAAAAATGCAAAACGTGAAGCTCATCTCACACCCACTGATCGAGCATAAATTAACCATTCTACGTGATAAAAACACCCAACCTTTTCAGTTTCGCATGCTAGTTGATGAGATCAGTTATCTTATGATCTTTGAAGCGACTAGAAATTTAAAAGTAAAAGATGTAAAAATCCAAACTCCAGTTGCGGTGGCAGATGCAAAAAGGCTTACTACAAAGGTGATGATATGCCCTATTTTAAGGGCCGCACTTGGCATGCTTGATAGTGTCTTTACCATCATCCCAGATGCAAGCGTGGGCTTTTTGGGCTTTCAGCGAAACGAAGAGACAGCGCAGGCTGAGTTTTTCTACGCAAAGCTTCCAAAAGACGCAAAAGAGCGCATGGCGATCATCATCGATCCTATGTTTGCAACTGGCGGCACGGCGATAGATGCGGTCAAATTCTTGCGTGAAAAGGGCGTTAAAGAGATCAAATTTATCTCTATCATCGCTGCTCCTGAGGGGCTAAAGAGATTTAGTGGAATTTATCCAGATGTCGAGGTCTATACGGCATCGATTGATGAAAAACTAAACGAGAAAAACTACATCGTTCCAGGTCTTGGTGATGCTGGCGATAGAGTTTTTAACACGCTTTAAGGGCAAAATTTGAACAAAAGACTTTTGCCAGCCTTAGTCGCCTTTATCATTGCTATTATTGTTGGCACTTTTTTCTTTTCAAATAATGGTAGTGAAGCAAATAAAAATGCTCAAATTTTACTTGAGCAACTAAACAAAGAGGGACAAAAGAGCCAGAGTCTCGCAGAAAACGGCTCATACACCTCAAAAGATGAGGTTGCTCTTTATATCTATAAATTTAACAAGCTACCAAAGAATTTCATAACCAAAAAAGAGGCACTTGATCTTGGCTGGGATGCAAAAAGTGGAAATTTATGGCAGATAAGTGGTGGCAAAAGTATCGGCGGAGATAGATTTTCAAACAGAGAAAAGAGACTGCCTGAGGCTGATGGTAGAAAGTGGTTTGAGTGCGATGTAAATTATAATGGTGGCAGACGCGGCGCTGAGAGAATTTTATATTCAAACGACGGGCTTATCTACTATACGCCTGATCACTACGAGCATTTTTACCTGCTTTATGAGAAGAGGATGCAATGAAAAGCGTGATCTTAGATGCTAAAAAGATGCTCGAAAAAGAAAAAATGCATGAGTATTTTGCTAAGAAATTTGACCTACCAGAGTACTACGGCAAAAATTTAGACGCGCTCTTTGACTGCCTTTGTGAGATAAATGAGCCAACGCTTATAAAGCTAAAAAACGAAAATGCTTTGGATAGTGCCACAAAAGAGAGCTTAACCCAGCTATTTCGCGATGTTTGCAGTGAAAACGCGCTAGTTAAATTTGAGCTTGTAAAAGATGAAAAATGATATTTGGAAAGATCGATTACCTAAATTTACTCCCATTTCACGTATTTTTAAAATCAGCCCCACTAAGCTCTCAGATAAAAAAGGCGATCGAGTTTAAAAAGGGCTTGCCAAGTAAGCTAAATAGGGCACTAAATGCCAGAAAGATCGATGCTGCGGTGATCTCAAGCATAGCTAGCAAAAAGGCAAATTTAAAGAAACTAAATTTTGGAATAGTCGCCAAAAAAGAAGTAAAAAGTGTGCTTGTGCGCAAAAACTCAGCCCCAAAACCAGATCCTGCCTCAGCTAGCTCAAACGCCCTAGCCAAAGTGCTTAAGCTAAATGGTGAGGTGATCATAGGTGATAGGGCGCTAAAGGCATACTTGAGTGAGGGCAAAGAGTGCTTTTATGACCTTGGTAAAATTTGGCACGAAAAGACAAATTTGCCATTTGTTTTTGGTAGATTTTCTTACGTAAAAAATGGCTCGTTCTACAAAAAACTGGTCGTAAAATTTTTACAAAAAAACGTAAAGATCCCAAACTATATCTTAGCCCAGTATGCTAAAAGCCGCGACATAAACGAGCAAGACATTAAGTGGTATCTTAAATTTATAAGCTACAAGATCGGTGCAAAAGAGCAAAAATCACTCCGAAAATTTTTTAAAGAAAATAGACTATTAAAAGCAGCAAAAAAGAATTAAATTTTTATAGTTTCTTGGCAGGCGCTAAAAGCTATAAAAATTAGTTATGATGTATATTAGTTGAGTTATCATTACTTATATTTTTATATTTATCATCATTTTGTGGTGATCGTATATATGCATGTTCATCGCGCCCTCATTAGCCCTGTAGCCAGTTATGGTGGGATCAATCATGACAAATATCATAGCGACGTGTCCGACGATTAAAAAGAATATGAGCAGGCAAAAGTGAAACTTTAGCCTTACCTTTTTGCTTGCGTTTTTATAGATCAAATTTAGCTCTAAAAGGGCTATGCTAAGAAGTGGGATGACGCCGATAAGATAAAAATTTACACATAGATGGCAAGATAGCTACAAAATTTAAGAAGATATAAATTTACTCAAAGCCTAAGCTAAGAGTAAATTTAAGCTAGTCTTTAAACTCGTGTGAGATGACTGGAGAAAATTCCTCCCAATGAAGCTTGGTTTTAAATGTTGGCATCTTGCTTTGAAATGGCTCTTTCTTAAGTGCCGCCATAGCGACACTATCGCCTTTTGGCTTAGCTGGTGCTTCTACGTTTAGTATAGAGCGTTCAAGATCGATGAAATCTTTTAAAATAATAGTATATGATTTAAAGAAATTTGCCTCTTTGTGAGCTGAAAGTAGCTGAGAAAACTCATCTACAAATAAATTTAAAGTCTCGCCAAAGAGCTTATTGCTAATATTTTTTGCATCATCAAACTCATCTTTTAAAAATGTAGCCATCGCTAAAAATATAAATCCAACGTAGTCCTCACTATCTTTGCAAAGCTCGCTATCACGTCTATATGGGC
Source organism: Campylobacter concisus (assembly GCF_015229955.1). Taxonomy (NCBI): domain Bacteria; kingdom Pseudomonadati; phylum Campylobacterota; class Epsilonproteobacteria; order Campylobacterales; family Campylobacteraceae; genus Campylobacter; species Campylobacter concisus. Next base: position 110,771 of record NZ_JAAKYZ010000001.1, read on the forward strand.
TTAGTTTTAAACATTCAATAACCCTAAGCCTAGCTGCTCCGTTATCTCTGCCCTCTTCATAAAATGAGGCACTTAAAGGGATATTTGTAAAGCCAAAAAGAACGTCATTTTGTTCTTTTGAAAATTCTTCAAAGCTAAATTTATCTAAATTTTTAAACGCAGCATCACTATCCTCGCTCAAAGGATTTGCGCTTAAGTATCTTAACTGCTCTTTCCACCTTGAAAATTTCTCATCATTTGTGTAAAAAAACATAGGATATGCTAGAAATTCGTAAAAATATGATCTTGCTTTTATGATGTTTTTATCCATTTAATAAATCCTCTTTCATCGCGTTTATTTGGGCTTGAACCATTAGTTTGGCCTTACAGTCAGCACAGCAGTAAAGCGCTTTTATCTTGACCCTATCGTTACCAAATCTTGGTTGCATTATAGTTGCGATCTTTTCGACCGCTTTTTTAGTCGCAAACTCTTTTCCGCACTCAACACAGGCAAAAAGCTCATCTCGTGCTAGCTCATTATATGTAAAAAACCCAGGCTTAAGAGAAATTTTTCCAACTTCAAGGCTTATGGTATCTTTTTCAGCACAGCTTAGTTCGCAGTATCCGCAAGCTGTACAGACGCTTGGATTAAATAAAATCGAATTTGTCTTTTTATCAGCCACTAGCGCGCTTACGTTACAAGCGCCAACGCAACTTAGACAAAGTGTACAGCTATCAGTGTTTATCTTGACATCGCCGTATCTTATCATCTCGCCGCTTTTTACTACGCCAAGATCTTCGCTACCTACTAAAAACTCGAGCCTTTTTGCAAAAATTTCTCTTTTTGGTAAGGCATATTCGTTTATCGTGTGTTGTGAGTCAGCTATAAATTTTGCTTTTTTGAGTGATTCTTCAAGCTCGTTTTTATCTTTAGCGTGATAGATCGCCATCTCTTTAAATTTAAGCTCATAAATTTGATTTAAGATGCTAATGGCGTCTTTTTCGCCTTTGCCAAGAGTTTTGCTAAATAAAATCACACTCGCACCACTTTCTTGAAGCAATGTAAGAAGATGCGCTTGATTTAACATATGCGGTGCTGATATAAAAAAAGGCAAGACATTTTCAGGTAGGCTTATATTTAGCTCGTCTAAATTTGTTTCATTAGAGATTATTAGTGGAATTTTACCTTTGTAAAGTTTGGCAATAGTAGCAAATGAGTTTTGTGGCATAAGTGTAGAGTCAAGAGATCCGCTAGGGCAGACGCTAATGCAGTTACCACAATTTACACAATCGATTTGTGAGAAAACAAGATGCTTTGTCTCGTCTTCTTTTAAAATGGCCACAGTTGGACAAACATCGACACAGCGTCCACAAATTTCATTTCTTCGCTCATGGTATTGACAGATCGAAGAATCGTATTGAGTTAGGCTTTTGTACTTAAATTTTGGAGTTTTTTCATTTAAAATTTTAAGAACAGCTTTATCTTCTAGCCCAGCTATCTCGTAACAGCCGCTTTGCTTTAGCATATAATCCCTTGCGTTTTCAACCAAGAAAAAGTCACAATCGACCTCAAATTCGTCATTTGCTCTAAGTATCAAAACGCTAAGCTCGCCAGCTGCGCCATAAATAAATTTCACTTCAAAATGCGTTAATTCAATGACTTTATAGCCATTTTCTTTTAATAAATTTGCTAACTCCTCACGGCCTGAGTTGCTTACTATTACGACATTTTTGCCGACTTCTTTTTCGTAATCAACATCCTTTGCCATGTCAAATGCAGTTGCTCTTGCTTCATAAAGCAAAAGTGTATTTTTAGCTTTTTCTAAGACGCTTGCAGTTGTATTTTTTAGATAAAAATTTATCTCAGGTGCGATAATGTTTGCTTTAAGCTTTGGCGAGTTAGAAACTAAATATTCTTCCTTTTCGTTATTTATTTCTATCTGTTCATTTAGCATTAAAGTATCGTCAAAATCGTTATAAAAGCCAAATTCTTTCATAATTTCTCCTATTATCAAAAACAGGCTTATTTTAATATTAATGGGATTAATAGACTCTGAATTTTATATGTTCCTTTTTGCTCTAAGGTTTAATTTATAATATTTTTTATGTTAAAATCATGGCTTGGTAAAACTAACTTACTAGGAGCACGAATTGAGCGATTTAAGAGATATCCCACAAGTTGATAAAATCATAAAAAACGAAGCTTTTTCAGGATTTGATATAAATTTAGTCACATTGCTTGCGAGGCAAATTTTAAATGAAGTTAGAGCTAAAATTTTAAATGAAAATGCAAATTTTGCGTTGCAAGAAATAATAGATTTAATCCTAAACGAATATCATAAATTTAATGAATCAAGCCTTCAAAGAGTGCTAAATTTAACTGGTGTGACCATTCACACAAACCTTGCTAGAAGTGTCATCGATAAAGAAATTTTAAGTCGTGCAACTCCGGTAATCACAGGATATTCTAACCTTGAATACAACCTAAAAACAGGCAGTCGCGGCAACAGATATGACTATATCGGTGAGATGATCGCAAGAGCATTTGGTTTTGAAGATGCCATCATTGTAAATAACAACGCAAGTGCTGTATTTTTAGTGCTAAACACCTTCGCAAAGGGTAGAGAAGTCGTCGTTAGCAGAGGCGAACTAGTCGAGATCGGCGGTAGTTTTAGAGTACCTGAGGTGATGGTAAATGCGGGCTGCTTTTTGAAAGAGGTTGGCACGACAAACAAAACTAAGCTAAAAGACTACGAAGAGGCGATTAGTGAAAATACGGCGATGCTTGTAAAGGTTCATCGCTCAAATTTTGACATTGTGGGCTTTAGCGAAGAGGTTACAGCAAATGAACTAAGTAAATTGGCATGCGAGCAAAATTTGATAGATTATTTTGATCTTGGCAGCGGATTTTATGGAAATTTGCCATTTAACTTAGACAAAAATGAGCCAGATCTAAAGAATTTAAAAGATGTTTCGCTAGTTAGTTTTAGCGGCGACAAGCTGCTTGGCGCGGTGCAGTGCGGCATCATTGTCGGCAAAAAAGAGCTCATCGCAAAGCTTAGAAAAAATCAGCTTTTAAGGATGCTTCGTGTCGATAAAGTGATCATCTCGCTTTTGGCTGAGAGCATGAAAGCTTATTTAAATAAAGAATTTGAGCTAATCACAACGCAAAAACTGCTTCACAAAAGCGTAAAAGAGCTTGAAAACTTAGCAACTTTTATAAATAAAAATCTAAAAACTCCGCTTGAGATAGTTCGTACACAAACCTTTGTAGGAGGCGGTGCGATGCCAAATAAAAAAATTCCAAGTATGGCTTTGGCGGTTAGTGGAGATGCAGTTTTAAATGAGCAAAAATTTAGGCAAAAAAAGGTGATCGGCCGCATAGAAAATGATAAATTTTTACTTGATTTAAGAACGCTTTTAGATGAAGATGTAAATGGACTAATAAAAATAATAAATGAAACGGAAGAAAAATGAGTTTAATAATAGGAACAGCAGGGCATATCGACCACGGAAAAACCGCGCTTATAAAGGAGCTAAACGGCTTTGAGGGGGATAATCTTGAAGAGGAGAAAAAACGTGGCATAACGATTGATCTAAGCTTTTCAAATTTAAGTAAAAATGATGAAAACATCGCATTTATAGACGTGCCTGGGCATGAAAATCTCATAAAAACGATGATAAGTGGCGCGTATGGCTTTGATGCGTGCTTGTTTGTGGTGGCGGCAAATGACGGCCTTATGCCTCAAAGCTTGGAGCACCTTGAAATTTTAAATCTCCTTGGTGTGAAGTCTTTGATCGTGGCACTTACAAAGTGTGACCTCGTAGATGAAGCGACTATAAATTTAAGAAAAAAAGAGATAAGAGATGAAATTTCTAAATTTAAAAACCTACAAATTTTAGAAATTTTTGCCGTTAGTATAAAGGATAAGGCAAGTATCGACGAGCTTAGAAACTACCTCTTTACGCTAAGAGCTAAAAAGCGCGATGAAGAGGGCGTTTTTAGATACTACATCGATAGGGTTTTTAGCCTAAAAGGTATTGGAAATGTTGTAACTGGCACCGTTATAGAGGGAAGTGTTAGTAAAAACGAGAAGCTTTTTAACTACGATGCTGGTAAAGAGGTGCTAGTAAGAAGCGTGCAAAGCCATGATAAATTTGTAGATAATGCAGGGGTTAGCAGCCGTGTGGCGCTAAATTTGACAGGAATTGAGCTTAATGAGTTAAAAAAAGGGCAGCTACTTAGTAAAAAAGGCTATTTTAGAGGATTTAGAGAGGTTGATGCGGTCGTAACTGCTAAAAATTTGATTCACTCGCAAAGCGTAACATTTTGCGTGGGCGCTAAAAATGTGCCTGCAAAGGTGCTAATCCTTAGCCAAAAAGATGATAGCTACTTTGTTACCTTTAAATTTCAAAGCGATATGTTTTTGAAATTTGACGAGGCTTTTGTGCTCATTTCAGACGCACGCGTGATAGGCGGTGGCAAGATGCTAAATCCTGTGCTTGAGCCACTAAAAAAGGCTGGCAAAATTCTCTTTTTGGCTGCACTTTTAAAGCATGATTTTGTTGGGGCATTTTCTATCTTAAAAGAAGCCCACAAAAATGGCTTTGGCATCATCTCGTCTTATCAAAGATTTGGACTAAGTCACGAAGAGGCCATAAATGTGGCTAAAAAAGTCTCAAACGTCTTTGTCGATGAAAAAGCTTTAAATATCTACGATTTAAGTGCGGTTGAGCGGATAAAGTCTGTGGTTAAATTTATGATAGAAAAGAACGAATTTGCCGTTTTCTCAGCTCAAAGTATAAGCTTAAAGCTTGCTTGGGCTAGTCAAAATTTGGCTCAAAAAGCACTTGATGAGCTTGAAAGTATAAACTTAATCTCTAAAAATGATGGCGTCTATACAAAAAATGGCGTTGATATAAGCAAACTAAAAGTAAGGCTTGAAGAGAAAATTTATGAAATTTTAGAAAACGGAAAGCTAGCTCCAACGGCGCCTTATAATATATATGATGAGCTGGAAATAGATAGGCTAAGTGGCGATAATGCCCTTAAAAAACTAACTGCAATGGGTAGAGTTGTAAGGCTGGAGCATAACCTTTTCATCACTAGAAATTCGCTAAAAATGGCACTTGATAAGCTAAGAGAGATCATCAAAAATCAAGGCTTTGTAAATGTCACAAACGCCAAGGATGCACTAAATTTAAGTAGAAAATATGTAATCGCTTATCTTGAGCAACTTGACCTTGAGAGTGACATAATGAAGCAAGGAAATGATAGGGTTTTTCGCAGTTAGTATTCATTTACAAAAAGCAAATATAATCCGCCAAATTTTTTAAAAGGAAAAAAATGAAAAAAGTGGTTTTGGCCTCAATATTAGCAGCAACTAGCCTAATGGCAGCTAGTAATAAGCAAATAGAAGATTTTTACTCAGAAGTTTTTAAAAATCAAAATATCGAAGATGTTAATGTGAAAGTCGTAGAGCGCACTAAAATTTTAGATGATATAGAAAAAGTAAGCTTAAAATTTAGCAAAGGGGATATGTCTCAAGAAGATGTGACTTTTGTTAAGGGTGATCTTATGTTTCCTGATGTTGTAAATTTAAAGGAGCAAAAGTCTTATTTGGCTGAAGAAAAAAAGGTAATCGCAGAAAAAGCAGCACTTGATTTAGTAAAATCACTAGCTAAAATTTATAAAAATGAAGACAAGGCAAATGTTATAACTCTTGGCAATGATAGCAAGAAGCCAACTCTTATTATGTTTTCAGATCCTGAATGCCCATATTGTAGAGCCGAGCTAGCAAAGATAGAAACTACGCTAAAAGACAATAACGTTGAAATCATCCTAACTCCAGTGCATGAACTATCGTCTTTGCAAAAAAGTGCTTTGATCTATAAAGATATAAAAAATGCAAAAAGTGATAGCGATAAGGTTAAAATTTTAAGAAAGTATTTCTCTGAAGATTATAACGTAGATGAAAAAAATGTTAGCAAAGAAGAGAGCGACAAGATCGATACTTTACGTAAAAAATATTTCTCAGCTGGCGTTAGATCAGTGCCATTTATAATAAATAAAAGTGATTTAAAATAATCTTTTCTAGGGATCTCTCCCTAGAATTTATACTTTAAATTAGCTTTTCTCTCAAAATTCATAAAAGTTAAAATATTAAATATATTTTCTTATATTTTTAACAATAACTTAACATATTTAATTAAAGCTTTATATTTACTTTGATTATCTTGCAATTATGCTAAATTTGCAGAGTTTAAATCTAGGCTATAAAAAGCCCTGAAATAGGCCTTGCAATATTTTAGAATTTCTAAAGTTGCAAATTATGAAGACCAATCAAACCAAATTCTCAAATTTTTAAGTTTGAGAGCTAAGGAGAAAAAATGCAAGGATCAAGAAGAGATTTTCTAAAAAAATCTCTAAAAGTCAGTGCTGCCGGCGGTGTACTCGCGGTCTCAGCCGTAGCAAAAGTGACTAGTGACGACTTAGCTCCTGATGACAATGGCGTCGTCGTTGGTAAGTCAAACAAAAAAGAGGTGCTTTATAAAAAAAGCAAGAACTGGGAAACCTACTATAAAATCGCATACTAAGGGAGAAAACCATGAGTGATGCACGTATAGGAAGACGTTCATTTTTAAAGCTAGCCGCACTTGGTGCTGGAAGCACAATGGCTTTTGGAGAAAATGAAACGATAAGAAAAGCAAGTGATGAGGAGATAAAAAATCCTTTCCCTGGCTCAAAAAAGGTTAGAACGATTTGTTCTATTTGCTCAGCAGGCTGTGGTATCGAGGCTGAGGTAAAAGATGGTGTTTGGGTTCGTCAAGATATGGCGATGCATCATCCGATATCTCAGGGCTCACACTGCTCAAAAGGTATCGATCAGATCGACCTTACACACAGCAAACAACGCATCAAATATCCTATGAAAAAAGTTGATGGTAAATGGCAAAGAATTTCATGGGATCAAGCTGTAAACGAGATCGGCGATAAGATGCTTCAGATCCGCAAAGAAGATGGCCCTGATAGTGTTGTTTTCTTAGGATCGGCTAAATTTAATAATGAGCAAGCATATTACTTTAGAAAATTTTGTGCATTTTGGGGTACAAACAGTAACGATCACGTAGCAAGAATTTGACATAGCGCAACAGTCGCCGGTGTGGCGAATACTTGGGGTTATGGCGCGATGACAAACCACTTTGGAGATATGGCTGCAAACTCAAAATGTATATTTATCATTGGAGCAAACCCAGCTGTGGCAAACCCAGTTGGTGGCATGAAGCACACTTTACAAGCAAAAGATAGAAACAATGCAAAAGTAATTGTAGCTGATCCAAATTTTACAAAGACAGCTGCACATGCTGATCTTTATTTGAGACAAAGATCAGGAACTGATATTGCACTTGTTTATGGTCTTATTCACATCATTCTTAAAAATGGCTGGGAAGATAAAGAATTTATAGAAAATAGAACTTATGGTATTGATGAGATAAGAAAAGAGGCTGAGCACTGGACACCAGAGGTTACATCTGATGTTACTGGAGTACCAGTTGATAAGCTACTAAAAGCTGCAGATATCCTAGCTCATACAAAACCGGGTACTGTTGTTTGGGCACTTGGCATTACTCAACACTCAGTTGGTACATCAAATACAAGAATTTTACCTATCCTTCAACTAATTCTAGGAAATATGGGTAAAGCAGGTGGTGGCTGTAATATCATTCGTGGTCACGACAATGTTCAAGGCTCAACTGATATGTGTAACCTTTCAGATAGCTTGCCAATGTATTATGGCTTAACTGATGCAGCATGGAAATATTACTGCAAAGGCTGGGGCGTTGATTATGATGAATTTATTAAACGCTTTGCGGTCTCAACAAAAGAGCCAAAACAAGGCGGCACTCCTGTTAAAAACACAGTCTTTGAAGAGTATTATTACCACGACCCTAAACATCCAGAAGATAGGAACTGGAGAAACGAAAAAGGCTGGTCACTTTCAAAATGGTGGCAAGGCGTCTTGAAAGAGGAGAATACATTTAGTAGTGGTGCATTGAGAGTTCTTTGGGTTCAAGGAACTGGTCTAACATCTATGGCGCACTTAGCTAAAATCCAAGAAGCAGCTTCAAAACTAGATATGATCGTTGTAGCTGAACCATTTGTAAATGAAATTTCTATCCTTTCAGACAGAAAAGATGGCGTTTATATCTTGCCAGTAGCAACTGCATTTGAAAATGAAGGTCACCTAAGTGCTACAAACCGCTCAGGACAATGGAGAACAAAAGTTGTTGATCCACTTTATGAGAGCAAGGGCGATCACGAAGTAATGTTCTTATTTGCTAAGAAATTTGGCTTTTACGATGAATACGTAAGAGGCATGAAAATGGGTATCGTAGATCATGAAATAAAACAAGTAAAAGATGATTTTGTATGGCCTGATGATGCGACAAATGAGATAGCAAGAATTGGAAATTCTATAGGTTATGGTGGTAGAACAGCCGAGATGTTTAGACGCCATCAAGCAAACTGGGATAAATTTGATCCAGATACGTTAATAGGTATTGGTGGTGAAGTCAAAGGCGAATATTACGGTAAACCATGGCCAGCATGGGATGAAAAACACCCTGGAACACCAATACTATATGATATGAGCAAGCCTTATGTTGAAGGTGGTTCAGGCTTTAGAAATCGCTTTGGTCTAGAGCATAATGGCGTTAGTCAGCTAGCTAGCGAAGAGACAACACTTGTTGGCTCAGCTATAAAAGGTGGCTATCCACAAATCACAAAAGAGAATATAGAAAAAGTCTTAGGTATAACTCTAACTGAAGAAGAGAAAGCTAAGATGGGACCAAGCTGGAGTATGGATTATAGTGGTATTATCTTTGAAAAATGTCGCGAAAAAGGTGTTGTACCTTATGGTAATGCAAGAGCAAGAGCTATCGTTTGGGAATTCCTCGATCCTATTCCAAAACATAGAGAGCCTGTTCACTCACCACGCTGGGATCTTGTTCAAAAGTATCCGACATTTGAAGATCAAGCTAGAAATTTCCGTGTTTCTACTAAGTTTAAGTCAGAGCAACAAGCAAAAGATTGGTCGAAAGAGTTCCCTATCGTGTTTAGCACGCAACGCGTCGTAAACTTAAGTGGTGCAGGAATGATCGAAAGAACTAGTAAATATCTATCAGCTATTACACCAGAGATGTTTGCTAATGTTAATCCAGAGCTAGCTTTAAAATACGGCATAAAAGATCGCGATATGATGTGGATTCACAGCCCACAAGGCACAAAGATCAAAGTAAGATGCTATCACAGCCAGATGGTAACTCCAGATAGAATTTGTATGCCATACAACTTCGCTGGTATTATGCAAGGCGTTGATCTTTCAGCTCGCTATCCAGAGGGCACTAAGCCTTATGTTATCGGCGAGAGCTTTAACACAGTTACTAACTACGGATTTGACCCAGTTACTCAAATTTCAGAGTTTAACGCAGGCCTTTGCCGTATAGAAAAAGCTGAGGAAAATACATTTAAAACATCGTTTTTCCATGAATATGGCGAGAGAGACGCCATGGGTAAAGAGTAAGGAGGAATAAAATGGCAAGAATGAAATTTTTCGTAGATACTGATAGATGTATTAGTTGTTATGGTTGCCAAGTTGCTTGCTCTTCTGCTCATGAACTTCCAGTAGGAATTTATAGAAGAAAGGTCATTACACTTCATGATGGTATCGAAGGTAAAGAGGTTTCAACTACTATTGCATGCCAACACTGTACTGATGCACCTTGTGAGCAAGTTTGCCCGGTTGATTGTTTCTACATTAGAGCTGACGGCATCGTGCTTCATGATAAAAATATATGTATAGGCTGTGGTTACTGCTTATATGCTTGTCCATTTGGTGCACCACAGTTCCCTAAAGATGGAGCATTTGGCGTAAAAGGTGTTATGGATAAATGTACAATGTGTGCAGGCGGTCCAGAGCCAACAAACTCACACGAGGAGAGAGAGCTTTACGGTCAAAATAGAATGGCTGAAGGAAAAGTGCCTATGTGTGCGGCTGTTTGTGCTACAAATGCACTTTTAGTTGGAGATGCGGCTGAAGTATCAAACGTATATCGCAAACGCGTTATGCTAAGAAACACTGGGCTAAATGCCTAACAAGAAGGAGAGCATTTGCTCTCCTTTAAATTCTAAATTTTAAACTTAAAAACCTTTTCATTATTTTATAAAGCTACTATTTTTTATTCAAAAGATAAATTTTAAATTTACATTAGAAAATTTCTAAAACTATTTAAAATTGGCTATTTGAAGACAAATTTCTATTTATTATCTCAATTTGCTCTATTTTATGATAATCGTTTTTATTTTAATCAAAGTAAAGCCTTGATAATATTCGTTTCAAAAAAATCTCACAGGTGGTTTATTTAATGAATAAATTCTTAAAATTTATGCTAATTATGTTGTTGCCTATTTGGCTTATGGCAAAAAATGACGACTATGAGCAAGTCGCAGCTCAGATAAAAGAGTCGCTACAAAAAGTAATAACAGAGTATAGAGCAGGCAATGTTGAACAAGCAGTCAGCGATACTCAAAATGCTTATTTTGGCTTATTTGAAGACGTTGAAGCTGGTATTAGAATAAATTTAGGCCAGAAAAAAGCTTACTCTATGGAGAAGCAGTTTGGCGAGATCAGAAAGGCGATAAAAGCAGGCGAAGCGCCAGATGATGTGCAAAAAAGAATAGATCAGATAAATAGCGAGATCGCTGAAGTTCTACCAGTTATTTTAAAAGGACATAGACTAGTTGGTGAGTATTCAGACAGCCCAGCTCAAGCTGCTACAACTGATTATGATACTTCTAAATTTATCCCTGAGTGGAAGGTGGCATTTACAAATTTATCAGCCGATATAGATAAAGCAATAGCAAGCTATGAGAGCGATAAACAAGATGATGCTAAAAGTGCTATCCAAGATGCTAAATTTACAGACTACAGAAATACTCAACTTGAAATCGCTATTCGCCAGCATATAGAAAATGGTAAAAGCATAGATGCTGATATCCAAAGAAAGATGGGCGAAGCGATCAGCGGCATTACAAATGGCATAAGCAAAGACGACTTTAAAACTAAGCTAGATGAGATCAAAAAGCTAGCGTATGACGCTGTCTCAAAACTACCAGCTGATACTGCAAAACTTGCAAAAGTTGATGTGAGCGATGTAGAAGCAGCTTCTGAAGAAGATAGTGGTGTAGATTATACCAAAGTCGTTCAAAACATAAACGATAAAATTCAAGCCGCTATCACACTTTATAAAAACGGTGATGCAAAAAAAGCCATGGGCGATATCCAAGACATCTACTTTGATGAGTTTGAAGGTAGCGGCATGGAGAATAAAGTAGGTGCAATAGATGTAAATTTAAAAACAGCTATTGAAGCTACATTTGGCAATCTTGTAGCCCTTATGAAGTCAGGCGCAGACGAAAAAACTCTTCAAGAAAGTGCAAGCAAGATGTCATCTCAGCTAGCAGCTGCACTTGAGAAAACTAGCAGTTCAAGCTCACCTTGGTCTTTATTTGTTTGGGCTTTGACTATCATCTTAAGAGAGGGCTTTGAGGCACTTATCATTGTTGCTGCTGTTGTTGCATATCTTGTAAAAACTGGTAATGCTAAAGCGATGGGCAAAGTTGTTTATAGCTCAGTTGGCGTGGCTGTTATCTTAAGTTTTGTCATGGCGTGGCTAATGAATGTCATTTTTGGCGAGGCAGCAGGTCAAAAAAGGGAGCTTATGGAAGGCATCACGATGCTTGTTGCAGTGGGACTTCTATTTTATGTTGGTTTCTGGCTTCTTTCAAATGCTGGTGCTAAAAAATGGAATGACTACATCAAATCACACGTCTCTGACTCTATCTCAAGTGGCTCAACTACAACGCTTTGGTGGACTGTATTTTTAGCAGTATTTAGAGAGGGTGCTGAAACTGTACTATTTTATCAGGCACTTATTTTTGGAGCTAAAGATTCAGCTGGTTACTCGATGATAGCAGCTGGCTTTGTGATAGGACTTGTCGTTCTTTTAATAGTCTATTTCTTATTTAAAATTTTTGCTGTTAAAATTCCTATTAAACCATTTTTTATATTTACGTCAGCTATTATCTTTTATATGTCGATTGTCTTTGTTGGCAAGGGTGTCGGCGAGCTAGTTGAGGGTAAAATTTTCATCCCAACTATCATAAATGGACTTAGCTTCCCTGACTGGATGAGAGACTGGCTAGGATTTCAGCCATATTATGAGAGTTTAGTGCCTCAAATCATTATGGTACTTGCCCTAGTTATAGGCATCGTTATTATGAAATCAAAACAAAATAAAAATTAATCTTATTTAAAGGAGAGAATATGAATAAAATTCTTAGTTCAGCCCTAGCACTTAGCCTAGCAGCTGGTTTTGCACTTGCTGGAGAGCATCCAATCGGTGAGCCTGTAGAGGCTAATGGCATGGAGATAGCTGCAGTTTATTTGCAACCAATCGACATGGAACCAAAGGGTATTGACCTAGCTCCAAGCCTAGCTGATTTTCACCTAGAAGCTGACATACACGCTATTGCTGGTAATAAAAACGGCTTTGGCGAAGGTGAGTGGATCCCATACCTAAAGATTAACTACGAGCTAAAAAACCTTGATAACGGCAAAGTTAAAAAAGGTACCTTTATGCCAATGGTTGCAAGCGATGGCCCACACTATGGTGCTAACGTAAAAATGGATACAGGCGTAGGCAACTATGAGCTTAAATTCCACATTGATAATCCAGAAAAACAAGGTTTTGGTCGTCACGCTGACAAAGAGAGCGGTGTTGGTAAATGGTTTGAGCCTTTCACAACAACTTATAAATTTCAATGGACAGGTGGTCCTGTTAAATAATCACCAGGGGCGTTCTCGCCCCTTTTAAAAATTCTCATAGGGTTTAGTTATGTCAATTTATTTCTATCAGGTCTTTTTAGCCCTCCTTGGATTTACGCTTTTTGCTGCCTTAAATAACAAGGATAAAAGTTTAAAAACACTCTTTTTACCGTCACTTTTTGGAGTCGTAGCTGGCGTATTTATCTTTAAAGTCGTTCGTCATGCACTTATAGATGATCAGTTTAAAATTTTCATTGATTCAGTGACGCTAGTTTTTCTACTAATTAGCATTTTATGGATATTTCTTGAGCTTAAGATAGCAAAAATTGTAACGTTTTTTATTTTAGGCATCGGCTTTGGCTTTGGCTATAGTTCAAGCAGTGTGTTATTCCCGCTATTTGGTGGTGAGCTACTAGATACGCTTTCGGTCATTAGCTTCTTTCTAATGATATTTGCAATGATCTTGCTCGTATTTTTATTCTTTTTTATTTCGAATTTAAAATCTAGCATTTCTCCATTAATAGCTAAAATTTTAGCCCTTATTACTTTAGTTTTCTTGCTAATCGATAGGAGCTCTCAGACAGCACTTGAGCTTTTGCGTGCTGGGGCTTTAAAGATAAGTAGTGAGTTAAACTCTCAGATTCTATCTGTTAGTGCAAAAGGTATTTACGTATCAGAATTTGGTACTTATTTTTATATCTTTGTGATCTTACTTTTATGTATCACCGCACTTTTCTTTATGCCAAAAAGTATTGATAAAAATAAATTTGGTTCTATCAAATACCGTTTTACAAAAGCCATTAGAGAAAATATTTCTGATAATGCAAAATTTGCATTTTGTAGTATTTTGATAGCACTTGGATTTTCGCTCTATTATGATCTTTACGCATCTCGTCCACCTGAAATTTCAGAGCCAGTCTTGGTTGAGCCAGTGGGAGATAAATTTATATTTGATGTTGATATGCTAAAAGATAATGAACTTCACAGATTTGCTTATATTACAGATGAGGGTAAGCAGATAAGATTTTTCTTGCTAAACCGCTTTAGTGACCGCATCTCGCCTGTCATCGTCTTTGACTCTTGTATGATTTGCGGTGATATGGGCTATATAAAGAGAGGAAATGACCTTATTTGTATCTCTTGTAATGTTAGAATTTTTTTGCCATCAGTTGGCAAAGAGGGTGGTTGCAATCCGATACCAATGCCATTTATCTTCGATGGCAAAAATATTATAGTTGATTATAAAACTATTACAGATGGAGCAAATTTCTTTAGTAAGGTTGTCGAAAAAATGGTGCTTGACCCAGTTAGTCGCAAAAAGGTGAGCAACCTTGAGTCAAGATCATATTTATACTATGGACGCACATATTTCTTTGAAAATAACGAAACTCAAGCGAAATTTGAAGCAAATCCAGAAAAATATGTAGAAACAAATGGAACGTTAAAATGAAAAATATGCAACTAAGAATGATAAAAAGCTCGATCACGGGCTCAAAGGTGCAAAAGACGATGGCCTTTATCACTATACTACTAGCTGCTCTTTTGATAGCTTGCATGCTAAATATCACGCTAAAAATCGGCGATCAAGTAGCAACTGAGCTTAGAGGATATGGCTCAAATATCGTTGTTTTGCCACGAGGTGAGAGCTTAAGTATCGAGATCGAGGGTAAAAATTTCACTCCACTAAAATCACAAAATTTACTTCCAGAAGCTGATATTTATAAGATAAAAGAGATCTTTTGGAGAAACAATATCGTTGCTTTTGCGCCATTTTTAGAAGCAAAGGTTAAAGATGAAAAAGGAATTGAATTTGCCTTTGAAGGAACCTATTTTGATAAAAATATTGGTCTAAAAGATGAGCCAGAATTTAGCACAGGCGTTAAGAGCTTGTATGGATTTTGGGGCGTTGAGGGTGTTTGGCCAAAAGATGAAAGCATGGATGAAATTTTAGTTGGCGAAGAACTTTCTAAGGCTAAAAATTTAAAGGTTGGCGACAAGCTTAGCCTTACTGGCAAAAACGGCGTAAGAGAGGTTAAAATAGTTGGAATTTTAAAAGGAGCTAGTGACGAGACGCATAAGCTAGTTGGCTCACTAAAGCTTGCTGGAGATCTTTCAGGTCACGCTGGCTCATATACAAAGGCTGAAGTCTCAGCTATGACAATCCCAGAAAATGACCTATCGTTAAAAGCAAGAAGAAATTTAGACAACCTTGATAGTGCAGAGTACGACAAATGGTACTGCTCAGCCTATGCTGGCTCGATCGCATTTCAGATAGAAGAAAATTTACCAAACGTTAGCGCAAAGGCAAGCCTTCAAGTAAGCGATGCAGAGAGTAACATAGTAAAGAAAATCCAAAGCCTAATGGGTATTGTTAGTATCATCGCTCTTGTGGTCTCAGCCATCGGTATAACATCGCTAATGACAAGTGAAATTTACCGCCGTAAAAAAGAGATCGGTCTTTTAAAAGCCATAGGCGCTAGCAACTTTGAAATTTACGCCCTTTTTGCTAGCGAAAGCCTTGTGGTTGCCTTTTTTGCAGGCATCACGGGAGCATTTTTAGGATACGCACTAAGCTACGTGATGTCTTACATCATCTTCTCTCACGGCATAGGCATAGCTTGGATAGTGCTGCCAATAAGCGTGGCATTTGCCCTGCTTATCTCAGTCGTTGGCTCGCTAATGCCAATGAGAAACGTCATAAATTTACTACCTGCGGAGGTGCTATATGACCGCAAATAGCAAATTCTTTTACAATACAATTTATAAAAGTTTAAAAAATGGCTCATCAAGAGTCATGGTCATCGTGATCTCTATCTTGCTTGGAGCATGCGTGTGTGCTGCGTTTGTTAATGTCTATCTAGACATCGACTCTAAAGTCTCACGTGAGCTAAAAACTTATGGTGCAAATATGATCTTTGCTCCAAAAGATATGGCGACAAGTGATGATATGAGCGAAAAAACTTACAATGAAATGATCGCTAAAGTGCCAAAAGACAAGCTTCTTGGTGAGAGCGGTTATCTCTTTGCTCAGGCAAATATCGGCCCGACAAATGCTATCATCATGGGAACAAAATTTAGCAATCTAAAAAAAGTTAAACCATTTTTAGATGTTAGAGATGGAACGATGATAAATGTTGATTTTGACGATAAAAATGTGCTAATAGGCGTCGATCTAGCTCGTCAGGCTGGCTTTAAAGCAGGCGATGATATAGAAATTCGCGCCATTGGCTCAAATGAGAGCATAAATGTAAAGATAAAAGGCGTAGTCGCAAGCGGCGATAAAGAGGATGCACTTTTGATCACGTCACTATCTTTGGCTCAAAAAATTTCAAATAAAGCTGGCAAAATAAACTATGCTGAAGCTGTTGTGCTTGGTAACTTTGACGAGATAACATCGCTTGCAAAGACTATAAGCAATGATGAAATAGCTGCAAAACCAGTGGCAAAGGTCTCAAAGTCTGAGGGCTATATTTTGGAGAAAATAAAGCTATTAATGGCACTTGTTAGCCTTGTTATTTTGCTCATTACTTCAATGTGCGTAAACACAACGCTTAGTGCTATCTTGCTCTCTCGCTCAAAGGAGATCGCACTTCTAAGAGCCATAGGTGCAAGCAAAAAAGATGTATTAAAGCTATTTGGCTTTGAGACATTTGTGACAGCGCTCATCTCAGCATTAGTTGGTGCATTTTTAGGATATTTACTAGCTCAAATTTTAGGTTATGCGATATTTGATTCTAGTATTGATTTTAGAATTTTAAGCATCCCAGTAGCTGTGATAATATCGCTTTTATTTGCAGCGATCGCAGCATTTTATCCGATCAAACGGGCACTTAATAATAAAATGGCAGATACATTAAGAGGAGAATGATATGCAAAATGCACTAGAATTAAAAAATATTTGTAAAATTTTTGGCGATGTTAAAGCACTTGATGATATAAATTTTGAGGTTAAAAAAGGTGAGTGGGTCAGCGTCATGGGGCCAAGTGGTAGTGGTAAGAGTACGCTTGTAAATATCCTTTCTCTAATGGATACTCCAAGTAGTGGCACTTATATGCTTGGTGGCGATGATGCGAGCAATCTAAATGCTGACGATACACTTAAATTTAGACGTGAAAAGATCGGTCTTATTTTTCAGCAGTTTCACTTAGTGCCATATCTTAGCGCACTTGAAAATGTGATGATCGCTCAGTACTATCACAGCTCAGTTGATGAAGAGGACGCTAAAAAGGCACTTGAGGCAGTTGGCCTTTCTCACAGGCTAACACACAGACCAAGTCAGCTAAGTGGTGGCGAGCAACAACGCCTTTGTATCGCTCGATCACTCATAAACGATCCTGAAATTTTAATAGCAGATGAGCCAACTGGTAACCTTGATGAAGCAAATGAAAGAGTTATACTTGATCTATTTTGCAAGCTAAGAAAAGATGGCAAGACGATACTTCTAGTAACTCACAACCCTGATCTTGGCGAGTATGGCGATAAGATCGTCTATCTAAGACATGGTAAGCTAGAGAAAATTCGCACTATTGAAAACCCAAAGGTGCCAAATGAGATATAAAATTTTATTTTTATGTCTAGTCTCAGCCCTAGTTATGGGCTGCGTCAAGCAGTATGAGAAGCATCATATCACTCTAAATGACTCAAGCGGTATTGATACGCAGTTTTTTCCAACGGAAAAGAGGCTAAAGATAGACGATAAGCCATATATGCTATTTTTCTTTGGTACGGACTGCGGAGTGTGCAAGGCTGCTATACCTGATCTAAATACACTTGAAAAAGAGTATGGTAAAGAGGTTCAATTCATTGGAATTTTGGGGCCTAGCAAGGGTTTTGATAAAGATATTGAGCTTTTAAAAGAGCACAACATTACATTTAAAACTACGAGCGACAAGGTTTCAGTTGATTACTTTAGCAAGGCAGTTGGTGGCGTCATGGGCGTGCCAGTTATCTATTTTTTTGATAAAGATGGTAAGATGCGATCAAAATTTATCGGTCTTACACCAAAAAGTGTACTTGAAAGTGCTATAAGATCGCTCTTGTAGGAGTGAATATGAAAAATTTCTTTTTATTTGTCTTGGCAGTATTTTTTGTTGGATGTGCTAGTAGCACTCCAAATATCTCGGTTAAAACGAGCGATCCGATCTTTTTTACGCTTAATGAAGCAAATAAAAGCGTCTATGTAAATTTTAAAAATAGTGCGACTGGGCAAGATGTAAATGCTGAAATTTTAAGCGAGTTTGCAAAGGCTGGCTTTAGAAACGAACCAAATATCAAAAATGCCGACTTCATCATCCTTGGCGATGTGCAAAGCTTTTCTAGGATAATCAAAAGAGATCCTAGATTTTCAATGGGAATGGGATATGGCTTTGGCAGACCAAGCTTTGGCTTTGGCTACTCGATGTTTTTCCCATTTGGCTATTACGATGATGATGACTTTAGCACGAATAGTTATACTTATCACATGCAAGTAAGCGTGCTAGTGCGTCCAAAAAATGGTGGCGAAAAGGCGACAAATATCTCGCTTATGCAAGCTGGCAATGTCTATTCGCCAAGCTACATTTGGCCATTTTTTAAAGAACGCCTAGCAAAACAGATCGTTAGCTTTTTTTATAACGTCTCGCAAAAATAGGAGAAATTAGTAAATTTAAAAGGATTTAAATGCTAGTTGATGGAAGCTATGAAATTTCATCTTGTGATGATATTGAACTTGGTATAAAAAGAAGCTCTCTTCTCTCCTTTTATTCCTGTTATGACAATGCCAAGGATGCAAAAGCTCTTTTGGTTATTATCCCTGGGCTTGGAGAAGACTCTGACCTTGGATATAGAGCTAATCTTATTCGGACTATGGCAGAGACTTATGATGTTGTATGCATTAGTGTGGATTATCACTGCATAGGCAACCGCCCACAGCTTGGGGCGAAATTTGGACTTGATGATATAGATCGCGAAATCTTAACAAGAGAACTATCAAGCATAGGTATAAATTTACCAATTGATCTAAAAAGTATCGACTGCCACGAGAAGGTTGATTTGCTGCTTAAATTTCTTAGCAAAGAGATTACTATTCGAAAAGAGAGAGGTATTTTGCCGGCTGATTTTAGACTAAATGCTAGCATTACGATGGTGCCAACAAAAAATGAATATCAAAATTTTGGCGTTATGCAAGCAATGGATGTGCTAAATGCTGTGCTTTATACAAAAAAATATATAAATAATGCCAAATTTGAACATCTGCCAGTGATAATGGTAGGCAGCTCACATGGTGGATATCTGGCACATATGTGTGCTAAGATCGCTCCATGGCTAGTTGATGCCGTGATAGATAATAGCTCTTATGCCATATTTTTATGGCGTCTTATTGGCTTTGGTAAAGAGATAAATTTTACTAACTATTTTTGTTTTGGCACTGACACTTTGTATCAAAATTTATATCTTTATTTTTTTGATAAGACCTACTGGACGCTTAATGAAAAATCACCATACTATTTTATTGACGCAAGAGAAGAGATAAGAAGCATCCTAAATTTAGATCATTTAAATGTTCAAAGCGGCTATAAAAAGCCAATTTACGTGAGCTATCACTGTATTTGTGATAAAGAAATAGCTCCAGCAAAGGATAAAATCGAGCTTTACGAGGCTCTTAAGAAACTTAAATTTAACGCAACACTACATATGATAAAAGATGAGAGTGAGGTTGATGGTAAATTTATAAAGTCCCTAACGCACGGAATGGGGATGTCTTATAAACTACTTTTACAAAAAGAGCTTCCCAGTATGATGGAGAAAATTTTATCTCAAAAAAATAAAAAGAGCTGCAAGAGTATTGAGTATAAATGCGGCGATATGATCTATAAATTTAGTGAAGTCTTAGATCAAATAAATCTTGAAATTTTAGATATTGCTTAGTATTTAAAATAATTAAAACTAGACGCATAAAGACCTAGTTTTTATCAGTCATTATCTATCTCAAAGTCGTAAAATTCGCTTTCATACTCAACATTTCCTATTTTGCTGTATTGTATAAGAGCTGCTTTTATATTATCTATCTGCTGATACATTAGGCCAAGAGCTATTCTATTTTCGATAGCACTAGCATCATTTAGTTTTGTTAGCTCTAAAAGTACGATCGCGTTTGATACTTTTCCAGCTCCTGTTGCAGCCACAGATGCTAAAAATAATGTGCTAGCGTCATTTGCCTTAAACTCATCGATCGCTTGATTGTAAAGTTTATAGCTCTCATCAAAGTCGTTTGTAAAGATATCGACATAGGCTAGAGTTTGGATTAAATTTATATTCTTTGGAGCATTTTTTAGCTCAGCTCTTAACTTATCACGCTCTCTTGTAAGTAAGCCTGAAATTTGAAGTAGCTTGATGTATTGCTTTTTGATGATATCAGCGCCGTGATAGAAAGCGTTTGAATCAAGCTGCTTACCATTAAAGTGAATCTGTATCGCTTTTGCATACTCTTTGACATTTTGCTCTTTGTTTTTCGAGATAAAATTTAAGATATTTGCAATAATATCATTTGGCAAAATTTTTAGTAGCTCATCAGCTTTTTTTACCATTAGCTCATCATTGTTTGTTATTTTTGCGATGATGATATCAAAGGCTAAATTTAGCATTGTCTGCTCTTTTGGCTCTTCAAGCCATCTTATCATCGCACTTTGGTTGCCGCTAACCAGGCTTAGAAGCGAGGCATATAAATTTACAGGCTTTAAACTCTTATCGTTTTCTAAATTTTCGCCGATCTCTTCAATGAGTTTTGGGTTTAAATTTCTATTTATATCTAGACAGATCGCCCCAAAAATACCTGCAAGATGGTTATTTACATCTTGATGATAGCTTGCTATGAAGTGCTTTGCTGCAAGGCTAAAATTTCCAAGCTGAGCGTAGCTTAGAGCAAGGTTGTATTGTAAGATAGAGTGATTTGGGTAAGTGCTGGCTAGCTCTTCAAACTCTTTATTTGCTTCTTTTAAGCGGTAGCTTAGTGCTTTTGCAATAGCTTCACTAAGTTTTGCATTTACTTTTGAAACAGCTGCACTTTGGCTAAGATAGTCGTTTGCTGCTGATGTATCGTCTAAAAAGACGCTAACGCCGCCTTTTCTTATCTGCTCGATGCTCTGTTTTGCATCAAAGACCTTGTAAGGTGCGAAGTAAAAAAGGGTCTCATAGCGCCTTGTTCTATCAAAAAACATATCATCACTAAAGTGTGCCTGAGCTAGGCTGACATCAAAAAGATCAGGCTTTAGTATCGTTTTTATCTTGTAAATTTTGCTTGGCAAAGAAGCATTGTAGTCGTAAACATCTTTGATAAATGCAGCCGCATCGCCGTAGTCAGCAGTTTTTAGATCAATTAGCGCCTCAGTCATCTTGATAAGATCGATATTTGGCGTATTTTTAGAAGCTTTTGTTAGATAATCCCTTGCTTTATCGTATTTGCCAAGTCTTGCATAGAGCTGTGCTAGCGTGAAGTCGGCCTTAAACGCCTTTTGGCTCTCAAGCTTAGCTATTGCTCTCTCATCATCTCCAAGAAGTGATAAAATCTTTGCACTTAAATACGCATATTCGTTTTTATAATCTGCAGTATTTGGATGAGAAAGTGCTTGAAGCGCCTCGTAATAGTTGCCTTTATAATAGTTTATAAGCGCGTAGTAATAGCTATAAAGTGGCGAGTTGTTTTCATACTGCAAAAATGAGTCAGCAAGTCCTATATAGTAGTTAAAATTTTTGGTGTTATTTAGCTCAAGCGAGCAAACAGCAGCGTTTATGGCACTAACCGCCGTGTTTTCTCTATCAGTTATTGCTTTATTAAAAGATACGATCGCCTCATCACATCTTTCTTGTTTCATCTGCGAAACACCGAGGTTGTAGTTTGAGAGAGACTGGTTATAAACAGCTATGTTTTCATAAATTTTTAGAGCCTCAAATTTATTGCCACGCTCATAAAGCTGATTGGCCTTATTTATCATTTCATCGATCTTTGAAGCGCCAAAATTTTGCGTTTGGTAGTTGTTTTCTATATTTTTTACGATACTTGCAGTATCTATGTTCTCTTTTTTGTCTTTCTTTAGTAAGATAACTAGCAAAACCACTATCAAGATGATAAGTACTAGAGCGACCACGCCTGCTATTATAAAGAGCTTTTTATTGCTCTTTTTTACAGGGATTGGCTCTGGGATGCTCTCATCTTGTAGAACACCCTCACTTGCGATACTCTCAAGTGAGACGATCTCTTCAGGTGCCTCGGCTTTTGCCTCTTCAGGCGCTTGCTCTGCTTGCTCGCCAGGTGGTTTTAAAACTACAACCTCTTCTTCAGCCACTACATATACCTCTTAAGAACTTCTGGAATTTCGATAGTGCCATCTGCTTTTTGATAGTTTTCCATGATGGCAATAAGCGTCCTACCCACAGCTAGACTCGAGCCATTTAGCGTATTTACAAGCATATTTTTCTTGCCATCTTTAAAGCGAATTTTTGCACGCCTTGCTTGAAAATCACGAGTATTGGAAATAGAGCTAATCTCTCTATATTTACCTTGACCAGGCAACCAAACCTCAAGGTCTATCGTCTTTGCCGCGCTAAAGCCAAGGTCACCACTGCAAAGAAGCATATGGCGGTGAGGAAGTCCAAGACTAGTTAGTAGATCGCTCGCGCACGCTACCATCTCATTTAGCACGTCTTCGCTTTGATTAGGCTTTGTGATGCTTACAAGTTCTACTTTTTCAAACTGGTGCTGACGGATCATACCCCTCGTATCACGTCCTGCTGAGCCTGCCTCTTGGCGGAAGCATGCTGAGTAGCAAGTCATCTTTATAGGAAGCTGCTCAGCTTCAATGATCGTGTCATTGTATAAATTTGTCACAGGCACTTCGCTGGTTGGGATGAGGTAGAGATCCTCGTCGCGCACTTTGTAAAGATCCTCTTCAAATTTAGGTAGCTGACCAGTACCAAAAAGCGTGTTTGAGCTTACTAGATAAGGGACATTTACAAGCTCAAAGCCACGCGCGCTGTTAAAGTCGATCATATAATTAACGAGCGCTCTACTAAGCCTTGCTCCCATGCCACGAAGCACGGTAAAGCGAGATCCTGAGAGCTTTGCGCCCCTTTCAAAGTCAAGCCAACCAAGGCTCTCACCTAGCTCCCAGTGCTCTTTTGGCGTAAAGCTAAATTTAGTTGGCTCAAGCACCGTTTTTATGCAGACATTATTGTCCTCGTCCTTACCAAATGGCACGTCATCATCGGTGATATTTGGCACGTTAAATGAAATTTGCTCAAGCTTTTCTTCATATTGTTTAACGATCTCATCAGCGTCAGCAAGTGCAGCTTTGTTTAAATTTAGCTCATTTTTAAGCTCACTCACGTCTTCACCGGCTCTTGCCTTTATGCCAAGCTCTTTGCTCTTTGCATTTTGGATCGCTTGGAAATTTTCAAGTGCTTTGCGCTTTTGCTTTAGCTCATTAAAAGTTTGTAAAAGCTCGTCAAGTAGCCCAGCTTTTACATTTTTTCCCTCAAGTTTTTTTACAAATTCATCGTAATTTGTCTCGAGTAGTTTTAAATTTATCATCCTATATCCTTAAACCATAAACATAACTTTTGCAAAAAGTACGATAAAAACTGCCGCTGTTAGCGCAAATGGGTGAATGTTGCCAAGTGGGCTAGGGCGTTTAAATATAAATTTGCAGCTCAAATTTGTTATAACCGCAGCTACGATTAGCATTGCTAAGAAAAATTTGATCATAAAAATGATTTGTAAATTTGTCTCAAAGTAGCCTCCAGCCTTTGATCCGACCCAGTTACTCATCATCATGCCTCCAGTTAATACCAAAAGCAAGATGCAAAGTGGCATTATCTTAATAGCAACTGAACCGATAGCTTGTTTTGCCTTTTGAGCAAGCTCAGGTGGCATTTTTTTACAAGCTGCCTTAAAAATGATTACATCAAAAAAGAGGTAACCAACAAAGATGATTGCACAAAAAAGATGAACTATCTGTGCGTATGGATATAAATTTTGCATATTTTTCCTTTATTAATAAATTCCGACTGCTTCACGAACTTTTTTTATTGTTGTTTGAGCAACATTACTTGCCTTTTTGGCTCCTATTTCTAAAATTTCAGACACTTCGCCAGGATTATTTTGATAATGCTCAAATTTCTCTCTCGCATCTTTAAAATAGCCCCAAATAAGCTCATTTAGATAAGCTTTAAAGTGCCCGTGACCCTCGCCACCACGCTCATATCTAGCTTGAAGCTCTTTTTGTCCACTCTCGTCTAAAAAAAGTTTGGCGATATTATAGACGTTGCAGTTTTGCCACTGTTTTGGCTCTTCAAGCGGTGTGCCATCAGTCACGATGCTAGAAATTTGCTTTTTAAGCGTTTTAGCATCGGCAAAGATGTCGATTGTATTGCCATAGCTTTTGCTCATCTTTTCACCGTTTGTGCCAGGTACGGTGGCGACATTTTCATCGATCTTCGCCTCAGGTAATGTAAAAATTTCTCCATGTTCGTTATTAAATTTTATCGCGATATCACGTGCGATCTCTACGTGCTGGATCTGGTCTTTACCCACGGGTACGACCTGCGCATTATAAAGCAAAATGTCAGCTGCCATCAAAACTGGATAGCTAAAGAGTCCGTGGTGCGAGCTAAGACCTTTTGCGACTTTATCTTTGTAACTATGCGCGCGCTCAAGTAGGCCCATAGGCGTGTGCTGGCTTAGCACCCAGTAAAGCTCAAGCACGTCTTTAACGTCACTTTGCACCCAAAATATGCTTTTATTTGGATCGATCCCAAGTGCTAAAAACGCACACGCAGCCTCAAAAGTGTTTTGTTTTAGGGCTTTGGCCTCGCTAAGGCTCGTCATCGCGTGATAGTTTGCTATAAACATAAACATCTCATTTTGCTCTTGCATATCAACCATCTGCTTTATCGAGGCAAAGTAGTTGCCAAGGTGTAGTTTGCCGGAGGGTTGGAGGCCGGTTAATACTCTCATCTTATCCTTTCAAATTTTAGCTTTTTCTCGTGAGCGCTTTTGATAGAGATTTGAAATTTTAAGCTTTCGGCAGACTATGTGTCTAGCCTCGGCTTAAAATTTCTACACAACTATCAAAATCATCTCACGATACTTCGCCAAAAATACTTTTTAAATTTTAACGTTACATTAGAGTTTTTGTATCTAATCTAATCTTAAAATTTAACTGGTAGACCATGCGTCTAGCCTTCGCTAAAAAATAAAATTTTGCCTCGCCTAAACAAAAAATCTTTGCCAAAAGCTTTTAAATTTTAACATCACGTTAGACTTTATAGTCCAGCTTAATCTTAAATTTTTACTACACAACTCTCGTCGCTTTAGCGTTGCGAACAAAGTGAAGCAAAAAAATCATCTTACGATACTTCGCTAAAATTTCTAACTACAAAACGTTAAATTTAGCTCAAATATTTCAAATTTTAACACCACACTAGATAGCCATCTAGCCTGATCTTAAAATTTATCGTTGCAAGCAGCACTCTAGCCACTTTGCAACTAAATTTTTAAAAGCATCCTTATCTCTTTTACGATCTGCTTTGGAGTTTTACCCTCGACTTCAACGATGTAATCAGCCTTTTTCTCATAAAGCTCCTCTCGCTCCAGATGCAATGCCTCAGCTCTTTTTAGATCACTTAAAAGTGGACGTTTGGCAAGCTTTTTCTCGCTATTTTTGCTATTTTTTAGCCTTTGCATGATCGCGTCAAAACTAGCTTTTAGATAGATCACGGTGCCGATCTTATTTAAATTTTTAACCTTTGCAAAGCCTCCGCCAGTTGAGATGATTGCATTTTTGACATTTGTTGCTAGAAATTTAGCCAGATCTTTTTCAAGCTGCCTAAAATGCTCCTCCCCATACTCTTCAAAGATAGCTTTTATCTTCATATTTTGTGAGCTCTCTAGCAGGTCGTCGCAGTCAAGATTCATCGTCTTTAGTGCCTTGCTTAGCGCCCTTGCAGTCGTGCCCTTGCCAACGCCCATAAATCCTATCAAAACGATATTATTGTTCTTTGTTTTCATCGCTCTCTCCACGTTTTTTAGGGATTAGCACGATAGGCACGCCAGTTAGATTAAAGCTCTCTCTAAGCTTATTTGTTAAATAGCGTTTGTAGCTAAAGTGCAGGCATTTTGGGCGGTTCATTATGAGCGCTATCATGATGGGTGCTGTCTTAAACTGCACTGCGTAGTAGATTTTCACGACTCTGCCTTTATCTCGTGGCAGTGGGTGAGCTTTGGTCGCTTCGCCGATCACTTCATTTAGCTTTGAAGTTTGGATTTTTTGTGTGTAGTTTTTGTAAATTTCAACTATGAGTGGATAAATTTTATGCACTCTTTTGCCACCAAGTGCCGAGACGCTGATGATCGGCGCGTATGCTAAGAATTTAAACCTATCCTTTATCTCTTTGCAAAGCTCGTCAAATTCTTCGCTACTTTTATCCCATTTGTTTAGCACGATGATGACGCCAAGCTCAAATTTTGAGGCGATGCCAGCGATGCGCTCATCAAGCTCGGTTAGTGGCTCAGAGCTATCAAGCACAAGTAATGCTACGTCCGTCTCTTCTAAAATTTTCTCAGTTCTATTTAGTGCGTATCTCTCGATGCCCTCGATCTTGCCACGCTTTCTGATACCAGCAGTATCGACAAACTCAAAAACTCTGCCATCATGCTCGTAAATTTCATTAACTGGGTCGATCGTAGTGCCTGCCACGTCGCTAACGACGGCGCGACTCTCTTTTACAAGAGCATTTAGGAGTGAGCTTTTGCCGACATTTACACGTCCTATGATGCCAACTCTAATGTTTTTACTCTCATAGTCTATCTCGTCGCTTAGCTCGCCCTCGTCATTATAATTTTCTAAAAAATCATCAAAATCTTCACTCGTATCGGCCTTTATCTGCACTTTATCTTCTATATGCTTTGCTAGCCACATACTAAGCTCATCTATGCCTGTGTTGTGACTTACGGAAATTCCAAAGGAATTTTTCGCGCCAAAGCTTATAAATTCCCACTCCCTTTGCTCATCTTTTTTGCTGTCTATTTTATTAATGACTAATGCGATTGGTAAATTTAGCTTGCTAAGCTCATAAAAAATGGCTCTATCCTCGTCATCTGGCATCATTTTGCCATCGACCATGTATAAAATGACGTCTGAATTTCTAGCCTCTGCCAAGGTCTTTGCTTTTACATTTTTAAAAAGCTCGCTACTATCATCAAGGCCACCACTATCGATTAAAATGCACTCTTTGCCCTCAACCTCGATCTTGGCTTTATTTGTATCTCTTGTAGTGCCGCTAACGTCGCTTGTTATAGCGATACGACGACCAGCTAAGCGGTTAAAAAGTGAGCTTTTGCCGACATTTGGCTTGCCTACTAATATTACTTTTTGCAAATTTTGTCCTTTTCGTGATGGCTGATTATACAAATTTTTGACTTATATAAAGTATAAAAATTTGCTTAAAAGCGCCAAAATAAAAGAAAAAATCAACCAAAATTTAAGCCACTTTTCATTAAAATGGCTACTTTAAATTTAAAGGTCTTGTGATGTTAAAAAGGTTTTATATTTCGCATCTTGGCATTTTTTATATGCTTTTTGCTTGCTTTATGTTTGCCGTTACTGGCGCATTTGCAAAGTATCTTAGCAAAGATATGCCATCTATCGAAGTTGTATTTTTTAGAAATTTAATAGGCCTTTTTATCGTTATTTATGCCATTTATAGATTTCCATTTAAGCAAGCTGGTGGACACTTTTTTTTGCTAATGTTTCGTGGCTTTGTGGGCACAGTGGCACTTTTTGCTTTTTTTTATAATGTCGCTCATGTAAATTTGGCCACAGCTTTTACATTTCAAAAGACAAATCCAATCTTTACAGCTATCCTTGCAGCTTTTATTTTTAAAGAGCGTCTAAGCTCACTTGGCTGGTTTGCTGTATTTTTGGGATTTGGTGGAATTTTGCTTGTTATCCAGCCAAATTTAGGCATAAGCAAGACTGATATTATCGGTGTTTGGAGTGGCCTTGGTGCGGCGATCGCATACACGAGCGTTAAGGAGCTAAACAAGAGCTACGGTACAAATGTTATAGTGTTAAGTTTTATGCTTTGGGGCTCGTTTTTGCCACTTATTTGCATGGGGTTGGCAGAATTTTTCACCTACGAGCCACTTGATTTTTTATTTTCAAAATTTAGCATGCCAAGCTGGTATAACGTTGTTTTTATCTTGCTAATGGGACTTAGTGGATATTTTTTTCAGTCGTACATGACAAAGGCATTTGCGGTTGGTAAAAAGGCTGGAGTGATCGCTGCAGTTAGCTATGCAGACGTTATTTTTACGCTTATAATTGGCTATTTTATGGGTGATGTATTGCCAAATCAAACGGCACTTTTAGGCATCTTACTAGTAATAGTGAGTGGAATTTTAGTTGTGAAAGAAAAATAAAGGAGAAAAAATGATACTAATAGCGGGACCTTGCGTCATAGAAAGCGAGCAGCTCGTTTTCGACGTGGCAAAAAGGCTAGTTAAATTTAACGAAGATAAGCGGATAGATTTTTATTTCAAATCAAGCTTTGATAAGGCAAATCGCACAAGCATAAGCTCATTTCGCGGACCCGGGCTGGAGAAGGGTTGCGAAATTTTAGCCAAGGTCAAAAAGGAATTCGGTTTTAAAATTTTAACCGATATCCACGAGAGCTACCAGGCCGCGCCCGTAGGCGAAGTGGCCGACGTGCTGCAAATCCCGGCGTTTTTGTGCCGCCAGACCGATCTGCTCGTAGCTGCGGCTAAAACAAAAGCGGTCGTAAATATCAAAAAAGGACAGTTTTTGGCGGCGTCTGCGATGAAACACTCGGTCAAAAAAGTGCTAGAAACGCGCGGCGTAAAGGGCGACGGGTACGAGGTTGCTAAACAAAACGGCGTGTGGCTAACGGAGCGAGGCAGCACCTTTGGCTACGGAAATTTAGTCGTAGATATGAGAAATTTGGTGCTGATGAGGGAGTTTGCGCCCGTGATTTTCGACGCTACTCACAGCGTGCAGATGCCATCGGCCCTTGGTGAGAAAAGCGGCGGTGACGCGAGATTCGTGCCGTATCTAGCGCGAGCTGCTGCGGCTACGGGCGTGGACGGATTTTTTTACGAGACGCACGTAAATCCTTGCGAGGCGCTTTGTGACGGGCCGAATATGCTAAATTTGGACGAGCTAGACGCAAATATCGCTCAAATTTTTAAGATAAAAGATGCCCTAGGCGATGCAAACTAAGGGCTTTTTGTGGGTGCTAGGCGGCGCGGTCGCCGAGTGCGGCTGGGCGTACGGGCTAAAACACGCCCAAAATGCCATAGGATTCGCGCTTACTGCCGCGTTAGTCTGCGTTAGCTTCGTATCGTTTATGAAGGCTATGAAATACTTGCCCGTTAGCGTCGCATATACCGTATTTGTGGGATTTGGAGCGTTTTTTATCGTGGTCGCCGAAAGCGTTAGCGAATACACCTCAAGCGGCCAGGCGCCCGATCCCTTGCGGCTATTTTTCATAGCGACGCTAGTTGCGGGCGTGCTAGGGCTAAAAAGGCTGAAATCTTGATGCACGTTTTAGCTCTTTTAGCGGCCGGGTGCTGCGAGGTTTTGGGCGTGTTTTTTCTAACCAAATTTCAAAAAAGCATCGGCGTGAAAAAGGCGGCGAATTTTTTGATTTTGGTCGCAAATTTCGCCCTTTCGCTCTGGCTTTTGAGCTACGCGATGCAGGCGATGGCGATGTCGGTGGCGTACGCGATTTGGACCGGTATCGGAGCGATCGGAGCCGTGGGCGTCGGAGTGGTTTTTAACGGCGAAAAAATGAGCGCGCAAAAGGCGTTTTATCTATCGCTAATAACGCTAAGCTCGGTAATGTTAAAGATAATTTAAAGGAGAAATCATGAAAATAATCGAAGGAAATTTGGCTTTAAAAGGCGGCGAAAAGGTCGCCATAGTGGGCGCGAGATTTAACCACATCATCACCGATAGGCTGGTCGAGGGTGCGAGGGACGCGTTTTTGCGCCACGGCGGCGATGAGGCGAATTTGAGCCTCATTTTGGTGCCGGGCGCGTTTGAGATACCGATGGCGCTTGAAAAGGCGCTAGCCAGCGGTAAATTTGACGCAGTTTGCTGTGTGGGAGCGGTGATCCGCGGCTCTACGCCTCATTTTGACTACGTAAGCGCCGAGACCACCAAGGGTATCGCAAACGTCACGCTAAAATACGGCAAACCGGTGACCTTTGGCGTGCTAACGGTCGATAACATCGAGCAAGCCATCGAGAGAGCGGGCTCAAAGGCCGGAAACAAGGGCTTTGAGGCGATGACGGGCGTGATCGAGATGCTAAGCTTATATAAAAATTTGGAGGCGTAAAATGGCGACTCGTCATCAGGTTAGGCAGGCCGTCGTTTCGCTGCTCTACTCAAATGAGATAAATCCGGTAACTGCTGCATTTGAAGAGGAATTTCTGGAAGAGAAAAAGATAAGAAACGAGCGAAAAAGTGAGGCGCAGCAGACTTTTAAAGAGGTGCTCGCAAATAAAGAAAAACTAGATGAAATTTTAAAGCCATATCTAAAAGACGGCGATTTTAGCAAAGTTGGCGCGACTGAGCTTGCCATTCTTAGACTTGGGCTTTATGAGATGAAATTTAGCCAAACTGATAAAGCCGTCATCATAAACGAAGCGATTGAGCTTGCGAAAGAACTTGGAAGTGATCAGGCGCCAAAATTTATAAATGGCGTACTTGATAAGCTAAAGGACGATCTATGAGGCTCTGTGTCGCACTTGATATGGCTAGCCGTGAAGAGAATTTAGCCCTTGCTCGCGAGCTAAAAAGGCTTGATCTTTGGCTAAAAGTGGGGCTTAGAAGCTATCTTAGGGACGGAGCAAAATTTATAGAAGAGCTAAAAGGACTTGGAAATTTTAAAATTTTCCTCGATCTAAAGCTCTATGATATCCCAAATACGATGGCAGATGCGGCTGAAGTCGTCTCAAAAATCGGCGTAGATATGATAAATGTGCATGCTAGTGCTGGTGAACGCGCGATGAAGACAGTTATGGATAGGCTAGCTGGTCTTGGAAGCCGTCCTTTGGTGCTCGCAGTATCGGCACTTACTAGCTTTAGTGAAAGCGAATTTGACACTGTTTATAACGATACGATCGCAAGAGCTGTTAGAAAATTTAGCCAGATGAGTTTTGAAGCAGGGCTTGATGGAATGGTATGTTCTGTTTTTGAAAGTAAGCTCATCAAAGATGTAACAAATGAGAAATTTATCACTCTTTGCCCTGGTGTTAGGCCTTTTGGCGAGAGTGCTGGAGATCAAAAAAGAGTAGCAAACTTAGTGAGCGCAAAGCAAGAGGGCAGTGATTTTATAGTTGTTGGCAGGCCGATTTATGAAAATGCAAATCCAAGAGAAATTTGCGAAAGAATTTTGGAACAAATTTAAAATTTGAACTTGTGTGAAGTGGTTTTTAACTAAGCTTTTTTACAAAATGTTGCGTGAAGATGATATCAAAGCGAAGTGAGGAGCTAAATTTGAGTGATTTTAAGAAAATCCTCTTGTTGGCTGAGCGGCTAAAGCGTATCTACTAGCACTTGGTTAAGGATATCGCTTTACTAAATGGCGCGGATCATAGCAAGATGTTCGAGTGCACAAAGGCGTTTGGTCGCGGTAGCGATAGGCGTTTTTATATGTTTTATCGTATGATTTGCTACTATGTAAATACGCCGCACCTAGACAAAGCCAAGCTAAAATGGTGGCTTTGGAAGGACTAAATTTATAAATTTTTGTTTTAGATTTTTTATCTAAAGTCTGCAATTACGAAATGTAAATTTAAGCAAGATATCAGCGGCCTTCAATTATAATGCGATTTCTTTTTATGGACAGATGGGTGAGTGGCTGAAACCACACCCCTGCTAAGGGTGCAGCTCTTAATCGGGGCTCGAGGGTTCAAATCCCTCTCTGTCCGCCACTGCTTATAGATAATCATAAATTTTATTATTGTTTAACATTATTTTTTAAATATCTTTATATAAAATTTTTCGCGTTAGAAAATTGCTTACCTAGTAAAACTTAACTATAAGTTTGTAGATTTTAGACTGATGATTTTTTGTGAAATTTATAAGTAAAAATTTTATAGTGATCACACATTTTTTAAAAAATATGATTTTTTTGGTTATATTGTTGTTTCAAACTAATTAAAAATATCTTAAATTAAGTTTTTATTATAAAAAATATTATATTTTGCTTAATTAATTATATTGATAATCAAAAAGCTATTTTTTGATAAAAGCTTATAATTCGCTTTTTACAAACTATTGACATTTGGAATTTATATATTTAATTAATATATTTTTTTCTTAAAAGATAAAATTTCTCATATAAAGTTATATCTTATAAAGATAGTATATAATCACGTAAAAATTTAAATAATACAAAAAATAATAATAAGGAGTAATCTTGGCTAAAGAAGCTGGAGTAGTAAAATTTATTAGTGGCAAGGCGGTCGCTATCGATCAAAACGGAAATGAGAGAGAGCTAAAAGTAGGTGACATCCTTTATATGGGGGAGAGTATCAAGACAAGTGATGCAGCTGATAAAATAACAATTGTTTCAAATAATGGAAAAGAGATTACGATTGTAGGCAATGAAACACTTGCGTTAAATCAAAGCACCATAGGCGCGGAAGGCTTGGCAGATGTTAGTGATTTGCAAAATGCTATTTTAAATGGTGGAGATCTAACAAAACTTGAAGAGACTGCTGCTGGTGGAAACACTGCTGCTGGTGGTGGAGATGGTGTTAGCCTAGGTGATGCTAAATTTGCTGAGGGTGGCCACTATTCAAACATTAATGCAACATATAGAAGTTTAAGTGATACAAACAGAGCTTTTGCATCATACGATAGCCCAATAAGCGGATACAATGGTGGAGATGATACTATAATCCCAAGCGATCCTCTTGTAACTTTTATAAGCGATCTTAATAATGATGGTACTTTAAGCAGGGTTGAGCATGCACGTGATACAAATTTAAATACGTCAAAAGTTCTTATTACAATTCCAAATGATGGCACAGTAAGGGCCGGAGATATACTAAATATCACTATAACTAAGCCAGATGGTAATACTGAAAATAAAACAATTCCTATCACTCCAACTATTATAAGTAATGGTTATCAGTTTGATGCGCCAATACAGACTGGCAAAATTTCAAAAGTTGATGCAACTATTACAAATTTTCAAGGAAATGTTAGTGGTAGAAGTGAAGATAGCGTAACTTCAAGTGGCTTTAGTGCTCCAGAGGTTAAATTTACAGAGGATAATGGTCCTGATAATAATCTATTAACATATACTGAAAATGCTAAAGATGGCAAATTAAATGAAACTCCAGTGCTTATAACTGTAAAAGATGTGATTGTTGGAGATGTGCTTCACGTGACTTTGACAAAGCCTGATGGTACAACTGAGGTTAGAAATGTACCTATTGATCAAAACATAATAGATAATGGATATAAGATAGATAATATGCAAGTCGAGCACGGGAAGCCTTCAAAAGTAGAAGCTTATGTAGCAGATAGTACAAACACGATGAGAAGTGCAACTGCAAGTGACTCTACTACTCTTGATGTAAAGCCGACTTTGAAATTTACTGAAGATACAGATGATAATATCTATCTATATGATAATGAAAATAAGCAAGATAACGACTTTAGAAGCACGACAGTAGAGATAACTTTACCAAAAGATGTAGTTATTGGCGATAAGATCGTTATAACTTATACCGACCCGCTAACTAAGCAAAATACAACAAAAGAAATTTCTCTTACACAAGAGATGATTGATAATCAAAAAGTAAATACATCTCTTCCGATATTTCCAGATGTAAGAACATCAGCTAGTGTTCATGTGGTAGATAAAAACAATGTTCGAAAAAGCGAAGAGTCAGATCAAGATAGTGTAATGCCTATTGGTAGAAATTTAGAAATGACATTACCAGAAGAAAAGACTCTTCATGAAATTTCAAGACAAGAAAGTACTGATGACAATAAAGTAAATAAAACCACAGCAAGGATTACTCTGCCAAATAAAATTGATAATGGCGATAAGCTTACGCTAACTATTACTGGACCTGATCCTGATGATCCTGTAAATAATCCTTCTAAAACTTATACAAGAGAATTTACTATACATATGGATAGTAAAGGTGTCGTAACTAGTGTAACAGAAAATGGAACTTCCAATGTTTTAACGCCTATAAAAGCAAGTGATAATCAATATATCATCAATGTTTCTGGTATCCAACTAAAGCATGGAGAAGATACGACTATTAAGGCCAAAGTTACAAATTTAAATCCAAATAGACATACATCTATAAATGAGCCAGAAGTATCGGCTAGTTTAGAGTATGTAAAAAAACCTGAAGTTATCTTTGAAGAAGCTAAAGGTGCCAAGAGTATGACTAGAGAGCAAGCTATGAGTGATCATGATCTTAATAACACAACAGTCACTATAAAGCTTCCTAAAAATGCAGTAAGCGGAGATAAACTAACTGTAACTATAAAAGATCCAAATGAAGCTACTGCTAGAGAAATAAAATATACTATTGGAAAAGATAATAATGGTAAGTTCTTTGTAAAAGATAGCGATGGTAATAAAGTAGATACAGAAACAGATGGTAGAAGCTTTAAAATTTCTGGCATTAAAACAGCGACTGGTCTAGAAACTAAAGTAACAGCTGAGATAAAAGATAAAGATGGTATTCAGCATGCAGAAGATACAAGCACGGTTACTATCTCAAATATAAACGATATGGCGGTATATTTCAAAGAGGACGCTGACCGTAACGTATCTTTAACGAGAGCAGAGAGCAAGGACGCGGATGGCGACCTACATAAAACGACAGTAGTAGTAAAAGTGCCAAATAACGTTATAGCTGGTGATGTGGTAACTGTAAAAATAGATAATGGCACTTCACCTAAAACTTATAAGGTTACAGGTAGAGATCCAAGCGGTAAAATCATGCTAGAAGATACTTCTACCCATACTTCTATAACTGCAAGTGATAAAAATGAGATAGAAATTCCTGGCGTAGAGATCATTGCTGGCAAGACCATCAATGTAACTACTGAGACCACCGATGCAAGTGGCGGCAAGAAGGCCGAAGCTCAAAATCATAATACTCTTGAAAAGCTTCATGAAGACATGGAGATAACTTTTGAAAAAGATACCAATAATGATGGTATTTTGGGCAGCACAGAGGCAACTGGAGCGACTACTATAGCAACTATCAAGCTTCCTTCAAATTTTGTTTTAGGTGATAAATTAATAGTAGAGTCACACAACGAAGACACGCCAAACAATAAAACGACCAAGACATATGAGATAGTAAAAGACAATAACGGCAAATTGATAGCCAAAAATGGCAGTGAAGAGCTTGATATTACCGATGATGCTGATAGCAATAAGGTGGTCAAATATACACTTGGCTTAACAGAAGATCATAAGACTATCATTAATGCCAAGGTTACTGATAATACTGGTGCTGATAAGGTTGAGACAAATAGTGATATTACGCTTGATGCTCAAGGTAGCGGTTCTGGAACAGGCTTTAGGCTATTTATTGATGAGGATAAA
Source organism: Campylobacter concisus (assembly GCF_015229955.1). Classification (NCBI taxonomy): domain Bacteria; kingdom Pseudomonadati; phylum Campylobacterota; class Epsilonproteobacteria; order Campylobacterales; family Campylobacteraceae; genus Campylobacter; species Campylobacter concisus. The sequence continues at coordinate 146,291 of NZ_JAAKYZ010000001.1, forward strand.
GATAGAAACGGAGTTCTAAGTAGAGATGAAGCCATGAAGGATGGAAATTTAAATACCACTTCGGCAATACTTCAAATCCCAACCACTGTAAATAGTGGTGATGTTATAAAAGTTAAGATAAATGGTGGGGCAGAGAAAACTTATACCGTTGCTTCAAATGATGGTACAAACGTTACTATAAAAGATGCAGGTGGCAGCATTGTCGCACTTGAGCCAGGAAATAAACTAAAAATTGCTAATGTTCATATTGATAAAGATAATCCAGCAGTGGTTGAAGCTACTATAAATGGAGTAACAAAAATAGCTAAAGCTACATTAGAATCAGTAGATACTAAAAATTTAAAGATTGAATTTGTTGAAGATAATGCAAGTAGAGACAATGTAATAGATAGAGATGAAGCTATTTTGGACAATGATATAAAAAAGACAATTATAAGCGTTCAGGTGCCGCATAATGTCACAAATGGCGATAAGGTAGCAGTAACAATAAAAGAGCCTCAAACTAATGGTACAACAGGATCTAGAACTATAACTTATACTGTTTCAAAAACTGCTAATGGTAAAATTTCATTAACAGATGATAGTGATACTACTCATACTCCACATGAACTAGAAAATAACACTATAAAAATTCCTGGCGTTGCTATGCTTCCAGATCGCGAAACTAGTGCAGTAGCTACTATAACAAATGGCGCTGAGACTACAACTAGTAGTGAAGCAAAAGCTAAACTTGCACCTTTAAGTGAAGCGGGTTTAAGTGTAAGCATAGTTGCTGACAAAAATGACAATGGCATTATCTCAAGAGATGAGTCAGGTAGTAAAATTTCAAAGGTTTATGTTTCTATCCCAGGAAGTGTTGTAGCTGGTGATAAGATAGATGTCAAGATAACGAATCCTGATGGATCTACTGCGACTAATCATTACGAAGTTATAGGAAAAGACGTTAATGGTAAAACTACTTTAAAAAATATAGCAGATCCTATGCATCCGATTACACTAGGTAGGGATAATCCACTTGAACTTGATGCTACTATCGCAGTTGATAAAGAAACAAAAGCTGAAGTTACTCTAACTGACACATTTGGTGAGAGCAAAACAGTAAGCGATACGGCACATGCTGAGATCGATGCTATAAGAGGCATCATGTTTAATAAAGATATAAAAACCTCAGAAAGTGGTGAAAGATCTACTTCGGTTAAAGTTTATCTTAATGAAGATGCCAGAAATGGAGATACGGTAGAGTTTAAATACACTGATCCAGACAACCATGCATTAACTAAGACCGCAACATATACTCTATCAGCTGCAGATATAGCAAAAGGCACATTTGACCAAGAGCTTGATATCAATGCAAGATCAGCCTATGATTTAAATGTTAAAGCCTCACTTAAAACTTCAGATGGCTTAGAGTCTAAATCTTATGAGCCTTATAAACCACTTCATATAGGCGTTGAAAACTATACGGTTAAATTTGACGCAAGTAAAGATATGAAAGGTGGCGAAGGTCATGATACTTTAGTGTTTGATAAGCAAATAGTTGATCTTAGAGGCATTACTAATCTTGATTCAAAAGTGGAAAGCTTTGAAAACCTTGAGCTTAAAGGAGAAACAAAGATCAAATTTAATGCACAAAACATCCTTGATATCACTGATAATCCTGATACGGTGCTTAAGATAAAAGGTGGTGATGTTGATGCTAATGGCAATAAAATCACAAAAGTTGATCTAGTTCATAAATGGACCGAAGATCATTCTTATGATACTGCTGGATTTAAAGGCTACTCAAGCATATATCAAATAAATGGCAAAACTATCCATATCCAAATAGACGACAAAATCCATACTGATCTTTAATCCCCAAAATGAGTGCGTAAATTCGCACTCATTTCAAACTCAAACTCACATTATTTTTTAAGTCTTGTTTTACTAATATTTGCTCCTTAAAGGAGAAAATATGAAAAATTTAATAGCCGTTATTATAGTTATTGCTGCACTTGCTTTTGGTGCTTTTAAGTATATAAATTCATTTGTTGCGCTTGATGAAAATGTAAATGCAAAGTGGTCACAGGTGTTAAATCAATATAAAAGAAGAGCTGAGCTTGTGCCAAATTTGGTTGAAACTGTAAAAGGCTACGCAGCCCATGAACAAAAAATTTTTGAAGATGTGGCAAATGCTAGAAGCAAGAGCATGCAAGTAAGCGTTGATGCAAGTGGTCTTAGCGATGAAGCTAAGATGAAAGAATTTATGACAGCACAAAGCTCATTTGGCTTGGCACTTGGCAGGCTTATGGCAGTTAGTGAGAACTATCCAGAGCTAAAAGCAAATCAAAATTTCTTATCTCTTCAGAGTCAGCTTGAAGGTACGCAAAACCGCATAAGCGTAGCAATGCATGATTATATTGAAGCTGTAAAAGAGTATAACGTAGCCCTTAGAAGCTTTCCAAATAAATTTATAGCAAGTGCTTTTTATCCTGAGCTAAAGCCAAAACAAAATCTTGAAATAAGCAACGATGAGAAGATAAATCCAAAAGTTTCATTTGAGAAATGATAAAGAAAATTTTTGCTCTTTTATTTTTTACATTTTGCTTTTGTTTTGCCATAAATTTTAACGAGCAGATAAATGATGAGGCTCAAATTTTCTCTAAAAATGAGAAAGCTGAGCTTTTAAGTTTGGTGCAAAATTACGAGCAAAATAGTATGACGCAAATTGCTATCGTGACGCTTAAATCACTAGAAAATAAAAGCATAGAAGAGATCTCTCTTGAGATAGCTAGAGGCTACAAGCTGGGACAAAAACAAAGCAGTAATGGAGTGCTTTTAATAATCGCTCCAAACGAGAGAAAAGTACGTATAGAAGTTGGTTATGGGCTTGAAGGCGTACTAACTGACGCTATATCAAGCCAGATCATAAATGATGTGATAATACCTAAATTTAAGCAAGGCGATATGGGCGGTGGCGTGATAGATGGCATAAGAGCTATCATAAAAGTAGCTAGTGGCGAAGAATTTGAAAGCGAGAGCGATGAAGAAGAGATACCATTTGGAATAGTTGCCTTTTTCGCTGGCATGATCTCGTGTTTTATCTCTGGCTTTTTAGGTAAATTTTTTATGCGAATTGGCTTTAGTGCGTGTTTTGCAGGGCTTACATCTACGGTATTTGAGCAATTTTTTGGCGTGCAAAATTACTTCATTGTCTTTGCTATTGTGTTTGTAATATTTTTTATTATTTTAAAAAATGCCTTTAAAAAAAATACTCAAAGCAAAAATACATATAGTGGCTTCAGACGAGATAGATCAGACTCAAATAGCAGTGGCAGCGGCCATTCAAGCAGTTCAAGAGGTGGTGGTTTTAGTGGCGGCGGAGGCGGTTTTGGCGGAGGTGGGGCAAGTGGCAGCTGGTAAAATTTCATCAAAGATTAGTTTGAAAAACCCAAATCCTTTAAAATATAAAAAATTTAGGAGCAAAAATGCTAGCTGGCGAGCTACTTAAAAGCCATTTTGCTAAATTTGATCTGGTGGCGGTGCTTAGTAAATTTTTAGAGCAAAGTCATTTTGATAAAGAAAAATTTGATCTGCTCAAACAAAATAACTTTAAAATTTTAGATAAAAATATAAAGCAAGAGATAGTTGGGACTGCTGGTTTTAAAGAGTTTTTTGACGAGAAATTTCAGAGCTTTTTATGCGAGCTTATGCAAAGTAAAGTTTTAATTGTTTCTGGCAAAGAGTATAAATTTAGCGAGCTTGAAATTTATACTTGTTTTGACGCAAATACCTACAAAAGGCAGTGCGAGGCAGGAGAGATTTACTTTCACAACTTTGGTTTTGACATATCTTTTAAAAGCGAGCCATCGCTTTATGGTGGCATTTTAGTAAGAAGCCTAAAGCCCTTAAGCGGACAAAATTTTATCTTTGGGCCAAGAAAATGTGCCTTGCATATCTTAAATAGCAAAATGAGCAATTTAAACTTTGATCTAAAAGAGGCTGATCTTAGAAAAGATAAGATTACTTTTGCGTCACGTATTAGATCATTTGGCGATGAAAACCAGCAAAAAAATGATTGTCTTAGAGCATTTACTGCTGAGTTTGAAAAAGCATTAGAGTTTGATGAAAATTATAAAAAGAGATTAAATGCCTATAAAAAGGGGTGAAATTTATCTTCTTATCAGCTTTTGCGGTGAGAAATTTAGCTCAAAAATGCTAGATAAAAAAGATCGCAGAAGAGTAAAAAAATATCCAAATTTAATAAAACAAAACTTATTTAAAATATCTCGCTACTTAAAATTTAAAGCAAAGATGCGAGGTAAAATCTGTCTTTCTCATAAAGAAAATATCGCAGTTTTAGCCATTTCAAAAGAAAAGATCGGAGTCGATGTAGAAGAGCTAAAGCAGAGAAATTTTAACTCAGTAGCTAGCTTTTGCTTTACAAAAGATGAGAGCAAAATTTTAGCAAATGCAAAAGACAAAATGCAAAAATTTTATGAAATTTATACTGCAAAAGAGGCAATTTTAAAGCTTAAAAATTTATCGTTTAGCGATCTTGGTACTACCAGCTACGATGAAATGGCAAAAAAATACTTAATTATTAATAATTCATTTATTATTTGCCTTGCATTTAAGCAATGCAAAGATATAATTATTAAACTTTTGTAATTTTTAATATTAAAAGGTAAAGATTGCTTATAAAAAAAATAGTCATAATCCTTGCTATTTCGCTTTTTGCTCTTGGATGTGCAAAGAAATTTGATACACCGCAGATGGCAGATTTTGACTTGAAAACATTTAAGGTAAGCTCATCAAAAGGTCTACTTTTGCTTTATGTGCAAAATAGCGGGAACGAGTATAAATTTAGCCTTGTAAATGCACTTGGCGCGCCAGAAGCTAGGCGAATTTTAAAAGAAGGTAGCTTTAGAAATTTAGGTTTTTTGCCACCAAATAGTGCCTACAATGAACTTTTTATAAAAGTGCTAGAGATGATTAAAGATGAAAAAAGCGAGCAAAAATTTATGATAGATGATCAATATTATGAGGTAGAAAGTGTTGATCTACGTTAGCAAGCCAGCCATTATCAGTGCCGCTGGGAGCAGCAGTGATGAGAATTTAAGATCGCTTTTAAGTGGAAAGAGATTTCTAGGCCTTAGCAGTGAGTTTCATCTTGAGAATAAATTTTTAGTTGCGAAATTTGATAAGGCGCTGCCAGAGTTTGCCAAGAATACAAAAGAACACTTTAAAACAAGAACTAATGCTTTGCTTTTAAATACGCTCCTTGAGCTTGACGATGAGATCAAGAGGGCTATCAAAAAATTTGGCAAAAGCCGTGTAGGTGTTATTTTAGGCACTACAACGAGTGGAATTGAAGAAAATTTTTGGACCTTTAAAGAGTATATAAAAACTGAAATTTTTGATAAAAGCAAGTTTGGCATAGACAGAAATTGTCTTGCAAATGTGACCGAATTTGTGAGCGAATTTTATGGATTAGAAGGTCCAAGTTTTTGCGTTTCAACTGCCTGTACTTCTGGTGTTAAGGCGATTATTGAGGCACAAAGACTAATAAAAAGCGATATTTGCGATGCGGTTATATGCGGTGGCGTCGATAGTTTAAACACATTAACCATAAATGGCTTTAACTCACTTAGCATTTTAAGTCAAAAACCAAGCGAACCCTTTTCTAAAAATAGAGAGGGCATAAACATAGGCGAGGGAGCTGGACTGTTTTTGCTGAGCCGTGATGAAATTTCAAACGTCGTTGTCGCTGGCTCGGCCTCAAACTGCGACGCTTTTCATATGACTCAGCCTGATTTTAATGCCAAAATGGCAATTTCTTGTATAGAAGAAGCTTTAAAAAAAGCTTGCATGGACGGCGTGGACTATGTAAATTTGCATGGCACTGGCACGCAAGCAAATGACAAAATGGAGGCAAAAGCTGTAAATTTAACGCTTGGCTTTGCATATGCTAGCTCGTTAAAACCGCAGATTGGACACACACTTGGAGCTGCTGGAGCCATCGAGAGCGCCATTTGCGCTATACTTTGTATGCAAGAAAATAGCACCTTGCCGCCACACGTTTATGACGAAGAGTATGATGAGAGCTTGGAAGCTATAAATTTAGTAAAAAGTGGCACGAAATTTGACGTAAAAACAGCGATGTCGCTATCTTTTGCATTTGGTGGAGATAACGCCGCGATAATATTTAAAAGAGTGAGATGATGATAAGTGATTATTTACCGCACAGTAGCGCCATAACCCTGATCGATGAAATTTTAGAATTTACCCCTTGTGAGAGCATAAAAGTAAGAAGTGTGATAAATGAGCAAACTCCATTTTTGGAAGATGGAAAATTTTACATGCAAAAGGCGATTGAAATGATGGCTCAAAGCCTTGGTATTTATGACTCAAAGATGCGTGAGCTAAAAGGCGAGAAGGCGATATTTGGCTTTTTGCTTGGCAGTAGAAAATTTGAAATTTTTAGGCCGTATTTTAAAGTGGGCGATGAGATAGTGATCATCTCAAAGTGCTCGATCCAAGATGAGAGTGGATTTGGCGTTTATGACAGTGAGCTTTTTGTAAACGGCGAGCTTGGCGCAAGGGCGGTTTTAAACGTGATGAGCCCTGATGAAGAATTTGTAAAAAAGGCACTTAGTGAGTAAGAGAGTATTAATAACTGGATCAAGTAGAGGCATAGGAGCTAGCATCGCTAAACGCTTAGCTAACGAGTACGAAGTGGTGCTTCACGCAAGAAGTAAGAGCGATGAGCTTTTAAAGATAGCTAGTGAGCTTGGAGCTAAATTTTTGACATTTGACGTGGCTGATACCGCTGCAGCTAAAGAGACCATAGAGGCTGACATGGAGGCAAATGGCGTCTACTACGGCGTTGTGCTAAACGCTGGCATAACAAGAGATAACACCTTTGTGGGGCTGAGCGATGAAGAGTGGTTTGACGTGATAGATGTAAATTTAAATGGTTTTTACAACGTCCTAAGACCAGCGCTAATGCCCATGATAAGGGCTAGAAAGCCAGCTCGCATCGTTACTTTAAGCTCAGTTTCTGGGGTTATTGGTAACAGAGGTCAGGTGAACTACTCAGCTAGCAAGGCAGGCATCATAGGAGCTAGCAAAGCCCTTGCAGTTGAGCTTGCAAGCAGAGGCATAACAGTAAACTGCGTAGCACCAGGGCTTATAAAGACAGATATGAGCGAGGAAATTTTAAATAGCGACTTTTTATATGAGGTGCTAAAGGCCATACCTGCAAAAAGAGCTGGAGAAGCAGATGAGGTGGCAGGGCTGGTTAAATTTCTACTAAGCAGTGATGCTAGCTACATCACAAGGCAGGTTATCGGCGTAAATGGAGGACTTTGCTAATGCGTGTATTTGTCACAGGTATCGGCGCAGTCAGTGCTTTTGGCAACAGCTGGGAGGAGATGAGGGCTAAATTTCTTGAGGGTAAAAACGCTGTTAGATACATGAGCGAGTGGGAGTGCTATAAGGACCTAAACACGCGCCTAGCTGCACCAATTATAGACTACAAATATCCGCAAGAGTGGGATAGAAAACAGCTAAGAAGCCTTGGCAAGGTGTCGTGTTACAGTGTGCATGCGGCTGGACTTGCTTTAAAAGATGCTGGATTATTAAAAGGTGATGAGTTAAATGAGTCAAATTTAGACCCAAGTGTGCAAGATGGCAGAATGGGTGTGGCAAGCGGCTCAAGTACTGGCAGTACCGACTCTATCCTTGATATGGCAAAGCTAGTTTTGGACATGGATAGTGGCTTTAACGCAAATACCTACATAAAAATGATGCCTCACACTACAGCGGCAAATATCGCGCTATTTTACTCGCTAAAAGGGCGCATCATCCCTACATCTTCGGCATGTACAAGCGGTTCGCACGCCATTGGCTACGCATACGAGAGCATAAAAAATGGCAGCATAGATATGATGCTAGCTGGTGGGGCTGAAGAGCTTTGTGTGAGCGAGGCATACGTCTTTGACAAGCTTTACGCGACTAGCGTAAAAAATAGCACGCCAAATTTGAGCCCAACGCCGTTTGAAAAAGATAGAGATGGCTTGGTGCTTGGCGAGGGAGCTGGATTTTTGGTACTTGAAAGTGAAGAGAGTGCATTAAAAAGAGGAGCTAAAATTTACGCTGAGGTCGTTGGTTTTGGCTCAACATGTGATGGCACGCACATCACTAGACCACAAAGCGCTACGATGAAAGCGGCGATGAGCTTAGCGCTTAGAGATGCAAATTTAGAGCCAAAAAGCATAGGTTACGTAAATGCCCATGCGACTGCGACAAAGCATGGCGACATAGCCGAGAGTATCGCTACAAACGAGCTTTTTGGAGAGGATATCGCCATTAGCTCGCTTAAAAGCTATCTTGGCCATACGCTTGGTGCTTGTGGCGGACTGGAGGCGATCGCCTCTATCATGATGATGAGAGAAGAGCTATTTTTCCCAACTATAAATTTAAATGTGATCGATCCCGAGTGTGCAAAGCTAAACTATTTAAAAGAGCCAACCCCGATAAAGACGGACTTTGTTATGAGCAATAACTTTGCATTTGGCGGCGTAAATACATCTTTGATATTTAAAAGAGTGAAAAACATTTTTTAAAAAGGATAAATATGAAAAAATTAGTTTCATTAGTTGCCATTTTGGCATTTGCTACAAGTCTTAATGCAAGAGATGATGTGAAATATCACTCACTTGATTTCCTAAATGGCCCAAAAGCTAAAAATTTTTTACTTCCAAATGTAAGTATCAGCTTTGGCACAGGCTATAACGGACAGGTAATCGTAAAAGATCTAACATCAAATAAAAAGACAAATGGTTTTAATAAAAGTGATGAAGAGGCATGCCAAATAGCACTTCTTTCGGCCTTAAAGACTTTCCAAGAAAGAGCATTAAAAGAAGGTGGCACAAAGGTTGTAAATCTAACTGGCTACTACAAAAAACAACCATTTAACTCAAAAACTCAGTTTCAGTGTGGAAGCGGTGCTTTGATGTCTGGCGTTACTCTAAAAGGTGATATCGCGAAATAATGAAATTTCAAATTGATTTTTTTGATGCGATAGCTTATGGCGATGTCGGCGAGGATCTGGCTAGATACAAAAAAGAATTTGATCTAGCAAAAATTCCACCAATTCAAAGAAGAAGGCTAAGTAGTGCTGCAAAGTGCGCTTTTAGCTTGCTTAGTGGTTTTGACGAGCTTGATATGCCAGTTATTTTTAGCTCATATGAAGGAGAGATAAATCGCTGCTTTGAGCTAGAGACTACGCTGGCAAAAGCTGAGCCAGTTTCGCCTACTTCGTTTTCACTTTCTGTGCATAACGCTATCTCGTCGCTTCTTAGCATAGAAGCTAAAAATCATAATGAAATTCTTGCCATTTCCTCTTTTAGTCCAGTCGAAGATGCCTTGCAAGCCGCGTTTTTAAGACTAAATGACGGATATGAAAAGGTGCTAATACTTGCCTATCATGAGTCGATAAAGCAGAGTTATTTTGATGAGAAAAAGCCGTCATTTATGCTCGCTCTTGTTGTCTCAAAGGCGAAAAATGAGAGAGTTTTAACTCTAAAAAGAGCTAAAAAAGAAAAAGAAATTTGCGGGAATTTATTAAAAAGCTTTATTGTAAATTTTGATCCAAAAATATCAAAAAGCTGGCAAAGTTGTAGTTATTCTTCATCTTGGGATTTTAGCTATGAGCCTTAAAATTTTAAGAACTGGATCTTTTTTTTTCTTTTTTGCGATTATTTGCATAAGCGGAGATTTACTGCTTGTGCCAGTGGTGCTTTTGGGGCTAAATAAATTTAAATTTATACAAAATTTATGCCGCGATCTAGTTAGAATTTCTTGGGGATTTTTTATAAAAGTTACTAAAATTTGTGGGTGTTTGGACTATAAATTTGAGCTTAGCGAGCTAAATGGCGGATCAAATTTAGTCATAGCAAACCACCCTTCGCTTCTTGATGTGGTCTTTTTGGTTTCAAAATTTAAAAGAATAAACTGCATCGTAAAGGGCGAGCTTGGCAAAAATATATTTTTATTTGCAGCTATTAGGGCTTGCAACTACATACCAAACACAAATAACGAGGAATTTTTACAAAAAAGCGTAGAGGTTTTAAAAAGCGGTGAAAATTTATTAATTTTCCCAGAAGGCACACGTACGAAAGATGAAATTATTTTTCATAAGGCAGCAGCTTACATGGGTGTAAAAGGCGCTAAAAAGATTGTTTGCATCGGTATCAATATGCACCCAAGAAGCCTTAGAAAAAATGAACCATGGTACAAAACGCCAGATGAAAAGATAAAATATCATTTTAAAGAGATAAAAATTTTTGATGTTGATATGTTTTTAAAGGATAGGCCAAGCCCCGTGAGGGCTAGAGCAATGCATGATGAGATAAGTAAAATTTATAAGGAGGAATTTGGTGAAAGAGCTAGTTAATGAGATAAAAGAGTTGATCATCACAAGCTTAAATTTAGAGGATATGAAGCCAAGCGATATTGATGAGAATGCGCCACTTTTTAATGATGGTCTTGGGCTTGATAGCGTTGATGCTTTAGAACTTGGGCTTGCGGTGCAGAAAAAATATGGTCTTGTGCTTGACTCAAAGAGTGCAAATCTAAAAGAGATATTTTTTAGCGTATCTTCTCTTGCAAAATACATTTACGAAAATAGGAAATAACGATGAGTGAAAAAGAAATTTTTGAAATTTTAAAGAAAGCCTTGATTGATCTTTTTGAGATAGATGAGAGCAAGATAAAGCCAGAGACTAGGATATATGAGGATTTGCAGATTGATAGCATCGACGCTATTGATATGATTGATTACATCAAACGTCAAACCGGACATAGGCTGATGCCAGAGGATTTTAAAAACGTAAAAACGCTTGATGATATCGTAAAAGCCGTAGCAAAGAAATTTGAAGCATAAAATAGTAAACCTAGCACTAGTTTTAGCAAGCATTGCTTACCCTTTAGTGCTATTTTTTTGGCAAGAAAACGCCACTTTGATATTTGGTGTTTTATGTGTGCTTTGGGTGCTTAGAGCCTATTTTGAAAGTGGCAGAAAAAGGCAGGCTTGCTTATTGGCTGGGGTGTTTTTTGTCATTTGTGCTATTTTTAGAAGCGTAAGTTTAGCACTTTTATATCCAAGTATCGTAAGCCTTGGCTTTTTGGCGGTCTTTTTTTACAGCTTAAAGGGCGAGGCTGTTATAACTAAAATCGCTAGATTAAAAGAGAAAAATATAGATGAAAAGGTCGTTAGCTACACAAGAGGGCTAACAAAAATTTGGTGCTTATTTTTTGTATTTAATGCGGTTTTAGCATTTATTTTATCGTGCTTTGAAAATAAATTTTATTGGAGTATTTACTGCTCCTTTGTTTCTTATATTTTGATGGGATTTTTGTTTTTTGGAGAAATTTTATATCGCAAAGTTTTTATTTTAAAGAGGAAAAATGGAGTTTGAAAATAGTCTAAAAGAGTTTAAATTTGTTGATATTGATAAAAATTTATACTCACAAGTTGGTATTTTTGGGGCAAATTTAAAAGAGTATGGCGTGAGTGAGATAGAGATCTATCTGAGCGAAACTTTTGACTTTTGTGTCGCCTTTTTTGGAGCACTTGCGATCGGCGTGAGACCGATCTTGCTTGCAAAGCCTATTTTTAGTAGTGATAAATTTAATATCAATGATGAAAATTTCAAGAATTTTTTAGCTCCAGCCAGAAATATGGAGCCAAAATTTAATCTAAATTCTACTTTTTTTCTTCAAACTTCAGGCTCGACTGGAAAGAGCAAAAATATTCCAAAAAGACTTGGTGCGATGATAGAAGAAGGGCTATTTTTAAAAGAAGAACTTGGAGTTAATGAAAACGATACATTTTTTTCAAGCGTTTCACATCAGCATATGTTTGGCCTTACTTTTAAGGTATTTTTGCCCATCATCTCTGGTGCAAAGGCCGTTAGCAAGGAGCTAAATTACCCAGAGGCGATCTTTGAGCTAGAGCTTGAAAATTTAAGTTTCATAACAAGCCCAGTTTTGCTTCAAACGCTAATTTCTAGCCCAAGAGCAGCTGAAATTTCAGGGCTAAAAAACATCATCTGTGCCGGCTCAGCCCTAAAGAGTGAGCTAAGAGCTAGCATAGCAAAACTAAGCAGTGCGCGCATTATCGATATCTATGGCAGCACCGAAACTGGTGTAGTGGCTAGAAATTTAGGCGATGAGCTTTTGCTTTTTAGCAAGGTAAAAGCTGCTTTAAGCGAGGACGAGGCACTAAGCGTGAGCTCGCCATGGTGTGAGTTTTTCCAAACTAGCGACTGGGCTGAGATAAAGGGCAATAGGCTCACGCTAAAAGGCAGGATCGATAGGATCGTTAAGCTAAATGACAAAAGGGTCAATCTAATAAGCATCGAAAATAAGATGTTTGAAAGCGGCCTTTTAAAAGACTGCTACTGTGATACGCATCCAAAATTTAAGCGTCTGGCCGCACTTTTAGAGCTTAGTGAAGAGGGTGTGAAACTCTTTAGAAATAGCGGTAAAAAGGGCGTTGTGGCAAGGTTAAATGAGCTTTTAAGGCCTGAGTTTAAAAATAGTGTTAGGTATTTTAAAATCGTTAGCTCGCTTTGTAAAAACGCACAAGGGAAATTTCTAAAGGCAAATTTTAAAGAGCTTTTAGAAAAGAGTGAAGAGCCTAGCTGGGATAAAAGTAGCGAAAATGGCGTCTATAAATTTAAAACAAAGCTTAGCCCAGCACTTGGTATTTTTATGGAGCATTTTCCAAATTTACCACTATTGCCTGGCTTTGTGCAGCTTGATTTTGTATTTAAATTTGCAAGAGAGCTTGGCGCAGAAATAGGTGATCAGTGCGTGGTGGAGAATCTAAAATTTTTAAAATTTGTAAGGCCAAATGACGAGCTTTGTATAGAAATTTCGCAAAAAGATGAGAAGGTTTATTTTGAGATATTTTGCAATGGCGCTAGAAGCAGCGTTGGCAGGATAAAGCTGGGCTTATGAAGACGCTCTTTCTCATACCATTTTACAACCATCCAGAAAAGATCAAAGCCCTTTGTGAGGCACTTGCTAGCTATGATCTACACATTTTGATAGTTGATGATGGCTCAAACGAAGCTTCAAAAAAAGCACTAGAAAATTTGAGCGAATTTGGTGTAGAAATTTTGACAAGAACCCAAAATGGCGGCAAAGGAGCTGCGCTAAAAGATGGCTTTAGACATGCCTTGCAAAATGGTTACACGCACGCATTTCAGATCGACGCTGACTTTCAGCATGACATAAGTGAAGTGGCTGAGTTTTTGGAGCTTAGTAGAAAGTATCCACATGATATGATCTTAGCTGACCCCATCTACGGCGAGGATGCACCAAAGTCGAGATTTTATGGTAGAAAGATCACAAATTTTTGGGTCAAGGTAAATACATTAAGTACCGACATAAAAGACGCGATGTGTGGCTTTAGAATTTATCCACTAAAAGAGCTCGAGTGGGCGATATCTCAAAGCAAATCAAATAGGATGGAATTTGACATGGAGATCCTAGTAAATGCCGTAAGAGCAGGCATTAGACTAAAGTGGATACCATTAAAGGTAAGATATGAAAAAGGTGGAGTTTCTCACTTTAAAATGCTAAAAGATAACGCGCTAATAAGCCTTATGCATGCAAAATATTTTTTTAGTTTGGTTCCATTTTTGCTGAGCAAAGCCTTTAGGGGACAAAAATACGTATGGTGGCAAAAAGGCGAAAGATCAAATGAATTTTTCTTAAGGGTGAGTTTATTTTTAACCAAGAATTTGCCTATTTTTCTTATAAAACCTATCGTTATGATCGTCGTTTGTTTTTATTATATTTTTTCAAAAATAGAGAGAAAAAATATAAGAGAATTTTTGCAAAACGTAGAGAAATTTAGTGGTAAAAAACCAGCTACTGGTGTTTTTAGAAATTTTTATGAATTTGGTATTGCGATTTGCGATAAATTTCGTATTTGGCAAAATGGCGTGCTCGAAAATGAGCTAGATATTGACGAACTTATGTGGATAAAAGAAGAGTTTGAGGCATCAAAGCGTGGCAGAATTTTGCTAACAAGCCACCTAGGAAATGTAGAAATTTGCAAGACACTTTCGCTTAGATCGCCAAGTTTTCGTATGATCATCTTGGTTTATAGCAAGGGAAATGAAAATTTTTATAAAATTTTAGAGCAGATAAGTAAGGGGCAGATCAAGCTAATAAGCGTAGAAAACCTCGATGCAGCAGCTATGCTTGAGCTAAAAGAGGCGGTAGAAAACGGCGTAAATATCGGCATAATGGGCGATAGAACTCCGGTAAATGGCGATAAATTTGTTGAGGTTAGTTTTCTTGGTAAGATGGCTAAATTTAACTACGGCCCATACTTATTAGCTGGCATTTTGGGTGTAAAAATGAGCACGCTTTGGTGCGTGAAAAATGGCGATAAATTTAGTATCGAGCTAAGTGATATCGCAGATGAGATAAAACTAGGTCGCGACCGCAAGGCAAGCGTCATGCCATACGTGCAAAGCTATGTAAAACAGCTCGAAGATCACGCTTGCAAGAACCCATCGCAGTGGTTTAATTTTTTTGATTTTTGGAGATAAATTTGAAAATTTCACACGTTAGCACATTTAAAGTGGCGTTTTTTGATGTTGATAGCATGGAAGTGATGTGGCATGGCAACTATGTCAAGTACCTAGAAATGGCACGCTGCGAACTACTTGACAAGCTAAGGTACAACTACATCGCTATGAAAAAAGATGGTTACGCCTTTCCTATCGTAAAACTTGACGTAAAGTACGTACGTCCAGCCTTTTTTAACGACACTATCAAGGTCACGACGACGCTTAACGAGTGCGAAACATTTTTGAAATTTCACTATCTTATAGAAAATGAAAAGGGCGAAAAATTAAGCGAGGCAAATACCGCGCAAGCTGTCATCGATATGAAGAGCTTACAAACTTGCTTTGAGATGCCAGAGGCTCTAATAAAGGCGATTAAAGCTTACACGAAAAAGGAAAATTTATGAAAAAAATAGCTCTTTTTTTAGCCATTTTTATATCTTGCTTTGGCTATGAGCTGGGTGAGCTTAAAAATATAGTAAAAACAGATGGCGTAAGCGGAAATTTCACGCAGACAAAGAGCCTGGCTGGCTTTAATAAAAACATAAAAAGCATAGGCGAGTTTAGGCTTGAAAAGGGTGGTCTTTACTGGGACACGCTAGAGCCAGTCGTCTCAAAGGTTTTTATAAATAAAGATGGCATTTTTAAAAACGAAAATGGCAAGCTTGAAAAGACGAGTGCAAATTTTGACGAAAAGCTCTTTCTGGCCATTATCAGCCTCGATGAAAACGAGCTTAGAAAAGAATTTGATATAAAAACAAGTGGCAGCCTAAAAGAGTGGAGCATAGAGCTAAGCCCTAAAAATTTACTCTTTAAACAAATTTTTAAATCCATAAAGATAAGTGGCGATGAGGCGGTAAAAAAGATCGAGCTTGACGAGGTAAGCGGCGATAAAACGATAAATGAGTTTAGTCTAAAATGAAAAAACTAGCCACGATCTTGGCTTTTATCTTTATTTTTTTAGCCTCGCTTGGATATTCGCTTGCGAGCCTAAAAAACGTACAAACTGACATCTTTTCACTGATAAATTTCAAAGACGCCAAAGAGGCAAAGGTGCTAAAAGAGGTGCAAGATGAGATGGCGTCAAATTTTTTAGTGCTGGTAAATTCTAAAGAGCTGGCCAAAAATGTGCAAAGCTTAGCTCTTAAAAGTTCGCTTTTTAAGAGCTTTGAGGTGAACATTGACGTAAATTTAAATGATATAAAAAACGACATCAACCGCTCAAAGATCGCGCTTTTAAGTAGGGCTGATCTAGAGCTTCTAAAGAACGATAAAAACGCTTTTTTTAAAAAGCGCGCAGAGGAAATTTTTAATAGCTTTAGCTTTAGACTTTTAAATGTAAAAGATGATTTTTTCTCGCTAAGTAGCGGTTTTAGCGCAAAAAATGGCAATGTGAGATTAAATTTAGCAGATCTTATGCTTGAGGTAAAAGACGCAGAGAATAGCTTTTTCTTGCTAAAAGGCGAGCTAAAAAAGGAAGTTTCGAGTGAGGGGCTAATAAAATTTTACAATGAGTTACAAGCGCTTAAAGTTGGACAAAACGAGCTTTTTGTGCACTCAAGTGCCCTCTATCAGGCATTTTCAAAGCAAAAAAATGAGAGCGAGAGCCTTTATATGAGTGTGGTCTCGCTAAGCCTAACCGCTATATTTTTGATGCTTGCTTTTAGAAATTTGCGAATTTTTTATGTGATATTTATCGCTGTATTTGGCTTTAGCGTGGCATTTGCAGGCACTTTTCTCTGCCTAAATGAACTAAATATCCTTACTATTTTAATAAGCACAAGCCTTATTGGCCTCATGTTTGACTACGTCTTGCACTGGCTTAGCAAAAATGAGGGTGAAGCAATCAGGGCAGGCAGCATAAAAAATATGCTAAAAATTTTCTTGCTAGGCCTACTTATCACGCTTAGTGGCTATCTAGCTTTTACGTTTTCTGATCTTAAACTGCTTAAAGAGGTGGCACTATTTTCAACGTTTGCGCTAGTTGCTGCGTTTTTAGCTAGCTACTTTTTTATGCCTTTAGTCTTTGAAGGGGTGAAATTTTATAGATCAAAGGTTTTTGATACGTTTTTAACTAAATTTTGCAAGCTCTCTGCCCTAGTTGCTAGGCATTTGGGAGTTAAATTTCTAGCTTTTTCGCTTATTTTGCTAGCTATTTTTCTTGGCTTTGATCTTAAAAATTTATCAAAAAGCGAAAACGTAAAAGACTACTCAAATATGCCAAAGAGCCTACTAGCGGACTCTTCTTATATCTTAAATCTAACTGGCAACAACCAAAATACGATGATAGTGACAAGATCAAGAGGTGATGTTTTGGGAGGTGAAAAGAGCCTTTTAGATGAGCTAAAAAAGAGAAATTTGATAAAAGATGAGAGCTCGCTAAGCGATATGTTTTTAAGTAAAAGCGAGCAGGGTGAGCTAAAAGAGGCCTTTAAAAAGGCGCTTGATGATGAGCAAATTTATGTGATTTATGAGAAATTTGGTTTTAGCAAGGATGAGATAAAGGATGAAATTTTAAAAATTTTGGGCGAAAAAGAGCTTAGAGTTAGTGAAATTTTAGCTCTAAAATCAATGAAAGATTTTAAGAAATTTATGCTTGATGAAAATGCAAGTGTGGCTTACGCGAGCAGCTTTGTAAAAGGAGCTCAAAGTGATGAGGTGCTGAAGCGCTACAACGCTTTTAGCCTAAATTTTGCTGACTCGCTAAATGAGAGCCTAACTCAGGCAAAAGAGCTTGCTCTAAAGCTAAAAATAGCAGCACTTGTGATCGCGTTTTTACTGCTATGGTTTTATTTTAGTGCGCTTATCTCGGCACTTGTGATGGGCGTCATCATCTTTGGCGTGCTTCTTACGCTCTTTATCTTTGCTGTTTTTGGCATAAATTTAAGCATTTTTGGTGTCTTTGGACTAATACTTGCAAGCGCTGTGGGGATTGACTACATGATATTTGCGCTAAATGAGAGTCTTAGCGAAAAAGAGCGAATTTATGGGATATTTTGCGCATTTATAACGAGCTTTATCTCATTTTTTGCGCTATCTTTTAGCCAGACCGCTGCTCTTAGTGTATTTGGGCTAAGTGTTAGCCTTTGCGTGCTGATATATGGGCTGATCGCCAGCGTTTTATCTTGTAAAAATATAAAAATTTAGCTTAAATTCCTGGCTTCAAGCGTTTTGCCTATTTTGGAGGCTTTGGTAAAAATTTTTTATTAACAGCTAGTTTGCCACCATCTTCGTTTTATTCACCTTGTTCTGGATGTTTGAAGCTATATTGAGTTTAAAATTTATATGGCAGCTTGGCTAGTTTTTTATAAATGCTACCATTTTAGAAAAAGTTGGTGTTGCTGCTTTCAAAAATATATTTGTGGCTTACTAAATTTGCACGGCATGAGGCGCCGTAAGCTTGCATAAATTTGGCATAAGAGCTAAACTCACCACTGCTAATCTTGCTTATAAATTTATCCAACTACTCGCTCTTGCCATTTTGCGGGATATTACTTTCGCTAAGGTCTATGAGGTCATCCACATAGATAAAATAGTCGCGTATTTTATGAGCTCTTGTCTATCTTTTGTGACAACTTCTTTACTTTCTTTATCAGTATATCCACCAAATTTTGCGCCAATGTATCCAAAGGCGAGTTACTTGCTTTTATTTCGCCAGGCTATATCTTGGTGTCAAATGTAAGTAACTAGGAAATAGCGAGCAACAATATTTTTTTAAATATTTTTGGCTAGTTAAATTTCACGCAAGATTTTAAAGACAAATTTTAAGCAAAAAATATCTCACTTTTTAGGCGAAGTAGACATAGATAGGCGCTTAGCACGCTTTGCTCTCTTACGTAGTTGCGCTCCCCTTTTAAAAGAAGCCTCTCAACCTCGATATTACCGTCTCTATCGCCAGCTGCGACATATACTGTGCCAACTGGCTTGCTAGCTGTGCCACCACCTGGTCCCGCTATGCCGCTAATAGCAAGCGTAAAGTCCGCATTTGTCGTGCTTAGCGTGCCTTTTACCATCGCTTTTACGCAAGGCTCGCTCACAGCTCCGTAAGTATCTAAAATCTCATCCTCAACGCCCAGCCACTCGTGCTTTATGTGGTTTGCGTAGGTTACTAACGAGCCATCAAAGCTAGCCGAGATGCCGCCATATCTTGCAAATTTAGCTGCCGCCAGCCCAGCCGTGCAAGACTCGGCAAATGAAATTTTAAGTCCCTTTTGCATGAGCTTTTTTGCTATAAATTCGATCACATCTTTTTGTGGGATAAATTTTTGCGAAAATAGCGTTTTTACCCCTTGTAAAAAGCTCTCGATCTGACCAAATTTATTGCTTTTTGCCCTTACTAGTATCAAATTTGGCAGGATCTGCGCAAGAGTGATATCAACCTCGTAAGTTTTAGCAAGTGGCAGCATAAGGATCCTCGCACTATCAGCGTCGATGTCCATTAGATGAAAGTAACTAAAATCAGGCTCATACTCGGTGAGAAACTCGCCTAGCTCTTCATTTGGATTAGCTTTTATGAGATTTATCTGAGCGTTATTTAGGCTGGCTAGAAAGCTATTTTTAGAGTAGTCTAAGCTATCTTTAAGCGCAAGTGTCGTGCTATCTTTTAGCTCGAGAGAGCCCCCAGTTAGCGTCGCTACAATCTTTGCGGCGATGGCAAAATTTTCATCTGAGCCAAAAATGCTTACAAAGTCGTAATCTTTTGATAAATTTTCGATGATAAAAGGTAGCTCTTTGCTGTTTTTTGGAGCAAAACTGACCACTCCAAGCTCGCCAAAATGATCCTCGTAACTTTGAAAAATGTAGTTTAGAAATTCTCTATTTATCTCAAGATCTTCGCCTATTATCAAGATACTTTGTCTCATTTTTAAGCTCCTTTTTTTGCCCCATTATACTATTTTTCAGTGTGATTTAACCAGCACAGGTGTAAAATTAGCAAATTTTAAAATCAAGGTAAAAAATGGACTACAAAGAGACACTTTTACTCCCAGAGACAAATTTCCCGATGCGCGGAAATCTCCCACAAAATGAACCACAAAGACTAAAATCATGGTACGAAGAGCGCAAGGTTTATGAAAAAATGAAAAAAAACCGCCAAAAAGCGGTTAAAAACTTCAACATCCACGACGGCCCTCCGTATGCAAACGGCCATCTTCACATCGGCCACGCGTTAAATAAAATTTTAAAAGATATCATCACAAAAACGCACTATTTTTACGGCGAAAATGTCCACTACGTGCCAGGCTGGGACTGCCACGGCTTGCCGATCGAGCAACAAGTTGAAGTAAAGCTTGGCGATAAGAAAAAAGAGCTTAGCAAGGTCGAGATCAGGGAGCTTTGCAGGCAGCACGCGAGAGAATTTATAGACATTCAGCGCAATGAATTTAAAAGCCTTGGCATCATCGGTGACTTTGAAAATCCATACATGACGATGAAATTTGAGTTTGAGGCCGACATCTACAAAGCACTTTGCGAGATCGCTAAAAAGGGGCTTTTGATAGAAAGAAGCAAGCCAGTTTATTGGAGCTGGGCGGCTAGATCGGCGTTAGCTGAAGCTGAAGTCGAGTATGAGGAGAAAGAGGACTACTCTATTTACGTAGCATTTGAGCTTGATGGCGACGCGCTAGAAAAGCTTGGCGTAAAAGAGGCAAGCGCTGTCATCTGGACAACTACGCCTTGGACACTTCCAGCAAATCAAGCCATAAGTCTAAAACCAGATGAAATTTATGTGCTAACGGCTGAAAATTTGATATTTGCAAAGCCACTACTTGAAAGCGTTGTGCAAAGTGGTCTAAGTAAGGGCGAGATCAAAAAAGAGTTTAAATCAAGCCTGCTTGAAAATACTCACGCGATAAATCCACTAAACGGCAGAAAGTCACGATTTTTACTAGGCGATCACGTTATGATGGATGGTGGTACTGGACTTGTTCACACAGCTCCAGGACACGGCGAAGACGACTACTACGTATGTTTGAAGTATGGCTTTAGCGAAATTTTGATGCCAGTTGATGATGGTGGCTGCTACGATGAGAGCCTAAAACATCACGGACTATTTAGAAGCGACGTGGTAGACGAGTTTGTCGGCATGCACATCTTTAAAGCAAATGAGAAAATTTTAGAGCTACTTGGTAAAAGCTTGCTTAGCGTCTCTAAATTTAGGCACTCTTATCCATTTTGTTGGAGAACGCATAAGCCTGTCATTTATAGAGCCACAAAGCAGTGGTTTATAGCTATGGACGAGGCTAAACTAGGTGGAAAAACGCTTAGACAAACAGCGCTAAAAGAGCTTGAAAAGGTTAAATTTTACCCAAGTGTGGGCATAAAAAGAATAGGCTCTATGATAGAAAATCGCCCAGACTGGTGCATCTCTCGTCAGCGTGACTGGGGCGTGCCGATCGCATTTTTCAGAGATAAAGCGACAAAAGAAGTTATATTTGATAGTGAAATTTTGGACCACATCGTGGCTATCTTTAAAGAAAAAGGCGCTGATGCGTGGTGGGCGCTAAGTATAGATGAGCTTTTACCAAAAGGCACAAAATACAAGGCTGAAAATTTAGAAAAAGTGATGGACATCCTTGATGTTTGGTTTGATAGTGGCTCGACATGGCATGCAGTCTTGCAAAGCGACAACTACGACGCTGGCAAATACCCTGCAAGCATGTATCTTGAGGGCTCAGATCAGCACCGCGGCTGGTTTCAAAGCTCGCTTCTAGTAAGCACAGCTATAAATTCTCACGCACCTTATGAGAGCATACTAACTCACGGCTTTACAGTCGATGCTAAGGGCGAAAAGATGAGCAAGAGCAAGGGCAACGTCATCGCTCCACAAGACGTGGCCAAAACTCACGGCGTGGAAATTTTACGCCTTTGGGTTGGCATGAGTGATTACTCAAGCGACCTAAAAATAAGCGAAGATATATTAAAGCAAATAAGCGAGCAATACCGCAAAATCCGCAACACGATCCGCTTTTTACTAGCAAACGTAAATGACCTTGAGAGCCTAAATACAGAGTTTAACATTCTTGATAAATGGATATTAGCACGCGCTAAAAAGGTCTTTGACGAGGCGAGCGCTTGCTTTAGAAATTACGACTTTTCAAAGGGCTTTAACATCCTTTTAAATTTCCTATCAGCCGATCTTAGTGGCGTCTATCTTGACGTTTGTAAAGATAGGCTCTACTGCGACGCAAAAGACGCTCCAAGAAGAAGATCAGCCCAAAGCGCGATGGCGATCATCACAAAGGCACTTTTGCCACTCATCGCTCCAACGCTTACTTACACCGTCGATGAGGTGATGGATTATGCTCCAAAGATCATCAAAGGCGAGGCAAAAGACGCGTTTGATCTAGTCTATGAGCCGATCATTTTTGACCTTAGTTTTGAAGATGAGCTGCTTTTTGCTAGCAGGGAGAAATTTAACGAGATCGTGGATGTTCTTAAAAAGGATAAAAAGATAAAGTCAACCCTAGAGCTAAGCCTAGAGACCACAAGTCACAGCATCACAAGCTACGACGAGCGCGAAGTGGCTGATCTTTACATGGTAAGCTCAGTTAGAGCTTACGATGATAGCGAGCCGTTAGCTGAGTTTGAGCTGGAGGGTGATAAATTTAAGATCATAGCAAGCAACCTTCACAAATGCCCAAGGTGCTGGAAATTTAACGCTAGCAAAGAAGATGCGCTATGCCCAAGATGCGAAGAGGTCATAAGTGCTAAGTGAGCCAGTAAGCGCAACTATCATAATAGCAACGATCGCTGCGGTGGTCGTTGTTAGCTTGTTTGGCATATTTTTGGTTAATAAATTTAAAGGATAAAAATAGTGGTAACTTTGAAAGAAGCTTTAAAATTTTCAGCTGAAGAGATAAAAAATTTAAGAGCCGAGCTTGAGGCAAAGATCATAAAAGAAAAAGAGCTTGGCGCTTATGTCGAGCAGCTAGCAAATTTAGAGATTGCAAAACTAGGCGAGGGCGTGCCTATCGCTATAAAAGACAACATCCAGGTAAAAGGCTGGAATGTAACAAGTGCCTCAAAAATTTTACAAGGCTACGTAGCACCATATAATGCAACCGTAATAGAAAAGCTACTTAGTAAAAATTTAGCTCCATTTGGCCGCACAAATATGGACGAATTTGCGATGGGAAGCACGACTGAGAGCTCATTTTACGGCAAAACACTAAACCCACTAAATCATGCCCATGTCCCAGGTGGCAGTAGCGGTGGCTCAGCAGCAGCAGTCGCAGCTGGACTCGCAGTAGCTGCACTTGGTAGTGATACTGGTGGCTCGATCCGCCAGCCAGCGGCATTTTGTGGATGCGTAGGTTTTAAGCCAACTTACGGCAGAGTGAGCAGATACGGCCTTGGCGCCTACTCAAGCAGCCTTGATCAGATAGGTCCAATCGCTCAAAACGTAGAAGACGCAGCCATTTTATATGACGTGATCGCTGGGCATGACGAAAAAGATAGCACAAGTGCAGATGTACCGTTTGTGAGCATTAGTGACAAGATAGATAGCGAGAAGAAACTAAAAATTTGCGTTGTTAAAAACTACGTCGAAAACGCAAGCGAGCAGACAAAAGTTGCTTTAAATTTAGCCATTGAAAAGCTAAAATCACACGGTCACAGCGTAACTTATACAAATTTTGAAGACTCAAAATATGACGTCGCAACCTACTACATAATAGCAACTGCAGAGGCAAGCGCAAATTTAAGCCGCTACGATGGCGTAAGATACGGCAGACGCGCAGACGCTAAAAATTTAAAAGAGCTATATATTAACTCACGCTCTGAGGGTTTTGGTGAAGAAGTAAAAAGAAGAATTTTGCTTGGTACCTTTGTGCTAAGTAGCGGATATTACGACGCTTACTATATCAAAGCGCAAAAAGCAAGAGCGCATATAAAAGCTCAATACGAGAGAATTTTAGAAGAAAACGACCTTATATTTATGCCAGTAGCTCCGAGTACAGCCTATAAATTTGGAGCACACAGCGATCCACTTCAAGCATATCTAAGCGATATTTACACTATCAGCGTAAATTTAGCAGGCCTACCAGCTATCTCTGTGCCAGTTGGCAAAGATGATCTAAATCTAAATATAAGCGCACAGCTAATCGCAAAAGCATGGGATGAACAGACCTTGATAAATGGTGCCAAGAGCCTAGAAAATTTAATAAAAGGATAAAAATATGAAGATAGTAAAGAGAGCTTTAACATTTGAGGATGTGCTTCTTGTACCGCAATACTCTGAAATTTTGCCAAAGCAAGTTGATGTAAAAACCAGGATCAGCAAAAATGTAACGCTAAATATCCCGATCGTCTCTGCTGCGATGGATACGGTGACTGAGCATAGAACTGCTATCATGATGGCAAGGCTCGGCGGTATCGGCGTCATCCACAAAAATATGGACGTCGAAAGCCAAGCAAAAGAGGTCAAACGCGTCAAAAAAAGCGAAAGTGGCGTCATCATCGATCCTATCTTTATAAATCCAGAAGCAACCGTGGCCGAAGCTCTAAGCCTTATGTCAGATCTTCATATTTCAGGCGTTCCAGTCATCGACAAAGACCGCAAACTAATAGGAATTTTAACAAACCGCGATTTGAGATTTGAGACAAATATGAGCACTTTGGTAAAAGACCGCATGACAAAAGCACCGCTTATCACTGCACCAAAGGGCTGCACGCTTGATGATGCGGAGAAAATTTTCTCTCAAAATAGAGTTGAAAAACTACCTATCGTCGATAAAGACGGCAAGCTTGACGGTCTTATCACTATAAAAGATCTAAAAAAACGTAAAGAGTATCCAAATGCAAACAAAGACAGCTACGGCAGACTTCGCGTGGCTGCGGCTATCGGTGTTGGTCAGATAGAGCGTGCTAAAGCGCTAGTTGATGCTGGCGTAGATGTCATCGTCATCGACTCAGCTCACGGCCACTCAAAGGGTATTATTGATACTTTAAAAGAGGTAAAGGCAAATTTTAATGTCGATGTCGTAGCTGGCAATATCGCAAACCCAGCGGCTGTAAAAGACCTAGCAAAAGCAGGAGCTGATGGCATAAAAGTGGGCATCGGACCAGGTTCTATTTGTACCACAAGGATCGTTGCTGGCGTTGGCGTGCCTCAAATTTCAGCTATTGACGACTGCGCAAGCGAAGCAGCAAAATACGGCATCCCAGTTATCGCTGACGGCGGACTAAAATACTCAGGCGACGTGGCAAAAGCCCTTGCAGCAGGGGCAGCTTGCGTTATGGCTGGTAGCTTGCTTGCAGGTTGCGAAGAGAGCCCGGGCGAGCTTATAACATTCCAAGGTCGCCAGTATAAAGTATATCGCGGTATGGGCTCAATAGGCGCTATGACAAAGGGCAGCTCGGACCGCTACTTCCAAGAGGGCACCGCTCAAGACAAGCTTGTGCCTGAGGGCATCGAAGGCCGTGTGCCATTTGCTGGTAGCATAAAAGATGTGATCCATCAGTTAATAGGCGGCCTAAGAAGCGCTATGGGCTATGTCGGTGCAAAAGATATCCCAACTCTTCAAGAAAGAGCTGAATTTGTTGAGATAACAAGCGCAGGACTAAAAGAGAGCCACGTCCACGACGTAGTTATCACTCACGAGGCACCAAACTACAAAGTTAATTAGTGTTAGACCTGCAAACTAGAACTATTAAATTTAACGAGCCACTCTATCTTGAGAGTGGCCGTATACTATCAAATTTTAAGCTTATTTATGAGACTTACGGCACGCTAAATGCTGATAAAAGCAACGTTATCGTGATCTGCCACGCACTAACAGGCTCACACCACGCAGCTGGCACCTACGCAGGCGATGAGAAAGCTGGCTGGTGGGACGGGCTAATAGGCAGCAAAAAAGCGGTTGATACGGATAAATTTTACGTTATTTGCGTAAATATCTTAGGCTCGTGTTTTGGCTCGACCTCGCCGCTAAGCGTTGATCGAAGTAGCGGCAAAGAGTATAGGCTAAATTTCCCAGTCCTTGCTATAAGTGATGTGGTAAAGGCGCAGATGAGGCTATTTAGCGAGCTTGGCATCACGAGGGCAAGAGCTGTGATAGGTGGCAGTCTTGGCGGTATGCAGGCACTTTGCTATGCTATCGAGTTTCCAGAATTTGCGCAAGATATCATAATGCTTGCAAGCACCTATCAGACTAAGCCTTGGGCGATAGCGTTTAATAAAATCGCCATCGAAGCCATTTTAAATGATGAAAATTTCAAAAACGGCGAATATGACGCAGAATTTATAAGAAAAAATGGGCTAAAAGGTATGGCTTACGGCAGGATGGCAGGGCATATCAGCTTTTTAAGCCCTGATAGCATGGATAAAAAATTTGGACGCAACTACGTCGAAACCGACGGCCTTTACGATCTTTTTGGACATTTTCAGGTCGATCGCTACATGGAGTATAACGGCTACAACTTCCCAAAGAGGTTTGACCCGCTAAGCTACCTATATATCGTAAAGATGATGAATATCTTTGACTGCACAAGGCACTACGATAGCCTAAAAGACGCCCTTGCGCCGATCAAAGCAAATCTGCATCTAATCGCTTTCAAAGGCGATCTACTCTTTCCGCCAAGCTGCATGAGAGAAATTTATGACGCACTTTGCGAGATGGGCAGAGGTACAAAGACAAATTTTATAGAGATAGATAGCAACTACGGGCACGACGCCTTTTTGGTCGAGATAGAAAAATTTGATGGATATATAAAAAATATATTAAAAGGATAGAGAATGGAGCAAAAAGAGCAAAGCTTTGAAGAAAAATTAGCTCTAGCAGATAAAATTTTAAACGATCTAAACAAAGATGATGTGAGCTTAGAAAATAGCATAAAGCTGCACGAACAGGGCAAAAAGCTACTAAATGAGGCAAGAGAAATTTTAGAAAACGCAAAACTTAGCATAAAGCAGGTGGATAATGAGTAGAATTTGTGCTCTTCAGCTACCAACGCAGCCTTTAAGTGAGGCAAGGCTTGATTATTATCTAAAAATTTGTGCGGACGAAAACGCAAGACTTGTTGTGCTTGGTGAATATGTGCTAAATAGCTTTTTTAAAGAGCTCATTAGCATGCCAAAAAGCCTTATAAAAGAGCAAAGTGAGCGCAAAAAAGAGGCTCTTTTTGCAATGGCAAAAAAGTATGATCTAAATATTGTTGCACCCATTGTAAATCTAAAAGGCAAGGAAATTTTTAAAAGTCTAGCCAAATTTACCCCAACACAAGTAAAGCTATATGATCAGCAAATTCTCATGCCTTACGCTCACTGGAACGAGGTGAAATTCTTTAATAACACAAGCGATGAGCTAAATTTGCCTGTCTTTACCTATGATAAATTTAAAGTTGGCGTCATGTTTGGCTTCGAGGCGCACTTTGATGTGTGCTGGGCCTATATGAGCGCTAAGAAGGTTGATATAGTGCTCGTGCCAACAGCTTGTACATTTTTTTCTCAGGCGCGCTGGGAGGAGCTTTTAAAGGTTAGAGCCTTTACAAATAACGTCTACGTGCTGCGCGTAAACCGTGTAGGAAGCCACAAAAGTGACGACGAGCAGTGGAGTTTTTATGGCGATTCGATGCTTATTAATCCGTTTGGTGAAGTTAAAAATAGGCTTGGTAAAAATGAAGAGATGATGATAGATGAGCTTAGCAAAAAGGAGCTTAGCGAGGCTAGAAACACTTGGGGTTTTATGCAGATAGAGGCGAAATTTAAAAGATAAAATAAGGCCGTAACTGGACGGAAAAGCGAGCTTAGCAAGAATGAGCGCTCTTTAAAGGAATTTTGGAGTGAAATTTGAAACGAAGTGACGTTGAGAGATATATAAAAGAGAAATTTGACGTTTTAGGTGAGCAAATTTTCCCAAGATATCCAAAATTTAGTGCCTTTCGTCACAAGAAAAATGAGAAGTGGTTTGCACTGCTTATGGAGATAAGCGCTAGCAAGCTAGGTCTTAAAAGTGACGAGATGACCGAGGTTTTAAATCTAAAATGCAGCCCTGATCTAGCCATGGTGCTAGTTGATGAGCAGCAAATTTTTAAAGCCTATCACATGAATAAAAAGCACTGGATAAGCGTAAATTTAAACTCAAAAATCTCACAAAAAACAGTTTTTGACCTGATAGACGAGAGCTTTAGCTTAAGCAAATAAAAGCCATTTTCAGGCTTAAATTTAGTAGTTTTTGTTAAAATCACGAAAAACTTAAGGATAAAATTTGCAAGAGCTAAACAATGAGATCAAAAAAGTCCATTTCATAGGCATCGGCGGCATCGGTATCTCAGCCATCGCTAGATTTTTACACGAAAAAGGCCACAAGATAAGTGGTAGTGACATCAAAGAGAGCAAGACGACTCTTGAGCTTCAAAATGAAGGCATTGAGGTCATCACACCGCACTGTAAAGAGGCGATAAAAGACCAAGACTTCGTAGTCTATTCGGCTGCGATAAAAGAGGACAACATCGAGCTAGTGGAGGCCAGACGAAAGGGCATAAAGTGCTTTTCAAGAAAAGAAATTTTGCCTTATGTGCTTGAAGATAAGTGCGTCTTTGCAGTAGCTGGCGCACATGGCAAGAGCACGACTTCAGCGATGCTAGCAAGTCTTATTGAGGGTTCAGTCATCATCGGCGCCATCTCAAAGCAGTTTGGCTCAAATATGCGCTACGCCAAAAGCGATAACGTCGTATTTGAGGCGGATGAGAGCGACTCAAGCTTTCTAAACTCAAACCCATATCTAGCCATCGTCACAAATGCAGAGCCAGAGCACATGGAGCATTACGACTACGATCTAGCTAAATTTTACGCAGCCTACAAGGGCTTTTTGGAGCGCGCGAGAGTTAGGGTGATAAACGCTGAGGACGAGTTTTTAAGTACGCTTAAGCTTGATGCGATCAGGCTTTATCCAAGCACCGACATCACGGAGCTTACGATGGTGGTAAGAGACTATCAGCCATACACCAGCTTTAATCTTAAAAATTTAGGCAAATTTGAAGCCTTTGGCATGGGCGAGCACATCGCCATAGACGCATCTTTAGCTATCCTTGCTGCGATGCACGAGACGCCGCTAAAAGACATCAGAGAAAATTTACTAAATTTTAAAGGCATCAAAAAGCGTTTTGACATACTTAGCGCAAACAAAAATTTCGTCCTAATAGATGACTACGCGCACCATCCAACCGAGATAAAAGCAACACTAAAATCAGTCTTTGAATACGCCAAAATTTTAGGCATAAACAGCGTCACAGCGATATTTCAGCCACACCGCTACACAAGACTTAGCACAAATTTACCTGGCTTTAAAGAGTGCTTTAAGGGTGTTGATGAGCTTGTCATCTTGCCAGTTTATGCAGCTGGAGAAAATCCGATCGAAGTTGATATGAAGAGCGAGTTTAGCGAGTATAACCCAATCTTTACTGATAAGGTCGAAAGGGTTGAAGAGGGGATTGAATTTACAGATGAATTTGGCGTAAAAAACCGCCTAAGTGACGGCATCGTAGTTGGCTTTGGAGCGGGCGATATCAGCGTACAGCTAAGGGGCGGATATTAATGGATCTAAGCACTTTCAAGCTTCAAGATGAAAATGAAATTTTAAAAGAGATAAAAGAAAAAGAGCTTAGTGAAGAAGAAATTTCAAGCCTTATAAATTTAGGTAAAAAAGATATCTTGATCGCGCTTGCAAGGGAGCAAAAGCTAAGTAGCGCCCAGATAAAAGATATGTTACCGAATGCCCCGTATATGGCTGTTTGCTTGCTAGTTGAAAAACAAGATATCAGTGAGGTTAAGGCTGAAATTTTAGACAAGATCAATCCTCATTTTGAGCTTTACAAAGAGCTCATCGCAAAATATAAGGGCGTAAAATGGTAAGAAATTTGATCCTAATCGCTGGCTTGATCGTACTTTTTGGAGCGATCTGGGCGATAAAAGATGAAAAGATCAGCAAAGGCATAAAAGCGCTCGTTAGCGCGGTGCTTGTAGCGATCCTTATTTGCGTCTATTTTTACGAAGAGAATTTATCAAAAAATGAGGATGCCATCTCAAAGCTAGTTAGCGATTTTAAACAGGGCAAAACACTAAAATGTGGCGAATACAACGTGAGTGCGGAGAAATTTAACTATGAATTTGGCACGGCGTCATTTTTAGCTAAAAGAGAATTTAGCGATCTCTCAGGCGTCATCGTGCCGATAAAAAGTTGTGAGCAATGACTGAAGAGATATTTTTAAAGCTAGATCTAGGCGAGTATCTGGATAAATTTAACTCCTTTTTAGCAAGGCAAAAACCGCTATTTTTACAAGGCGACAGCAAAATCCACTTTGAAAACATTAGTGAGCTTTCAAAGTATGATTTTAAGGCGCCTGACGAGATAAAAGAGCTTGATGATGCGCTAATTAGACTTAGCAAGCAAGCAGTGCTTCACATCAGCGAAATTTACGAGTTTGCAAAGATTATTAAGTATTTTTCATATCTAAAAAAGCAAAAATTTGAAGGCAGGCTTGGCGAGTGGATCGCTAAAGTCGAAATCCCTGAAGCGATGAGCCAGATGGCAAACAGCTTTGATGAAAACGGCGAGTTTAGCGACAGCGTGGATGAGAGATTTCAGGCGATAAAACAGGCATTTAGCGAGAAAAAACGTCAGATCGACGCTGAGCTTAAAAAGCTCATCTATTCAAAGCACATCACGCCCTATCTAGTCGATACCCAGACGCACTACATCAACTCGCAAGAGGCACTTTTGGTGCGTGGCGGCTTTAATCACGCCCTAAAAGGCACCGTGATCGCTAGAAGCTCAGGCGGCTACTTCTACGTCGCTCCTACAAGCACCGAGCGCCTAAAAAAGGAGCAAAGCGAGCTACTTGATAGAAAAGAGGAGATCATTTTTGAGCACTGCAAGAAATTTAGCCTGCAGATGAGCAAGAGCCTACTCTTTTTGAAATTTATAAATAACGCTTTTGATCAGTTTGACGCATATCAAGCGCGTGTAAATTTAGCTAGATCGCGCGACTATGAGTTTGTTTTGCCAAACAGCTCGCACGTTATCAAACTTGAGAAATTTGCCCATCCAGCGCTAAAAAATCCAAAAAGCGTGAGTGTGGACTTTAGCAAAAAGGTGCTTTTAATAACCGGCGTAAACGCTGGCGGTAAGTCGATGCTTTTAAAATCTATCATCTCGGCCACGCTACTTGCAAAGTATCTGCTGCCTATGCGTATCGACGCAAACCGCTCAAGCATCGGCTCTTTTAAAGAATTTGACGCGATTATAGAAGATCCGCAAAGTGTGAAAAACGACATCTCGACCTTTGCTGGCAGGATGGTGCATTTTGCAAGGCTTTTTACTAAAAAATCGATCATCATAGGCATCGACGAGATCGAGCTTGGCACCGACTTTGAGGAGGCTGCGAGCTTGTATGGCGTCATGATAGAGCGACTCATTACTCAAGATATCAAAATGATCATCACGACCCACCACAAACGCCTTGCGATGCTGCTAGCTAAAAACCCAGAGGTTGAGCTAGTGGCGGCACTTTACGACGAGGCGGCTCAAAGGCCTAAATTTGAGTTTTTAAAGGGCACGATCGGTAAGTCTTATGCCTTTGAAACGGCGGCAAGATACGGCATATCTCAAAATTTAGTGGCTCAGGCAAAGAAAATTTACGGTGAAGATAAAGAGAATTTAAACGAGATCATCACAAAGACGCTAAATTTACAAACCAAGCTTGATGAGGGCATAAAAGAGGTCACGGCAAAAGAGGAGCGGCTTGAGCGCTTGCTTGAGGAGCAAAAAGAGCTAAAAGAGAAAAATGAGATCAAGCTAAATGCGACTATTTCACGCCTAGAAAAAGAGTATTATGAAGCGATAAATGCGGCAAAAGCGGTTATAAATTTCAAGGATATAAAAGACAAACAAAGAGCGCTAAACGTGGCAAATGAGAAAAAGGCTGCTATAGTTAAACCTAAAAAAACTGAGCACGAGAGCCTAAAAGTAGGCGATAGAGTGAAGTATGAAAACATAAAAGGCACGGTTTTAAGTATCTCAAAAAATGACGCGATGATCGAGTCAAATGGTATAAATTTACGCGTGCCAATAGAGCTTTTAAGAAAAAATGGCAATGAAATTATTTTGCCTAAAAAAGGTGGCGTAAGTTTAAGCGTAGATAAGCCAAAAACGGCCTCGCTCTCGCTTGATCTGCATGGCATGAGAGCTGACGAGGCGATAGCAAAACTTGATAGATTTATCTCAGATAGTCTTGTTATGGGATTTGACGAGGTTAGCGTATTTCACGGCATCGGCACTGGCAAGCTCGCCTTTGCTGTTAGAAATTTCTTAAAAGAGCATCCAAGCGTGAAAGAGTTTTTTGATGCACCGGCAAATCAAGGCGGATATGGAGCTAAAATAGTCAGGCTTTAACTTCTTCCTAAAAGTTAAAATTTATTTTAAGGTTGATATAATCAGGGCAAGTACACAAAATAAGGGAAGTAACTTTTGAGTAACAAGGACGAGCAAACGGGTAAAAATCTAAACATCACTAAAACGATTATAGGTTTAGTGTTTGTTTTGGGAAGTATTTTTTTAGTCGAAAACCTGGCAGTTTTTTATTTTAAATTTAATAATGCTTCTGCTGAAAATGGTTTTAATCTTCGAAAGAAAGTTGATTATTTGACATATCAATATGTTGATTATTTCAAAAATGTCAGCAAATATGATGTCGCAAATTTCCAATCTTACATTAATGATAGTGCTATGGGTGATGTTCTTTTATTAAAGGATGATAATAAAAATGGATACAAGGTCGTAGCGTCTTCAGATAAAAGAATAATAAATCAAGAATTTAACGACAAAAGCTGTGGAAACATCTTTGCTCATAATTTCCAAAAAGATTATTTTTGGGCAAAAATTTTGCCAGAAAATGCTGCTCAAGTTTGTATGTTTGTGCCGGTCGGAGAGTATATATTAGGCTTTAAAGGAAAGGTCGATCAGCGTATTACTGGCACGCATGATGAGTACTTTTTTGAGTGGCTTTTAAACAATATGGCTTTAACATTTATCTTAAGCTTCGTTGGCGCAATAGTTGCTTTGTCTACTTGTATATGGTACGCGGTTAAATATATAAAAGAAAAAAATAACTATAATGAATTAAAAACAGATGCTAAAAAACAGATAGAAGAGCTTGGAGAAAAGCTTTATATCGATCCAATGACTGGACTTTTAAATAAAACAGCATTGGTGCGTGATATTAATAGCTATGAAAATCCTAAAGTAGTGCTTATAGATATTGACGATTTTGGCAAGATGAATGACTTTTACGGTAAATTTGCATGTGATCAGATTTTGGTAAAGATGGCTGATTTGATCAGTGAATTTGCCAAAGATGAGAATATGAAGGCTTACTGTATAGAAGCAGATAGGTTTGCTCTGGTAGAAGATAGCGATAGCTTTATCGATAGATATGAAGATATGGTTGAAGATTTGATAGAAATTTTTAAAGGTCGTATGCTAAGTATAGTCGATGAAGATGGTAGGGAGATAGAAGGTATCGAGATACATAGTACAATAGGCTTTGCTCTTGATAGTGACCAAACACTAAGAAAAGCAACAATAGCGTTAAAAACGGCAAAAGAGCAAGATAAAGACTATGTTTGCTATTTTAAAGGGCTAAATCAAAAAGAGGAATACGCAACTCAAATAGAACGCTCTAAACTGATACAATACGCTACTATAAACAACAATATTGTTCCTTATTTTCAGCCGATAGTTAATGACCAAAAGGTACCTGTAAAATACGAATGCTTGATAAGACTTTTAGATAGAGGCGATGTTATATCACCAAATGTCTTTTTGGATATCTCAAAGCGTATTAAGCGTTATGCTGATCTTGAGAAGCAACTAATTAAAAAGTGTTTTAAGCAGCTTGTAGAGGATAAGAATTTAGTACTTTCTATAAATTTAAGTAGTAGAGATATGATCGATGGTGATGTTAGTTCACTTGTTTTAAATCTATTGAACAAGCACAATGTTGCTGGTAGAGTAGTATTTGAGATCGTTGAAGATGAAGAGCTTAAAAATTTAGAGAGAGTTTCAAATTTTATCGAGCGTGTAAAAAGCATGGGCGCAAAGATCGCTATCGATGATTTTGGCTCAGGATATTCAAATTTTTCTTACATTATAAAGATCAAGCCTGACTACGTGAAGATCGATGGCTCTATTATAAAAGATATAGACATAAATAAAGATTCACACTCTATCGCAAGTGCGATCGTGGCATTTGCAAAAGACCTTGGTATAAAAACTATTGCTGAATATGTGCATTCAAAAGAGATATTTGAAATCTGTAAAGAGATCGGCGTAGATGAGTTCCAGGGCTTTTATTTTGGTGCACCAGAGCGTGCCGGCTCATAAGGCACTTAGTGGTAATTAGCTTTTTAAAAGAGCTTTTAAGCTTTCGCTCTATCACACCTAATGATGCTGGAAGCTTAGAATTTATCGCTAGATTTTTGCCTGATTTTGAGGCAAAATTTATAGAAAAAAACGGCACCAAAAATCTCATACTCTCTAAAATTTATGGTGATGGCGAGCATCTAGCTTTTGCTGGACACGTTGATGTCGTGCCTCCAGGTGAGGGCTGGGATAGTGAGCCATTTACTCCACTAGAAAAAGATGGCTACATCTATGCAAGAGGCGCACAGGATATGAAAAGTGGCGTGGCTACTTTTGTTTGTGCTGCTAAAGATGCGAAATTTGATGGGAAGCTAAGCCTCATATTAACAAGTGACGAAGAGGGCGATGGCACATATGGTACGCCTTTAGCACTTGAATATTTACGCGAAATAAATGATTTGCCGAAATTTTGCGTAGTGGCTGAACCAACTTGCGATAAAGAATTTGGCGATAGCATAAAGGTCGGCAGACGTGGCTCAATAAATGGCAAGATCGTGATAAAGGGCATTCAAGGACACGTGGCATATCCTGAAAAGTGCATAAATCCGGTAAATTTAATAGCTCCACTTTTAAATAAGATAGCTGATCACGATATGGACGCTGGAAGCGAGTTTTTTAGTCCAAGCAAGATCGTGGTAACTGATATTAGAGGCGGCATGCAAGTTTGCAACGTCACGCCAAGCGAGCTTAGCATAATGTTTAATGTGAGAAACTCAAATTTAACTGACATAAATGATGTTGAGAGCTATCTTAGAGAGGTCTTAAAAGGGCTTGATTACGAGCTTAGTATAAAGCAAAGCTCAAAGAGATTTTTAACAAATAAAGATAGCAAAATCGTAAAAAATTTAATGGCTTCTATCACAAAGTTCACAGGCGTTACACCGGTTCTAAATACAAAGGGCGGCACGAGCGATGCAAGGCACTTTGCTGAATTTGGCGTAGATGCGATAGAATTTGGCGTGATAAACGATCGTATACACGCCAAAAACGAACGAGTTAGCACCTACGAAGTAAATAAACTTTATGAAATTTTTAAAGATTTGATAGAAAAATTTTAATCCATAAATTTCATTATTTTTAAACCAAAAATTTATTAATTGTCTAAAAAATATTTTCAAAAGCTATTTTGATTGATATTTTTGTCAAAGAATTTTAAAAATAAGAAATTTTCTTTATTTGGCAATATTGCTATTATCTATTATAATTCATGAAGTAACCGGGTTTTGGCAATTTCAAGTAAAACCTAATGAAATACTCTTTTTAACGAGTACAAGATGGAAGTTATAAATACGTTTGTGGGCGAAAAATATATCCAGTATAATCCTGGCTTTAAAGATGGTATGGATATCATTTCTAATTTATAAAAAAGTAAAATTTCAAATAAATAAAAAAATGCAAGTAAAACGAAAAATATACAAATCTTTTCAATACGAGAAAATGAGACATAGCTTGCGAGCTAGATTGCTCTTTTTAGTCGTAGCAGTCGTGATTTTAGCAATCGAAATTTATATCGCAACTTTTGTTAAAGGTGGCTTCGTGCGACATTATTTGGGTGATGTGCTAGTTACGGTGATGCTTTACGCATTTGGACGAGCTATATTTAAAACTGCACCAAAAATTTTAGCATTTGAAATATTTATCTTCTCGCTATCTATAGAAATTTTACAATACTTTAAAGTACTTGAAATTTTAGATATTCATAATTTAATAATACGCATAGTCTTTGGCGGAACATTTGACGTTAGCGACATCGTATGTTACGCGTTGGGCTGCTTGCTGGCTTATTTGATTGATGTCATTTGCTTTCTGCAAAAAGTATAAAAGTCCAAAGATATAGTGATAAATTACAACTTTATTTTTAAGTGTAAAGTAGGAACTAATCATCTTAAAAGCTCCAGCAAAATTTATCTATCTATTTTAGCTCACCCCAGTTTTTAGCGATATTTAGTGATGTTTTAAGTGGCACATTTAGCGTGTAAATTTCCTCCATCGTCTTTTGCGTCGCCTTGCCAAATTCTTGCGCAAACTCGTCTTTTACTTCAAAGATCAGCTCATCGTGGATCTGAAGTAGCATTTTTGCATTTTCATCTAAATTTGCTCTAACTTTTACCATAGCCATCTTGACTAGATCTGCTGCGGAGCCTTGAAAGACCGTATTTACCGCCTCGCGCTCAAACATAGCTATTTGCATAGGTGTAGCACTTTTAAAGTCAAAGTAGCGCCTTCTGCCAAGTAGCGTCTGCACAAAGCCATCATTTTTAGCTGAAATTTTTATCCCCTCTAAAAACTCTTTGATCGTCTCAAATGCCTTAAAATAGCGCTCTATATACTCTTTTGCCTCAGCTCTTGTGATATTTACTTGATTTGCCAGCTTGCTTGAGCCCATGCCATAAATGAGGCCAAAATTTATACTCTTTGCCACGGCTCTATTTTGCCCGTCACTGCTACCAAATATGCTAATAGCTGTCCTTGCGTGGATATCCTCGTCATTTTTAAACGCCTCAAGAAGCGCAGGATCACGGCTAAAGTGAGCTAGCAGTCTAAGCTCGATCTGGCTGTAGTCAAGCCCCACAAAACTATAGCCTTCGCGTGCCTCAAAGCACTCTCTGACATCCTTTGCGAGGCTGCCACGAGCTGGGATGTTTTGCAAATTTGGATTTTTACTTGAAAGCCTGCCAGTACTCGTGCCAGTTTGTAAAAAGCTCGTGTAAATTCGTGAGCCCTCGTCCTTTTTCGCAAGCGCTAAAAGCGGCTCGCAGTAGGTGCTTTGCAGTTTATATAGCTCGCGGTAAGCTAAAATTTTCTCTATCACTGGATGAGCGTCCGTAAGCTCAGCTAGCACGCTCTCATCGGTGCTATATCCTGTTTTTGTCTTCTTTTTGGTTGGAAGCTTTAGGTGCTCAAAAAGTATGACGCCAAGCTGTTTTACTGAGTTTATGTTGAAATTTTCGCCGCTTAGCTCGTAAATTTCACTTGTTAGCGCCTTTAATTTGGTGTCGTTTTCGAGGATGAGTTTTTGCATTTTGGCTTCATTTATCTTGATGCCGTTTTGCTCCATGTCAAAGAGCGTGAGGATGAAAGGAAACTCGTGTGTATCGGCAAGGGCTAGTAAATTTTTATCAAGCGTGTTTAAAAAAGTTTTATAAAATTTAAGCGTTATCCAAGCATCCTCGCTCGCGTATTTAGCGGCATTTTCTAGTGGCACATCG
This sequence comes from Campylobacter concisus, assembly GCF_015229955.1. Taxonomy (NCBI): domain Bacteria; kingdom Pseudomonadati; phylum Campylobacterota; class Epsilonproteobacteria; order Campylobacterales; family Campylobacteraceae; genus Campylobacter; species Campylobacter concisus. The sequence continues at coordinate 183,554 of NZ_JAAKYZ010000001.1, forward strand.
CCAAAAGTTTGGCCTTTTTTGACAACGTCTTCAAATTTTATCGTGTCGTAGTCATAAAGCCTTTTTGCCAGCGCATCCATGCCGACACTTGAGTTTGGGTCGCTAAGCCACGCAAGTATCATCGTGTCTTTAAAATTTGCTGGGGGATTAAGACCAAGATTGTTTTTTACGATCTCAAAGTCGTATTTCAAATTTTGCCCGATCACGCAACCTTTGTAAATTTGCCCTATCGCCCAAGTGGCAAATTTTAGGCTGATTTGCTGCGGCACACCAAGGTAGTTGTGAGCTACCGGCACGTAGTAGGCGTCCTCATCGTTAAAGCAAAAGCTAAATCCAACGATCTTTGCGCTCCTGCTATCAACGCCCGTGGTCTCGGTGTCAAAGGCAACGATGGTCTCTGGTGTGACGTTTGATAAGAGTTTTTCAATGCTAGCCTCATCAAGGAGTAAATTTGCTCTAAAGCCAAGCTTAAATTCAGCATTTTCTTCTTTTTGCAAGCTCTTAAGAAGTCTGTTTAGATCGTACTCTTTTAAAATTTCTGAGATATTTATCAGGGGATTTTGCTCTGGAAATTTAGAGTGTTCAAGATCAAATGAACTAACTGCGTCATCAAATAAAGTGGCTAGTTTTTTGCTCAAAAATGCTTCTTCTTTTGCGGCAGCAAGCATATTTTTAGTGCGCTCGTTTCTAAGAAGGGCTAAATTTTCATAAATTCCCTCTAAGCTTCCATACTCAGCCAAAAGCTTCTTAGCCCCAACTGCGCCGATACCTTTGACGCCTGGGATGTTGTCCGAGCTATCGCCTGCGATCGCTAGAAAGTCCCTGACCTGCGCTGGATAAACTCCATACTTTTCAAAGCAGCTTGCACTATCATGATCGATCTTGCTTTGCGGGCTGTAGATGCTCACTTTGCCGTCTTCTATGAGTTGGTAAAGGTCTTTATCGTGGGTGACTATTCGCACAAATATATCTTTGTCTTTGCAAAATTTAACCGCACTTGCGATGATGTCATCGGCCTCGTAGCCCTCGCGACTAAGGCTGTAAAGTCCCATTTTTTCTATCATATCTATACAAACTGGAAGTTGCTCTTTTAGCTGAGCTGGCGGCTCGTTTCTGTTTGCTTTGTAATCACCTAAAATTTCGTGACGTAAGGTCTTGCCCTTACTATCAAGAGCAAAGATGAGATAGTCGCTTTGGTATTCATCCTTGAGGCTTGCTATAAAATTTGCAAAGCCACTAATCATTCCGCTTGGTTTGCCTTCTCTGTTTTTAAGTCCGCTCATGGCGTAGTAGAGCCTAAAAAAGAAACCAAAAGTGTCAATAATCGTAAGTGTTTTCATTTTTATCCTTTGTGTAATTTTATGAAATTTAGGCAAAAAATAGGCTGATTTATAAAAATTTTTGATATTATGGCGGACATTACAAATAAAAAATCACAAAAATAAAAAGCTTTGAGGTCATGAAAAAAATAGTTTTTTTACGTATCAATCCAAACGCAGTCGGTGGTGCCGAACGCTATTTAAGAAGGCTTACCAAAGCCCTAAAAGACGTAGGTATAGAAACATCTATACGCTCATATCTAGGAGAGGCTAGGATCTCGTCATGGAAAAAGGCTTTGAGATATAACGCACAGGTAAAACGCCAGAAGCAAAGCGATGAAGTATATTTTAGCTTGGAGCGAGTGAGCTGCGCAGATATTTATAGAGCAGGGGACGGCGTGCATAAAATTTACCGTGCCACAAAGCCATTTTGGTGGGTTAATCCTCTAAATTTTGTCTATCCATATTTAGAAAAACGTTGCTTTAAAAATTCTAAAAAGATAATCGCAAATTCAAACTATATAAAAGAGCAAATCATCTCAGCTTACGGTGTCGATGAGTCAAAGATCGTTACCATTTACAACGGTATAAATTTGCCACAAAAAGTAGAAAAAGGTGAAGCAAAACTTAGCGTATGCGAAGAATTTGGACTCGATTACAATTTACCAATTGTGCTTTTTGTCGGAAATGGCTTTAAAAGAAAAGGGGCAAAGGACTTTTTGCTTCTTGTCTCAAAGCTAAAAACGCCAGTAAATGCGCTAATAGTAGGCAAAGATAAAAATTTAAATTCATATAAGAAGCTAGCAAAAAAGCTAAAGATAAAGGCATTTTTTACAGGTGAGCAAAAAATGACTGCAAAATTTTATGAAGCAAGTGATATTTTTATATTTCCAACACACTATGAGCCATTTTCAAATGTCGTTCTAGAGGCGCTTAGCTTTAAAAATATTGTCTTTACAACGGCTCAAAATGGGGCAGCTGAAATTTTAGAAAATCGTTTTATCATGCGTGAACCAAATGATGAAAGTATACTGGAGCTAGTGGAGCAGGTGCTTAATGATAATGACATGATGAGAGAGCTGCAAGAGGAGTCATTTTTACTTTCGCAAAAATTTAGTATAGAAGAAAATGCAAGCAAAACTCTTGAAATCATAAACGAAGTGCTAAATTTGGAGCAAAAGTGAGAGTTTTTATAGAGCTTCCAACTTGGCTTGGAGATGCTGTGATGGCGAGTGCAGCGGTAGAAAATTTAAGTAAAAATGCTAAAAATATTGTATTTTTTGGCTCTTATGTGGCCTGTGAGCTTTATAAATCACATCCAAAGTGTGAAAAAGTAGTCATTGACGATAGTAAAAAGCAAAGCTCAAGATATTTAAGCCTTATAAAAGTAGCTAGCAAGCTTGGAAAATTTGATATCGCTATTAGTTTTAGGAGCTCATTTGCTAGTAAATTTTTGCTATTTTTTCTAAAAGCAACACAAAAATTTTGCTTTAAAAAGAGTAGCGAGAGCTTGCATCAGGTGCAGAAATATCTAAATTTCATAAAGCAAAGCCTAAATTTAAAAGAAATTTCAAACGAACTAAAAATTTATTATGAAGCTAAAAAAAGTAAGAAAAAACTCCTCGTACTAAATCCAGGTGCTAGCTATGGAAGTGCCAAAAGGTGGTATCCGCACTATTTTGCAGAGGTTGCATTGCATTTTAAAGATGAATTTGATGTAAAGATCACTGGCTCAAAAGCTGAGCTTGAAATTTGCAATGAAATCGAGCAAATACTCTTGCAAAATGGTATGAAATGTGAAAATTTGGCTGGAAAAACGAGCATAAAAGAGCTTTGCGAGGTCATAGGTTCTATAAAAAATGGCATCTTTTTGACAAACGATAGTGGTCCTATGCATATCGCAGCTGCTTATAAAGTGCCGCTTGTGGCTCTTTTTGGACCGACTAAATTTAAAGAGACTAGCCCATGGCAAGATGAGAGTGCAAAGATAGTGCATTTAAATTTAGAGTGTATGTCATGCATGAAGCGAGTGTGTCCTATAAAGACACATGCCTGTATGAAGGAGCTTACGCCAAAAATGGTTATTGCTGAAATAGAGCTGCTAAGAAAAAAATTAAATTTTTGAAATTCTAAACATAATTAAATATATACATACAAAATTAAAAATTTTTAGTTTTTATTTGATTACATTTTTACTAAAAATTTGACATTGGTTATCAATATAGCTATAATCACGCAAAAATTTTTACTAAGAAGGTATTATGGAGCTAATTAAACATCACGTTGATCATGTAATTATTGCGATTTTAGGCATTATGAGTTTTTTTGTACTTTGGTATACGATTGAGCGTATTATTTTTTATTCACGCGTTGATATAAAAGGCTATAAAAGTATAGAATCGCTTGAAGAGGCACTAACCAAAAATTTAACCGCGCTTTACATTATCTACTCAAATGCACCATATGTAGGACTTCTTGGTACAGTTGCTGGCATTATGATCACATTTTATGATATGGGTATGGCAGGCGGAATCGATACTAAAAGCATAATGGTCGGCCTCTCTCTTGCGCTAAAAGCAACTGCTTTTGGACTACTTGTGGCGATACCAACTTTGATGATTTACAATGGTTTTGTTAGAAAAGTAGATGTAATGCTAAATAGATACAAGGCTGAAAATGCGTCTAAATAAAAAAGATGGGTTAAATATTGTCCCATTTATTGATATTATGCTTGTTTTGCTTGCTATCGTGCTTAGCATCTCGACTTTTATTGCTCAAGGTAAGATAGCTATTGATCTTCCAAGCGCAAACAGTGCCGAGCAAAGTAAAGAGGACGATAAAAAGGTAAGCGTAGTAATTGATAAGGATAATAAATTTTTTATAGATGATGTAGAAATTTCTGAGAACGAACTCAAAGATAAGCTAAATGCGGTTGATATAAAGACATTAATCGAACTAAAAAGCGATAAAAATTCGAAATTTGATAGCTTTGTCAAAGTAATTGATATATTAAAAGAGAGGGGCCACGAAAATTTTGCAATCCAAACAATCTCTGAATAAAATTTCAAATTACAGTGGCTTAGCTGTTTCGCTTATAGTGCATGGAGCAGCAGTATATTTTTTGCTTTCACATAATTTTGATGAGATAAAAATAGGTGAGCAAAAACCGATAAAAATAGCTCTTAATTCATTTACTCCAGTGCCACAAGTCTCAGCACCTCAAATAGCGGAGCAAATGCTTATCCCAGAGCCAACTCCACCAGCTCCACCGCCACCACCAGAGCCACCAAAACCTGAGCCAAAGCCAGAACCAAAACCTGAACCTAAAAAGGTGGAGAAACCAAAGCGTGAAATAAAAAAGGTAGAGCCTAAAAAAGAGAAAAAAATAGAGCCTAAGCCTGAACCGGTAATTGCTCAGCCAGTGCAGCCTATTGTACCGCCAGCTAGTGTAAATACAAATTTACCAGCCAATAACAAGTCTATTGCTGCAGCTCCAGTTCAAAGTGTAACACCTGAGCTAAATTTATCAAATTCGCAAGGTGATGAAGATTTTACGAAGGTTACAATCGCAGTTAAGAGGCATAAAAGTTACCCAAATAATGCAAAGCGTATGAAGCATCAAGGTATTGTAGAAGTTAGATTTTTACTCAAGCAAGACGGCAGCATAGATGAACTTAAAGTTAGTAAAAGCTCTGGTTTTGAGTCGCTTGATAATGCTGCTTTAGAAAATATTCAAAGAGCAAGCTCTGAGTTTCCAAAGCCTAAGCAAGATTGTTATCTGCGCTTTCCTATTTTGTTTCGTATACATTAAAATAAATTACAAGCTTACTTAAGCTCGTAATTTATTAGAATTTCTTTTTATATTTCAAGTCAAAATAGAAAAACATAGCTTATTTTATTTAAAAAAGTGTGTATTTTAAACTTGCTTTAAATATTAAACATGTATAATCTGACTTTCTTTAACGGGTGGTTGGATAGCTCAGTCGGTAGAGCAGCAGACTGAAAATCTGCGTGTCGGCAGTTCGATTCTGCCTCTAACCACCATTAACCTTTCCTTAAACATCAATCATTTTTCTCTTAGTTCTATTAAATTTCGTATTTACAAGACTTCTAGGTTATTTATAAAATTTAAATAAATTTTTATTATTAATAAATTTAAAATATAACAATACTATTTTTATCTTATATATTCTAAGACAAATAAAATATTCAAGATCAAATAAAAAATTTGTAAGAGATAATCTTATAAATTTTTATCCTAAATAAGCTTTTTAATCAAAATATTATATTTATATCAAGTTATCCTTAAAATATAAGTTTAATCTAAATCCATAAGAGATATAATCTTGGTTAAATTTATATTAACTCAGGAGGTTTCATGGATTTTCTCATGAATTTAAGTGAAGGCATGCAGTTTGCTATCCAGCTTCTCATCGTCCTTATCTGTTTGTTCTACGGGGCTAAAAAAGGCGGTATCGCGCTTGGTATGCTAGGTGGTATCGGTCTTATAGTTCTTGTTTTTGGATTTAACATCGAGCCTGGTAAGCCAGCTATTGATGTTATGCTAACTATCCTTGCTGTCGTTGTGGCAAGTGCTACACTTCAAGCTAGTGGCGGTCTTGATGTCATGCTTCAAATAGCAGAAACCATACTTAGAAAAAATCCAAAATATGTAAGTATCTTAGCTCCATTTGTAACATGTACGCTTACTATTTTATGCGGCACTGGACACGTTGTTTATACTGTGCTTCCTATCGTTTATGACATTGCTATCAAAAATGGTATCCGCCCAGAGCGACCAATGGCAGCAAGCTCAATAGCTTCACAAATGGGCATCATAGCTAGCCCAGTTTCAGTTGCTGTTGTAACTCTTACAAGCTTTCTTATTAATGCTAAAACTCACCTAGCTGGCTTTGATGGGTATTTGGATCTTTTAAAGATTACGATTCCATCAACATTTTGTGGCGTTTTAGCAGTAGGAATTTTTAGCTGGTTTAGAGGCAAAGATCTTGATAAAGACGAAGTCTTTCAAGCAAAGCTTCAAGATCCTGAGTTTAAAAAATATGTTTATGGTGATAGTGCGACGCTTTTAGGCAAAAAGCTTCCTGGCTATCAATGGGCTGCAATGTGGATATTTTTAGGCTCTATCCTTGTAGTTGCGCTTCTTGGATATTTTAAAGATCTTCGTCCAAGCTGGACTACTTACAAAGACGCAACAGTCGTTCAAGTAATAGCCAACCTCCCAACTGAGCAAAAAGTTTTAAAAACCTTAAAAATAAAAGACGCTAGCATCCAAACAGAGGCAGCTGAGCTAAAAGTAGCAAACGATAAGCTAAATGCCAATCAAAAAGCTCAATCAGTCAAAATCATCGGCAAAGATGCAAATCAAACTCTTACTCGCACAGCTGATGGTGCAGTAACATACATAAATGAAAAAGGCGCAAAAGAAGAATTCCAAGGTGCTTACATCAATATAAGTAACAAACAAGCGTCTTCAAAGAGCCTAAGCATGGTTCATGTTATCCAAATTTTCATGCTTTTAACTGGCGCTATCATCTTAATCTTTACACCAACAGATGCTAGCAAGATCGGCAAAAACGAGATATTTAGATCAGGTATGATCGCTCTTGTTGCAGTTTTTGGTATCTCTTGGATGGCTGAGACTATGTTTGCAGTGCACACTCCTATGATGAAAGAGGCGCTAGGAAGCATCGTAAAAGAGCACCCTTGGACTTATGCGGTTATGCTTTTGATTATCTCAAAATTTGTAAATTCTCAAGCTGCAGCCTTGGTTGCGTTTGTGCCATTAGCATTAAATATCGATGTTAATCCTGCTATCATTCTAGCCTTTGCGCCAGCTTGCTACGGATACTACATCCTACCAACATATCCAAGCGACCTTGCAGCTATTCAGTTTGATAGAAGCGGTACGACACATATTGGTAAATTTGTTATCAATCACAGCTTTATCATTCCGGGTCTCATTGGTGTTATATCCTCTTGTATATTTGGCTATATTTTTGCAACTGCTTTTGGATATCTATAATAGATAAATTCTCTTGCTGCTAGTAATTTCTAGTGGCAAGAGCAGCATTTATCAAAGCTTATCTTTAAATTTTTGTTTATTGCTCATATAAACGAAGCTTAGCACTTCGGCTACGGCCCTAAAAAGATGTGCCGGTATCGTATCATCGACTTCACAAATTTTATAAAGCTCTCTTGCGAGTGGTGGATTTTCATAAATTTGCACACCATTTTCAACGGCTATTTTTTTGATTTGCAGTGCTAAAAAATCAACACCTTTTGCAAGTATTATCGGTGCTTCGTCACGACTTTTATCATATCTTATTGCCACGGCGTAGTGAGTAGGGTTTGTGATGACTACGTCAGCTTGTGGGATATTTTGCATCATTCGACGCTTGGCTGCACGCATTTGCGCTTGACGAATTCTGCCTTTTACCTGAGGATCTCCTTCCATTTGCTTATACTCATCTTTTATCTCTTGCTTGCTCATACGAAGGTCTTTAAAGTATTGAAAACGCACGATGAGAAGGTCGATAAGTCCGATCACGAAAAGTATAAAAAGCATAACGCTAACTAGGATAATGAGCTTTTCTTTTAGCCAAGCAAGCTGATCAAACATAGAAAAAAAGAGCGTGTGTGGCAGCTCCTTTATAAACTGCAAGAAAAAATAAAATCCAACACCAAAGACGATGCTAACTTTTAGCACGATTTTAATGCTATCTATCACTTTTTTCATCGAGAATAAATTTTTTAGCCCTTTTAGCGGGTTTATCTTGCCAAAATTTGGCATTATAGGTTTTGTGGTAAAGATAAATCCAAACTGCATTACATTTGCAATGACACCAGCGATCGCTACGCAGATACAAACTGGAAGTATCATAAGAAGCGACCTTGCAAAGGTATTTACGACGATCATTTTTACAGTTGGCAAGGTAAGTGGCTGACCGATAAATTTTGAGTAGTAGATATAAAGTGAGATGATCTGTTCTTTCATAAAATTTAGCATCGCAAGCAGTACACCAATAGCGATGACAAGGGTCACGAACCCGGCTAGATCCTGACTTTTGGGAACGTTACCATCCTTTTTGGCATCCTCTATCTTTTTTGGGGTCGCTTCTTCGGTTTTTTCCTGATCTTCGCCTGCCATCTTTATCCCATACTTGCTTAAATTTGGGGCGATTATAGCCAAAATGCGGTTAAACTATCCGCTAAAGCCACCTTTTGCACGTGAAAATTAGGTGTTTTTGGCTAAAATTAGCAAAAATAAGGGGCAAACAAAATGTCATTTTTAGAAAGCTTATTTAACTTTTTCAAAACCAAAAAACCACCAAAAAGCGATGAAGAGCTACTTTTAGACGAGTATGCAAGCATTTACGACCAAATAAAAGAGAAAAATTTAAACGAATACGACTTTTTATGTGAGCTCATACGATTACTCTCTTTTTCAAGAGCTAGATGCTACGACATTTATCTTGAAAAGTGCCTAGCTGATGGCGATGCCGAGAGGCTAAATGATCTCATTTTTCAATACGCTAAGCTAAATTTACTCCCAGGATGCAGCGGTGGATATGACCAGTGCGAGAGGCTCATACCGGCATTTTTTGCTATCGCTTGTGGCGACACAGATAGTATGGCAAGCATCTTTCCAAAAGGCCTGCCACCTAGCAAAAACGGCTATAAATTTCTATGTGTCATGGATGATTTGCTCACGGCGATGCTTTGGCAAGATGAAAATTTACTCGCCCCTGCCCTAGAAAAAGCTCGCACTTTTGCAGATTCCAAAAAGCCAGCAAACGAAAGAGAGGCGGTTAAATTTGTGCTTGCCTTGCATGAAAAAGATGTGGCTGCTATGAGCGAGCATTTGCAGAAATTTTGCTCCACTTTTGGCAGGACAGATGCACCTAAATTTGAAAAACGACTTTATATTTTTGCGCATGGACTTCACGCCTTAGCGCGCTACTTTTTGCCATTTGAGCTTTTTAAAGAGATAAAACTACCAAAAAATGAAAATTTCAGTAAATTTTACGCAAAGAGGCTCTTTCAAAATGAAATTCCCAAGCCAAAACTCTATTTTGTTTTGCCGCCTGAATTTAAACTGATAAATGTGATCTTAAGCGCACCAGTAGCCAAAACTCTGATATATCAGCCTTATTTGCCAAATGATAAGACATTTTTTCTGGATCACGATGCGATGATTAAAAATTTAGCCGACGAGATCATAAAATCAGGGGTATTAAAGTAGAATTTATAAACTTTTGGCTAACATTCACACCTTACAACCAATAAAGCTCCATAAATCTTTTTCAAAAAAGTGCTTTTTGGTCTTACCAAATTTTAGAAAGGTAGAGTATGTCAAAATACGCTATATTTAAGCATGGCGGTAAGCAATATCGTGTTAGCGAGGGCGAGTACCTTAAGCTAGACCACTTTAGTGCTGAAGCTAAATCAACCGTTGAGATTACAGAAGTTTTAGCTGTAAATGACGGCGAAGTAAAGGTAGGTGCGCCATTTGTGAAGGGTGCAAAAGTTGTTCTTGAGGTCGTTAATGAAGGCAAAGACAAAAAAGTAGTTATCTACAAAAAACGCAGACGTAAAGACTCAAAACTAAAACGCGGCTTTAGAAGACAATTTACACGTGTAAAAGTCGTAAGTATCACAGCTTAAGGAGATAAAGATATGGCACACAAAAAAGGTCAGGGTTCAACCCAAAATAACCGTGATAGTATCGGACGCCGATTAGGTGTTAAAAAATTTGGTGGTGAGTTCGTTCGTGCTGGAAATATAATAATCCGCCAAAGAGGAACAGCAACTCACGCTGGAAATAACGTAGGTCTTGGCAAAGATCACACTATTTTTGCTTTAGTCGATGGCTTTGTAAAATTTGAAAGACTTGATAAAAACAGAAAAAAAGTATCTGTTTATCCAGCTGCATAATCCCAGGGGCAATCGCCCCTTTCTTTCTTAAAATTATTCAAAAATCAAAATTTTTATTTAGTGTTTAGAATTTTTTAAATAGCTGTTTGAGAGAAATTTTAAATCAACCATAACTTTATATTTTAGGCTTCATGCTGATTGTCTTTGCTTTATTTTAGACAAGATATCACGATTTAATTTCAGTAAAGTTGGATATAATCCAAATAAAAAATTTAAGGTAAAAAATGTTTATAGATAGTGCAAGATTAACTCTAAGTTCGGGGCATGGTGGAGCTGGAGCTGTGAGTTTTCGCCGTGAAAAACACGTCATTTTAGGTGGTCCTGATGGCGGAGATGGCGGAGATGGCGGAGATGTTTATTTTGTTTGTGACAACAATACCCATACTTTAGCAAATTATAAGGGTAAAAGAGCCATGAAAGCTGGTAATGGTGAAGCTGGCATGGGCAAGCGAATGACTGGCAAAAAGGGCGAAAATTTAGAACTCATAGTTCCTCCTGGTACAGCTGTTTATGATGCGCAGACAAATGAACTACTCTGTGATATAGTTAGCGAGGGTCAAAAGACGCTATTTTTAAAGGGTGGTAAAGGCGGACTTGGAAATTTCCACTTTAAAAGCTCTATCAACCAAGCTCCAGAATACGCTCAAAAGGGCATGCCAGAAGAGAGCGTAGAGGTCAGGCTCGAGCTAAAACTGATAGCTGACGTGGGACTTGTTGGCTTTCCAAATGTCGGCAAATCAACCCTCATCTCAGCCGTTTCAAACGCCAAACCACAGATCGCAAACTACGAATTTACTACGCTTACGCCAAAGCTCGGACTTGTCGAGGTCGATGAGTTTAGCGGCTTTGTCATGGCTGACATCCCTGGCATCATCGAGGGAGCGAGCGACGGACGCGGTCTTGGCGTGCAGTTTCTAAAGCACATCGAGAGAAATAAAATTTTGCTTTTTATGATAGATAGTGCGAACTACAGAAGCATGAGCGAGCAGTTTAGCGTGCTAAAAGAGGAGGTCGCTAAATTTTCAAGTGTGCTTGCTAGCAGGGACTATGCGGTCGCTATAACGAGAGTCGATGCGGCTGAAAATTTAGATGAAAATATAAAAGAATTTATGAAAAGTATAAATTTAGAGCCAAATCAAGTTGGTAAATTTGTATATAAGCAAGACCTATACAGCTTTGACGCGAAAAAGCCATACTTTGTTTTGCCAATCTCATCAGCGACAAACGAGAATATAGACGAGCTTAAATTTGCACTGCTTGAGCTGCTTAAAAAGGAGCTTTGAGTTGCGAATTTTTGGCACTTTGAACTTAGAAATTTAAGAAGATAAAATGAAGAAAATTTTTTGCATTATGCTATTTTGCCTTAGCGCATATAGCTGCGAGCCAGCGGATCCGGCGTATATGTTTTTAGATTTTAATGACATAGATCGCGACGGCATGCTAAATTTAGATGAGTGGAGAGCATGTAAGGCGCCATCAGCGCTAAAAATAGCACCAGATCTATGCACTAGTGAGGAATTTAAGAGCTTAGATACCGATCAAAATGGCAAAATTAGCGTTGATGAGCTAAGAAGTTTAGTCTTTCAAAAGATTAGCTGGCAGAAATATCCATGCGCCTCTTGGCCGCCAAGTAGGCAAAATGCAGATCAAAATAAAAGTCGTTGAAATTTAAAGGAAAGTGATGAATGTAGTTTTTATGGGGACGCCTGATTATGCCGTTAGGATACTTAGACATTTAAAAGAGGCTGGATTTAACATAAAAGCGGTCTTTACCCAGCCTGATAAGCCAGTTGGCAGAAAGCAAATTTTAACCCCAAGCGAGGTTAAAATTTACGCACAAAATGAGCTAGGAGGCGTGCCAGTTTTTACACCAAATACGCTAAAAGATGAGGCAGTGGTTGCCGAGCTAAAGGCATTTGAACCTAAATTTATCGTAGTGGCAGCTTATGGCAAAATTTTGCCACAAAGTGTGCTTGACGTGGCGACTTGTATAAATTTACACGCTTCTATCTTGCCAAAATATAGAGGTGCTAGCCCCATTCAAAGCGCGATCCTAGCAGGCGAGAAGCAAACTGGCGTCACAGCTATGCTAATGGACGCTGGCCTTGACACTGGCGATATGCTAGACTTCATCTACACGCCTTGCGAGAGTAAGATGTCAAGCGAGCTTTTTAGTGAGCTAGGCGAGCTTGGTGGTGAGCTAATCGTAAAAGTGCTTAAAAATTTTGAAAATTTAAAGCCACAAAAGCAAGACGACGCGCAGGCCACGCACTGCAAAAAGATAAGCAAGAGCAACGGACTTTTTAGCTTTGACGAAGAGGCGTGGCAAATTTATAATAAATTTCGGGCGCTCACACCTTGGCCAGGGCTTTATCTGGCAAACGGGCTAAAAATTTTATCGCTTGAGCTAAGCGACAAAAGTGGCAAAAGCGGAGAAATTTTAAGCGTAGAAAAGGACCACGTCGTGGTTGCTTGCAAGGGTGGGTCGGTCAAAATTTATGAGCTTCAAGAGCCAAGCAAAAAGCCAACAAACGCAAAAGCATATATAAATGGTAAGCGCCTTAGCGTTGGCGATGAATTAAAATAAATTTAAAGGAGCGGTTATGAAAAATGCGTTAAGTATAGCAGGTGTTGATCCAAGTGGCGGAGCTGGAGTTTTAGCTGATATAAAGGTCTTTATAGCACACGGCGTATATGCGATGGGAGCGATCACAGCGGTCACTGCTCAAAATACAAAGGGCATCTTTGGCATGCAGCTAGTTGAACCAAAGCTCATCGAGGATCAGATCAAAGCGATATTTGATGATATAAGAGTTGATGTGATAAAAATAGGCGTTGTCCCAAGCGTTGAGATCATCAAAAGTGTCGCAAAAACGCTAAGAGAGATCAAAAATTTACCGCCAGTCGTGCTTGACCCAGTCATGAGCTGTAAAAATGGCGACATCTGGCTAGAGGGCGCTGCAAAAGACGCGATCGTGGAGGAGCTTTTCCCGCTTGCAAGCGTGATCACGCCAAATATCTTTGAAGCGCGCGAAATTTTAAAGCGTGAGCTAAAAGGCGAGGGCGAGCTAAAAGAGGCTTGCAAGGAGCTTTTGAAATTTGGCACAAAGAGCGTCTATCTAAAATGTGGCGAGCTTAATGGCAAGTCGCTTGATATATTTTATGATGGCAAAGAGTATGAAATTTTTAGCGATGAGCGCATAAAAACGACTGCGACACACGGCTCAGGCTGCTCGCTATCAAGCGCGATCGCTTCAAATTTAGCAAATGGACATAGTCTAAAAGAAAGCGTGAAAAATGCGCATGATTATATCTTTAACGCTATCAAAAACGCGGTCATCATCGGCGGCGGACAAAATCCGGTAAATCACTTCTATAAATTTAAGGTGTGATTTGAAAGTAGAGTTTTTTCAAAGTCTGCCTTCGACGCAGGAATTTTTGATAGAAGCCCTAAAAAACGGCGAGATAAAGCCTCCGCACATGATCGTAGTGCACAATCAAACTAAAGGAGTCGGCAGCCGCGGCAACAGCTGGGAGGGGCTTGGCGGAAATTTATTTATGTCATTTTGCATAAGCGAAGATGAGCTACCAAGCGACATACCTCCGCCCTCGATCTCGATATATTTTTCTATGCTGATGCGTGAAGTCTTGAGCGAACTTGGCTCAAGGTGCTGGCTAAAATGGCCAAATGATTTTTACGTAGATGACCTTAAAATAGGCGGCACCTTGACAAATAAAGTGGATGAAATTTACATTTGTGGCATGGGGATAAATTTGGCTAGCGCGCCCGAAAACGCGGGCATTTTGGATATCAAAACTAGCGTAGATGAGCTAGTTTGGGGCTTTGTTAGCATGCTTGATAAAAAGATTTTATGGAAGCCAATTTTTAGCAAATTTAGGATAGACTTTTGCAAGTCAAAAAGTTTTATTACGCATATTGCAAATAGAGCTGTTTCGCTTCAAGATGCTGAAATTTGCGAGGATGGAGCGATATTATTAAACGGGGAAAAGGTATATTCTTTAAGATGAGTGAGATAATAACAATAGCTAACCAAAAAGGCGGCGTTGGCAAGACTACAACAGCCGTAAATTTAGCCGCATCACTGGCAGTTGCTGAGAAAAAGGTATTATTAATAGACATCGATCCACAAGCAAACGCGACGACTGGGCTTGGTTTTAGCAGAAGTGACTATGAGTTTAATATCTATCACGTCTTAACAGATAGAAAAAAGCTCTCGCAAATCGTGTTAAAAACTGAGATCCCAACACTTTTTTTAGCTCCATCAAATATTGGGCTTGTAGGCATTGAGCAAGAATTTAACGACCAAAATAAGGACTATAAACTAATCCTTAAAAATAAAATTTCAGAAGTTGTAAACGACTATGATTTTATCATCATCGATAGTCCTCCGGCACTTGGTAGCATTACGATAAATGCTCTTAGTGCAAGTGATAGTGTTATCATCCCGATTCAATGTGAATTTTATGCACTTGAGGGACTAGCGCAGATCTTAAATACAGTCAAGATTATTAAGAAGACAATAAATCCAAAGCTAAATATAAAGGGCTTTTTGCCGACTATGTTTAGTTCGCAAAATAATCTCTCAAAAGAGACAATTGCAAATTTAAAGCAGCATTTTGAAAATAAGCTCTTTAAGAGTAAGGACAGCAAAGAGGAATTTGTGGTCGTTCCAAGAAATGTGAAACTTGCTGAAAGCCCAAGTTTTGGCAAGCCAGTGATACTTTATGATATAAAATCGCCTGGCTCAATTGCGTATCAAAATCTGGCATATTGTATTTTAAACTAAAAAATAAGGAAAAAAATGGCGAAAAAAGGTGGATTAGGGCGAGGACTTAGCGCGATACTTGAAGATGTAGAGCAGGCCTACAGCAAAGAGATTGCAAATTTAAATGACTCTGAGATAGTCGAAGAGATAAACATAGATGAAATTTTGCCAAACCCATACCAACCAAGAACGCATTTTGACGAGGAAGCTTTAAAAGAGCTAAGTGCCAGCATCAAAAGGCACGGACTGATCCAGCCAATAATCGTCATCAAAAAAGATGATGGCTATATGCTAATAGCCGGTGAGCGAAGATACCGCGCTACGAAGATGCTTGGAGGAAGCAAGATAAAGGCGATCATCGCTGATATCAAGTCTCAAAATTTAAGAGAGCTTGCGCTTATTGAAAATATTCAACGTGAAAATTTAAATCCAATCGAACTCGCAAAGTCGTATAAAGAGCTTATAAATGAGTATAAGATCACACAAGACGGCTTAGCAAACATCATCCATAAGAGCAGAACTCAAATAACAAACACAATGAGACTTCTGCTTCTTAGCGACTATACACAAAAACTTTTACAAGAAGATAAGCTTACACAAGGTCACGCTAAAGTTATAGTTGGGCTTAGCACCGAAGAAGAAAAGATGGTTGTTGATACGATCATCGGTCAAAAGTTAAGCGTTAGGGACACAGAAATTTTAGTAAAAAAGATAAAAAACAAGGAAGAGATAAAAGACAAAAAACCAAAAATTTCTGAGGAAATGAGTAAAAAACTATCAAATTTACAAGAAATTTTTAAAAATTTAAAGATAAATACAAAAGTAAAATCTGGCAATCTAGTTTTAGAATTTAATAATATTTCACAGGTGGAAGAATTTATTTCTAGGCTAAAATAGAATTACAAATTTATTTTTATTTTTAGTAATTTATTGTAAAATCAGACTTTAATTTGAATATTAAATAAAACTTAATGATAAAATAAGGAGAGTGGATGTTAGAAATAGATGTGCCATTGATGCTTTTAACGGCTGTCGTTTTCTTGGTATTGATCGCTATTTTGAATTCCTTGCTTTATAAGCCAATGCTCAAATTCATAGATGACAGAAATGCCTCTATAAAAAATGATGAAGAGAGTACTAGTAAAAATGCAAGTGATCTAAGTGTTCATGAAAAAGAGATTGAAGAGATTATATTAAACGCAAGGACTGAGGCCAATAAAATAAGGCAAGAAGCCTTAAATTTGGCAAAAGAAGAGTCTTTAAAAGAAGTAAATGCCGTAAAAACTAGTTTAGAGGCTGATTACAATGAATTTTTAAATGCTCTAAGCTCCCAGAAAGATAACTTAAAAGCAGATCTATCAGCTAAACTACCTGAACTTAGAGCGGCTTTAAATGCCAAGCTCTCTAAAATTTAAAGGAATTTTATGAAGATAAAAATTTTATTTTTTCTAGCACTTCCATTTCTAGCTTATGCTAGTGAGCATGGTGGAACAAATTACGATATAGTAGAGAGAACGCTAAACTTCTTACTTTTCTTTGCTATTTTGGTATATTTTGCAGCTAAGCCACTAAAAACTCTTTACCAAAGTAGAATTGATAGGATCGCAAATAAGCTTGAAAGTATACAAGAAAAACTCCGTGATTCTAAGGCCAAAAAAGATGATGCTCTAAAGCGTGTTGAGGAAGCTAAGCAAAATGCAAATTCCTTAATCGAAACTGCAAAAAAAGAGGCTTTAAATTTAGCTGCTAAGGTTAAAAGTGATGCTCAAAATGATATAGCAAATCTTCAAAAGAGCTACAAAGAGCAAAAAGAATTTGAAGAGCGCAAGATGACAAAAGGCGTTGTAAACGAAATTTTGAGCGACATTTTCTCAAGCGATAGCCTAAAAGTCGATCAAAAAGAGCTTGTAAATATCATACTTAAAAAGGTTAGCTAATGAATGAAGTAGTAGCTAAAAAATACGTAAAAGCGATCTTAAGCGATGTAAAATCAAATGAACTTAATGTATTTGTTGAAAATTTATCAGAGCTGGCAGCAGCTTTTGCTAGTGATAAATTTAAAAGCATTATAAGTTTGCCTACTTTAAAGGCTTCACAAAAGGTTGAATTTGTACTATCTTTGGTTAAAAATCAAGATGCTAAATTTGCAAATTTTATTAAGCTTCTTGGCGCAAACAAAAGACTAGAGCTTATCCCAGCGATCTTAAACGAGATGAAGATAGAGCAGTCTCTACTTGAAAATACATATCGTGGTGAGGTTATTGGAAATTTTGATCTAAGCGCTGATCAGCTAAAAGCTTTGGAAGAGAATTTCTCTAAGAAATTTAACTCTAAGATCAAGCTTGATGGCTCAAAGAGCGATTACAACGGCGTAAAAGTTGAGTTAGACGATTTAGGTGTCGAGGTAAATTTCTCTATCGACAGACTAAAAAGTCAAATGAGTGAATATATATTAAAAGCAATTTAAAAAGGAGTGAAAGCGTGAGTGTAAAAATTAAAGCTGACGAAATTAGCACGATAATCAAAGAGCGTATCGAAAATTTTGATTTAAGTGTTGATGTAGAAGAGACCGGTAAAGTCATCTCAGTCGCTGATGGCGTTGCTAACGTTTATGGTTTGAAAAACGTTATGGCTGGTGAGATGGTTGAGTTTGAAAGCGGTGAAAAGGGCATGGCTCTTAACCTTGAAGAGAGCAGTGTTGGTATAGTTATCCTTGGAAAAACTAGCGGTATCACAGAAGGAAGTTCTGTAAAAAGACTTAAAAAACTTCTACGCGTTCCAGTTGGCGATGCATTGATCGGCCGTGTTGTAAATTCACTCGGTGAGCCAATCGACGCAAAAGGACCAATCGAAGCTACTGAATCTCGCTTCGTCGAAGAAAAAGCAAAAGGTATCATGGCAAGAAAAAGCGTTCATGAGCCACTTCAAACAGGTATCAAAGCTATCGACGCACTTGTGCCAATCGGTAGAGGCCAAAGAGAGCTAATCATCGGCGACCGCCAAACTGGTAAAACAACAGTTGCTATCGATACTATCATCAACCAAAAAGGTCAAGATGTCATTTGTATCTACGTAGCTATCGGTCAAAAACAATCAACCGTTGCTCAAGTCGTTAAAAAACTTGAAGAATATGGCGCTATGGACTACACAATAGTTGTAAATGCTGGTGCTAGTGACGCAGCTGCGCTTCAATACCTTGCCCCATACGCTGGTGTAACAATGGGTGAATACTTTAGAGATAACTCTCGCCACGCACTAATCATCTATGATGACTTGTCAAAACACGCGGTTGCTTACCGTGAGATGTCTTTGATCTTAAGAAGACCACCAGGTCGTGAAGCTTATCCAGGTGACGTTTTCTACCTTCACTCAAGACTTCTAGAAAGAGCAAGTAAGCTAAATGACGCACTAGGTGCGGGATCTTTGACAGCTCTACCTATTATCGAGACACAAGCGGGCGACGTCTCAGCTTATATTCCAACAAACGTTATTTCTATTACAGATGGTCAAATTTTCCTTGAGAGTGACCTATTTAACTCAGGTATCCGCCCAGCGATTAACGTTGGTCTGTCTGTTTCTCGTGTCGGTGGTGCAGCTCAGATCAAAGCTATCAAACAAGTTTCTGGTACGCTAAGACTAGACCTTGCTCAGTACCGCGAACTACAAGCTTTTGCTCAGTTTGCAAGTGACCTTGACGAGAGCTCACGAAAACAACTAGAGCGCGGTCAAAAAATGGTTGAAGTACTAAAACAACCTCCATATTCTCCGCTTCCAGTTGAGAATCAAGTAGTTATCATATTTGCTGGTGCTAAGGGCTATTTAGATGATGTTGCAACTGCAAATGTAACAAAATTTGAAGCTGAGTTATATCCATATATTGAGGCAAAATACCCTGAAATTTTTGAGCAGATCAGAACTAAAAAAGTTCTTGATAAAGAAGTAGAAGAAATTTTACATAAAGCGTTGAAAGATTTTAAAGCGACTTTTGCCGCTAACTAGGGCTAAGATATGTCAAATTTAAAAGATATAAAACGAAAGATCAAGAGCGTCCAGAACACTCAAAAGACGACGCGCGCGATGAAGCTTGTCTCTACAGCAAAGCTTCGCAAAGCTGAAGAGGCTGCACGCTACTCTAGAGTCTATGCACTTAAGATCAATGAGGTTTTATCGGAGATAGCTTATAAGATCAATCAATACGCTTCAGTTATGACTGAGAGTAAATTTTTTAACACAACAAAGAGTGTAGAAAAGGTTGATATTATATTTGTTACCGCTGATAAAGGGCTTTGCGGTGGCTTTAATGTCCAAACTATAAAGACAGTTAGGCGCATGATCGATGAGCTAAAAGCCAAAAAGATCAAAGTTAGACTAAGAGCTGTTGGTAAAAAAGGCATTGAATTTTTCAATTTCCAAGGCGTTGAACTACTTGAGACTTATGTCGGAGCTAGCTCTTCTCCTACTTATGAAAAAGCTCAAAAGATCATAAAAGACGCTATTGATGATTTTACAAACGGCATAACAGATAAGGTTGTGCTAATACACAATGGCTATAAAAATATGATTTCTCAAGAGATTAGAGTAAATGATATTGTGCCTATTGAGCCGTCTAAGATAGTTGCGGTTGAGACAAATTCTTTGATGGAATTTGAGCCAGAGGACAACTATACTAAGATTATGGATGAATTGCTCAATAAATATTTTGAGTATAGTATGTATTATGCTTTAGTTGACTCTTTAGCGGCTGAGCACAGCGCTAGAATGCAAGCTATGGATAATGCAACAAACAATGCTAAACAACGAGTCAAACAGTTAAATCTTGCTTACAACAAAGCAAGACAAGAGTCTATTACCACTGAGCTTATCGAGATCATCAGTGGTGTTGAATCAATGAAATAAAAGGAGTATGAATGAAGGGTGTTATTAGTCAAGTTATGGGCCCTGTGGTCGATGTTGACTTTAATGACTACTTGCCGAAGATCAATGAAGCTATCGAAGTTTTCTTTGAGGTTGAGGGCAAGAAACATAAACTAATATTAGAAGTTGCTGCTCACCTAGGTGATAATAGAGTTAGAACGATCGCTATGGATATGAGTGAGGGTCTGACTCGTGGCTTAGAGGCTAAAGCGCTTGGTGCACCTATTAGTGTGCCAGTTGGCGAAAAAGTTTTGGGTAGAATTTTTAACGTAGTTGGCGATTTGATCGACGAGGGCGAGGGTATAAATTTTGATAAGTACTGGTCTATCCACCGCGATCCTCCTCCATTTGAAGAGCAAAGTACAAAGAGTGAAATTTTCGAAACTGGTATCAAGGTAGTTGATCTTCTAGCTCCTTATGCCAAGGGTGGTAAAGTTGGTCTATTTGGTGGTGCTGGTGTTGGTAAAACGGTTATTATTATGGAGCTTATCCACAACGTTGCGTTTAAACATAGCGGTTACTCTGTATTTGCAGGCGTTGGTGAGAGAACTCGTGAAGGAAACGACCTTTATCACGAAATGAAAGAAAGTAACGTTTTGGATAAAGTTGCCTTGTGCTATGGCCAAATGAACGAGCCACCAGGAGCAAGAAACCGTATCGCACTAACTGGTCTTACAATGGCTGAGTACTTCCGTGATGAGATGGGACTTGACGTTTTGATGTTTATTGATAATATCTTCCGTTTCTCTCAATCTGGCGCAGAGATGTCAGCTCTACTTGGACGTATCCCATCAGCTGTTGGTTATCAGCCAACTCTTGCAAGTGAGATGGGTAAATTCCAAGAGAGGATCACATCAACCAAAAAAGGTTCGATTACCTCTGTTCAGGCTGTTTATGTTCCAGCTGACGACCTTACAGACCCAGCTCCTGCAACTGTTTTTGCTCACCTTGATGCTACGACAGTTCTTAACAGATCGATCGCAGAAAAAGGTATCTATCCAGCTGTTGATCCACTTGATTCAACATCAAGAATGCTCGATCCTCAAATTTTAGGAGCAGATCACTATAAAGTAGCTCGCGGCGTTCAAGCTGTGCTTCAAAAATATAAAGACCTTCAAGATATCATCGCTATCCTTGGTATGGACGAGCTTAGCGAAGAAGATAAGCTAACAGTTGATAGAGCAAGAAAGATAGAGAGATTTTTATCTCAACCATTCTTCGTTGCTGAAGTATTTACAGGTAGCCCTGGCAAATATGTAAGTCTTGATGAAAATATCGCTGGCTTTAAGGGAATTTTAGAAGGTAAATATGATCATCTACCAGAAGCAGCATTTTATATGGTTGGAAATATAGATGAGGCTTTAGCTAAAGCTGAAAAACTTAAGGCTTAAATTTAAAAAGGAAGCGTAATGGATAAATTACATTTAGAGATCGTAACTCCTCAAGGTCAGATATTTAATGATGACGTGAGTAGTGTAGTGCTTCCAGGTAGCGAGGGTGAGTTTGGTGTTTTACCAAACCACGCCTCATTAATATCTCTTTTAAAAGCAGGTATTATAGATATAGAAGATAAGCATAAAAAGCATGATGTAGTTGCTATTAACTGGGGCTATGCAAAGATCGATGAGGGCAAAGTAGTTATACTAGCTGACGGTGCAGTCTATGTCTCTGGCAATAGTGAAAGTGAGCTTGCAAATTCATTAGAAGCTGCTAGAAATTTAATAGAGAGTATGAGTAGTGATACAAATGCTTTTGCAGCAACTATATCAAAAATGGAAAATGTAGTGAGAGCAAGATAAGTGGGCGGAATAGATATATTTTTAAATTACATTCAAAGAAGTAGTTTTATTACAATTATAGTTTTAACTTGGTTGTCAATATATTTTATAGTTAGTTTTACAATTCTTTTTTCAAGAATGGCTGGCATAGGGGCTTGGCAAAAACGCGAGCAAAATGCGCTTGAAGCACTACTTATGGGCGCTAAAAATATACCAAATGACTCATCTTTAAAGAAGTGCGCAAGTGGTAGAATTTCGAAAGAAAAGCTAAATGTTTGCATAAGCATTGCCGAAAAAAATGCTACAAGTGGGCTTACATGGCTTAGTGTAATAGCTTCTACTTCTCCATTTATCGGTCTTTTTGGAACCGTTGTTTCTATTTTAGAGACATTTTCACAGCTTGGAAATGGCGGAGGTTCATCACTTGGTATTATCGCTCCAGCTATTTCAGAAGCGCTTGTCGCTACTGGATGCGGAATTTTTGTTGCTATCCCAGCATATACATTTAACTTGCTTATAAAAAGAAAAGCTTACGAACTAATGAGCGTTATCGAGCGTCAAGCTGACGTTATGATAGCACTTAAAAAAGATGACGAGACGTTATAGATGGCTCTTAAATTTGACGACGAAACACCAGAGTTAAACATAACGCCTCTTGTTGACATCATGCTTGTTTTGTTGGCTATTTTAATGGTTACAATGCCAACTATAACATATCAAGAAGATATAACATTGCCAGATGGCTCAAAGGCAAAAACATCTACGTCTAAACAAAAAGATCTTATAGTGTCTATAAATGCACAAGGACAAGTTAGAATAGATCAAAGTACAATGAGCCTTGCTGAACTTCCAGATAACATTGCACTAATGAGTGCAAAATATGACAAAACCTCGCCTATATACATAAAGGCTGATAAAAATTTAAAATACGATGATGTTATGTTTGTATTAAAGACTTTAAAAGGTGCTGGTTTTAATAAAGTAGCTTTAGAGACAAACGGTTAAGATGTCTAATAAAGTTAAATTTCCAACGCTTAGTTCGTTTTTTGTAGCGTTTTGCATTTACATTATCATTGTGCTTGCTTTGTTTATAAAGCTTACTTTTTTTAGCGAACCTCCTAAAAAATATACTGATGACAAAGATGCTATTATGGACGTAGTTATGGTTGATAGAGAAGTTGATCAAACCATAAAAGCGCCAAAACAAGCAAAAGAGGTCGTAAAAGAGACAAAACCAGAACCTAAAAAAGAGTCAGAAGAAGACAAACAAGAGACTACAAATAAACCTGTTGTGCCAGATGAGCCATTACCAACCCCAAGCTTGCCAACTCCTCCAAAAGAAGAGCCAAAACCTGAGCCTAAAAAACCAGAACCAAAGCCTGAAATCCCAAAACCTAGTGAAGAGCCTAAAGAGGATGTCAAGCCAGAGCCAAAACCAGAGCCTAAACCTACGCCAAAGCCAGTTGAAAAGCCAAAACCAAAAGAGCCAAATATAAAAGATCTCTTTAGTGACATAGACTCGACTAAGCTTAAAAAAGATGATGGTATAAAAAAGGCTGAAAATAAAGTGCAAAGTCGCAAAAAAAGCGAGGCTTCTAGCTCAAAAGCTGCAAAAGAGGCTAGCGACATCATCAAGAGCTTAAAGATAGATCAAAACCCAACAGCTCCAAAGTCACAAATGACCGGCACTTATGATCCGTTGATGGGTGCTATAACAAAACAAATTCAAAGAAGATGGCAAAGCTATAAAGCCGACTCTGCAAACCTTGCCAAAGTAAAAGTCATGATAGATCAGAGTGGAAATTTTAGCTATGAAATTTTAGAGCTATCGTATAATGAAGAGTTTAATGCAAAGGTTAGAGAGTGCCTGGAAAAGCTTACTGCAGAGAAATTTCCATTTAATCCAGACAAAAGTACTACTTTTAATTTAAATTTAGAAGATAAAATAAACTAAAATTTATAAATTTACGGAGTAGAGATGAAGAAAATTTTTCTTTTTTTGTGCGTTGCTCTAGGGCTTTATGCTGCTGACGCGACCATATCTGTTATAAACCAAGGTGTTGCTTTGCCAAAGATAGCTTTGCAAGATGCAACTACAGCTGTTAGTGATGCAGGCTTTAAAGATAAATTCTTTAAGATCATGCTAGGCGACTTGAAAGTTAGCTCAGACTTTGAGGTTATCGAAGATCACGTGCCTTCAACATATGAGGGAACAGCAGCTACAAATACAATGAGCGACAAAGGTGTTGAGCTTATCTTTAGATATGCTCTTGAAGGTTCTATGGGCTCACCTCTTACTTTAAGAGTAAAACTCATCGACGCAAAGACTGCAACTACAAGGTATGAGAGAGTATATAACATGCCTGATGGTGCTAAATATCCGTTTTTGGCACACAAAAGTATTGTTGAGCTAACAAATGAGCTAAATTTACCACCAGTTGGCTGGATGGAGAAATTTATTATCCTAGCAAAATACACTTCGGCTCGCCAAAGCTCTATTATAGTGGCTGATTATACACTTACTTATCAAAAGACGATCGTAAGTGGCGGTCTAAATATCTTCCCTAAATGGGCAGGCGCTGATCAGAGTAAATTTTACTATACATCTTATGTAAATAACAGACCAACTTTGTTTAGATATGATCTAAATTCAGGCACTAAAACAAAGATAATAGATAGTATGGGTATGCTTATAGCATCTGATGTTAGCAAAGATGGAAGTAAAATTCTATTAACTATGGCTCCAAAGGATCAACCAGATATTTTCATCTATAATACAGGTAGCAAAAAATTAACTCAGATCACAAACTATCCAGGCATTGATGTAAATGGAAATTTCGTAGATAATGATAGCAGAATAGTTTTTGTCTCAGATAGACTTGGATATCCAAATATCTTCGCAACACCTGCAACTTCAGGCGGAAGTGTTGAGCAAATGGTATTTCATGGCAAAAACAATAACTCAGTAAGTACTTTTGAAAACTATGTAGTTTATTCAAGTAGAGAGGCTAGTGGTGGCTTTAATATCTATCTAATCTCAACTCAGACTGATTTTATCCGTCAGCTTACAGCAAATGGTAAAAATAACTATCCAAGATTTTCAAGTGATGGTCAAAGTGTCGTATTTATCAAAGAACTTGGCGGTCAAAGCTCACTTGGTGTTGTTAGATTAAATGAAAACAGAAGTTTCCAATTTCCATTAAAAGTAGGTAAAATTCAATCTATTGATTGGTAATATTCTGGTAATATTTAAAAAAATATGTTATAATTCGACCAAATCTTTCAAAAAGGATAAGGAATGAAAAAAGTAGTTCTAGCAAGTGTTGCAGTTGCAACTTTATTGTTGAGCGGTTGTAGCTCTAAAAACCCTGAAGTTGATATGAATGCAAATTCAAATCAATCTGCAGATAACTCAGGTAGCATGAGTGATGCTGATAGATTAGCAGCTCTTATCGCTAACATCGAGAGCCAAGTTAAAAGTGTATACTTTGACTTTGATAAATTTAATATCAAAGCTGACCAACAAGGTGTTGTTAGCTCAAATGCATCAGTATTTAACCAAGCTGACGCTCAAGCTCTTTCTATAAAAGTAGAAGGTAACTGCGACGAGTGGGGTACAGATGAGTATAACTATGCTCTTGGTCTAAAACGTGCTAAAAGTGCTAAAGACGCTCTTGTAAGAAATGGCGTTAGCGCTGATAGAATCGCTGTAGTAAGCTTTGGCGAAAGCAACCCAGTTTGTACAGACAAAACAAAAGCTTGCGACGCTCAAAACAGACGTGCAGATTTCAAAGTACTTCCTTAATCTGTAAGTAAATAATGAATAAAAAAATAATCATTGCGGCTCTTCTTGGAGCCGCTTTTTCTATAAGTTCAGCTCAAGAAGTTTCAGCATTTGACGCAGGCAATATGGATAGTGCAAATCCATACGGACTAACAGATGATGAAAAAGCAACTCTAAGCAATAAAAGAAGCGTTCAAAATATCGAAGAAAACATGGATAATGTTTCAGAACAACTTCAAGGTTTGCAAAGCTTGATCGAGAGCATGAGTGCTAGGATGAACAAGCTTGAGCAAAGAATGAACGATATCGAAACCAAAGTCAATGGCGGTATAAGCGATTCTGGTGTAAGTTTGGCATCATTAAAAGCTTATGTTGATGAGACTAGGGATATACAAGATAAAAACTATAAAAATATTACTGCTGCCTTAAATAAACTAGGCGCGATAATGGATAAAAATGCTGCTCAACCAAAGCAAAATGCAAATCCAAAACAACAAAATAAGCCAACTTCAAATTTTAGTGGCAAAAGCGATAAAGATATTTTAGCTGATGGCATTAAACTTCTAAATTCTGGCAATAGCACAGAAGCAGCCGAATATTTTGAATACTTAAATAAAAAAGGCTATAAAACTGGTGCTTCAAATTATTATCTAGGTGAAGTTGCTTATAGTCAAAAATCATATAGCACAGCCATACAATACTATAAAAAAAGTATACAAAGTGAAGATAAGGCTGACTACACTCCAAAACTTTTGTATCACACAGCTATAAGCTTTGATAAGATCGGTGATACTCAAAGTGCAAATAGGTTTTATAAGGCTTTAAAAGTAGGCTATCCAGATAGCAAAGAAGCTAAAGCCGCTCCCAACAGAAACTAAAATTTACTCTTTTTTAGATATAATCTCACATTAATCAAAACTAAATTCCAAGGAGATTATTGTGAGTAAAGATCAAGTTATAACTATGTTTTACGAACTAAAAGATGCCAACACTGGTGAAATTCTAGAGTCAAATATGCAAGAAGGTGGTCAAATTTCTTTTATTACAGGACATGGCCATATTATAGAAAAGCTTGAAGAAGAAGTTAGCAAGCTAAAATCAGGCGACAAAGCTACTATAAATATCAAAGCAGCTGAGGGTTGCGGCGAATACAATAAAGATGCCATCCAATCACTTCCAAAAGAGCAATTTGCTGGTATAGACCTACATGAAGGCATGGAACTTTTTGGTCAAAATGAAGATGGCTCAAGCGTTCGCGTCATCGTTAAAGAGATCAAAGATGACGAAGTAACAGTTGATTTTAACCACCCATACGCTGGCAAAGACTTGCTATTTAATGTTGAAATTTTAGAAGTTAGAGACGCAACTGAAGATGAAAAAGCAACTGGCATGGTAGCAGGCGCTCACACTTGCGGTTGTGGAGGACATGATCATGATCACGAGCATGAGTGCTGCGGTGGTCATGGACATGGCGAAGGTGGTTGCGGTTGCGGTGGTCACGGACATCACCACCACTAAGAAGCCAAAATGAAAAAATTTGCTTTTATTTTTGCGGGTCAAGGCTCGCAAAGTGTTGGCATGGGGAAAGATTTTTATGAAAATTTCTCTTCGGCAAAATTTCTATTAAATGACGCTTGCAACGACACAGGCATTGACTTTGAAGAGCTTTTATTTACACAAAATGATAAGCTAGATAAGACAGAATTTACTCAACCTGCCATCGTTTTAAACTCGCTTATGAGCTATCTAGCTTTTAGTGAGCGCATAAAAGCTAATCCAGAGTTTAGCCTAGGTCACTCGCTAGGAGAATTTACAGCCCTTGCGGTTAGTGGTGCGTTTAGCTTTGTTGAAGCGATTAGACTTGTAAATTTACGTGGTAAATTTATGCAAGAAGCTTGCGTTGGCAAAGATGCTGGCATGATGGTAGTGCTTGGACTTAGCGACGAAGTTGTTGAGGGGATTTGTAAAGAAGCACAGGATGAGGGCTTACAAATTTACGCTGCAAACTACAACTGCGATGGACAAATCGTTGTCGCTGGCGTAAGAGCCGATCTTGCTAGTTATGAAGCAAAATTTAAAGAAGCTGGCGCAAAAAGAGTAATGCTTTTAAATATGTCAGTAGCAAGCCATTGTCCGATACTTGAGCCAGCTAGTGTTAGACTAGCAAGCGAGCTTGAGAGTACTTTGGCTACCAATTTTTCTCCAGTTGTCTCAAATGTAAATGCTAAAATTTATACTGATAAAAGCGAAGCACTAGTCCTACTAAAAGAGCAGCTAATAAAACCAGTTTGCTATAAACAGAGCATTAAAAACTATGAAAATGATGTTGATTGTTTTATCGAGCTTGGTGCTGCGACGTTAAAGGGCATCAATAAAAAAATTACTGAAAAGCCAACTTATAGTATTACTGATATGGCAAGTCTTGAAGAAGTTGTGAAAATTTTGGAGGAGAGATGATAGCGATACTTGGAGCTATGCAAGAGGAGATAACACCGATCCTTGAAATGGTTGGTGAATATAAAACTGTTCAATATGCAAATAATAAATTTTACTTAGCAAACTATAAGGGAAAAGAGCTAGTCATTGCCTATTCAAAGATAGGTAAAGTAAATGCAGCCATAACGGCAACTTTAATGGTAGAAAAATTTAAGGCCTCAAAATTGCTCTTTACTGGCGTAGCTGGCTCACTTGATGAGAGTTTAAAAATAGGCGATATGCTTTATGCTACTAGCTTAGTGCAACATGATCTTGATATCACGGCTTTTGGCCATCCTTATGGCTATGTACCAGGCACAAGTATATTTGTTAAAAGCGATGAAGGACTAAATGAACTGGCAAAAAAGATAGCTGATAAAAAAGATATGAGCTTAAGTGCTGGTATTATTGCGACCGGAGATCAGTTTATCTGCGATAATGAAAAGAAAGCTTGGATAAAAAAGATATTTAATGCGAGCGCTACCGAGATGGAAGGTGCTAGCGTTGCACTAGTTTGCGAAACACTTGGTGTGCCATTTTTTATACTAAGAGCTATCAGCGATGGAGCTGGTGATGCAGCAGAGTTTGACTTTGATAAATTTTTGCAAGATTCAGCAAATGTTAGTGCAAAATTTATACTTGAAATGGTAGAAAGCTTATGATAGAGCTTAGTAAAAGGCTTCTTAGGCAAGTTGGTCAGACAAACGCCAGATACAAGATGATAGAGGGCGGAGATAAGATCTTGCTTGGTCTTAGCGGTGGTAAAGATAGCCTCGCACTAGCTCACGTACTAAAGCATATCCAAAACGTTACACCTGAAAAATTTGAGTTTAAAGCAGTAACACTAAGCTACGGCATGGGTGAGGACTACGCTTATCTTACGAAGCATTGCAATGAGCACGGAATAGAGCACGAAGTGATAGATAGCTCAATTTTTGAAATTTCAAAAGAGAAAATCCGTAAGAATTCCAGTTTTTGTAGTTTCTTTTCTCGTATGAGAAGAGGCTATCTTTATACTTACGCCTTAAAGCATGGTTTTAATAAGCTCGCGATTGCTCATCATCTAGACGATGCCGCGGAGAGCTTTTTTATGAACTTTACATATAATGGTGCACTAAGGACGCTTGCCCCAAAATATACTGCAAAAAATGGAATCACGGTTATTAGGCCATTTATCTTCGTTCGCGAGAGACAGCTTCGCGAGAATGCTATCAAAAATGAATTAAGAGTTATCGGTGATGAAGCATGCCCTGCAATGAGATTTGACGTAAAGATGCCGCATGCTAGATATGAAACCAAACAGCTTTTAGCAACCTTAGAAAAAGAAAATCCAAAACTTTTTACTTCGCTAAAAGCAGCATTTGAAAATATTCATACTGATACTTTTTTTGCTCTCAATAGCAGTAGTGAAGAGTAAAATTTTTACTTGCTTTTTGGGACTAATCCCAAGAAGCAAGCTATAAATATTTCTATTTTAATTAGCTCGTATCAAAATAAATAAAAAATGTATGAATAGATGAAATTTTTATACTTGTGCATAAATCAAAACTATCATATACAGCAAATACAAAAGCATTTAGTGCAAAAAGCTACTGGTTAGAATTTTTATAACTTAGAAAATTGAAGCTTAAAAAATAGCCATGTGCTTTAAGCATTAAGAAATAGCTATTTAAAATAGCAAGCTATAGCCTAAAGTCCGTCAAGTAAAATTTTATAAAGGCGGTTTATCTCATCGTCATTTAGCTCGATCGTGCTTTTTGTATCAAACAAATTTTTGATCTTACCAGCGTCAAATTCGCTCCTATCAAGGCAGTGCTTGTGAGAGGGTAAAAAACCACGAGTTAAACAAAGCTCGCTCTCTATCTCCTCGTCGCAGATGAAGCACTCAAGCTCGCTGTGAAGCCTACCTTCATACTCTAAAATTTTAACGTAGCTTTCGATGATAAGGCGTTTTGGATTTTGTAGCTGCATCTGTTTGGCGCAGCGATCAAGCTCGTTAAAGTAAATTTTATCGAGCTGCTCGACCTCTTTTAGATGATCATAAAGTAGGCGCATGAACTGCTGCCAAATGATGAGCTTGTCGCGCTCTAGCAGCCATTTAAAGCCAAGGTGAAGTATGCTTCTAAGCTTTGGTAGAAATTTCGCCTCTTGCTCTAGCTCAAAGTCGATCTTATAGCCAGTCATGATGTTTGAGTGGCGTGCGCCAAAAAATCTATACGATTTTACGAGCAAATTTGGCGTTAGCACAAAGACTAAAAGGTCCTCGTCTCTGACCTTTTGCACGCGCAGGATATAGCCTTGCATCTAGGCAAAAAACTCCCTTATGCGCTCTCTCATCGCTGTCACGTCTTTGATAAAATTTATATCATTTCTAAAGGTTGTTGCGCCATCTATCCCCTTGCTGTACTGATGCAAATGCTTTCTAAATATGCAAAGTCCATGCTCTCCGTAGTGCTCGATCATAGCATCAAAGTGAGCTAGTATGATCTTTTGCTTTAGCGCCTTATCCACGCTAGTTTTGGTCTTTATCTCGTGAAATATCCAAGGGTTACCGATGCTTGCTCTGCCGATCATTAGGGCATCGCATTTTGTAAAACTAAGAATTTCATCTGCATTTTGTGCGTTTATATCACCATTTGCGATGACTGGGATTTTTACGCTCGCTTTTACTCTAGCGATCGCTTCGTAATCAACCTTTGCGCTGTATCCGCCAGCTCTGGTGCGCCCATGCACCGCGATGTAGTCTGCGCCGGCTTCTTCGCAGGCTTTTGCGATTTTGATCTCATTTTTATCATTAAAACCAAGCCTAAATTTAACGCTTAGGCTCTCTTTGTTTGAGATGCTTTTTATAGCTGAGATTATGCTTTGAAGCTTGTCAAGATCGTTTAACAAAGCCGATCCCGCACCTTGTCTAACGACCTTTGGCACAGGGCAGCCGCAGTTTAGATCGAGCCCATGAATCCCATCAAATTTATTGATTATCTGCACGGCTTTTTTTATATTTTCTATGTCACTGCCAGCTATCTGGACGACATAGGGCTCTTCGTTTGGGGATTTTTTAATCATTTCAAGCGTTTTGTCACTGCTCTCATAGACCAAGGCATTCGCGCTGATCATTTCGCTAACAGTGACATCACAGCCAAATTTCTTAACTACGCTTCTTAGTGGCAAGTCAGAAAAGCCAGCAAGCGGTGCTAAGAAAAGTGGCTTTTTGCTAAAGTCTATCATTTAAAAAATAACGAGCTAGGCACCATTTTGCCGTTATCTCGTAAAAACAGCAAGACCTTTATCTCTTTAAACTCATCTGGGTCGCTACCTTCGATAGCCTCTCTTACTTTATCAAGCATCTGAAGCTCAAATAGCGCATATACGTAAGCCTCATCAGCATCAGCATGGATGCTTTTTAACTTCTCAAAGATGCTGATAAATGCGTCTGGTTTTAGCTTATTTTTAAGCATTATGGCTACTTTGTCGTATTGAGCTTTTGTCACTTTTGCGTTGTTTAAAAGATCAAAAATTTCATCACTGCTTAGATCGATCTCGTCATTTACAAATCGGGTAATAATAAGCATTATATCTTCACTCGCTAGTTCAAAATTTAATCTTTTGATCTCGCTAAAAGAAGCTACTTTTATGAGTTTATCAAATGCAGCTTTTTTAAGGCTCTCGTTTTGTTCTTGATTTTTAAGTATGTCAAGATAGTAAGTAGGTAGTTGCTCGATTTTATTTAGCTCATTTAGGATATTTAACTTGCTATCTTTTGCTAATCTAAATTTCTTTAGATCGACGATCTCTTTATTTTTTATACTTTTTATAGTTTGTAAGATATTGTTTATTTCAGCATCATCTACACCGACATCTTTAAGCTCGCCTACTGGTGAGATAGAGCGAGTAAGCTGTGAGGCGATCTTGTAAGTGTCGGTTTTGAAGTCTTTATTGCTCTCAAAGCCAAGAAGCGTCTCTTTGGCTAAATCTTTATAAAGCTGGCTATCCTTTTTGATCCATTTTTTATATCTATAAAAAGCATATCCATGATAAGCGATATGAAGTAGAGCAAGAAGTGCTAAAACAACTACCGGAAGAGCGACCCAAATAGCAATTGGCAAAGTTATAGTTTGGCCTAAAAGCTCAAATGTGTAATCAGAACTATTAAGAGAATAAGTAAGTCCTGCAACAACTACTATGTAGATTATGCAATAGACGAGAAATTTTCTAGTTTTCATATTTTCTCCTTAGTTTTTTGCTGTTTTTTCGATTATTTCACGGCAAGTTATGCAGTATTTTGCATGTGGTTTTACTTTTAGTCGCGGTATGCTGATCTCCTCTTCGCACATATCACAAATTCCATAAGTTTTATTTGCTATCTTCTCTAGTGCTTCATCTATTTCTGATAGCTCCGCTCTTTGTTGTGTCGAGATCGAATGCTCTATTAGCTGATCTGTATTTACTGAGGCTATATCAAACTCATCGCTTACACCACTATCTCTTAAGCCATTTACTTCAACAGATGAATCATAGATATTT
Source organism: Campylobacter concisus (assembly GCF_015229955.1). NCBI lineage: Bacteria > Pseudomonadati > Campylobacterota > Epsilonproteobacteria > Campylobacterales > Campylobacteraceae > Campylobacter > Campylobacter concisus. The sequence continues at coordinate 216,093 of NZ_JAAKYZ010000001.1, forward strand.
TTTTTGATCTGTAATTTTCTTTCTTCAAGTAATTTTTTAAAAAAATTTAGCTCAGTTTGTGTCATTTATATTCCTTTATTTGTGGTATGGGTGGTTTGCATTTATGCAAAGTGCTCTAAAAATTTGCTCAAAAAGTACAAGCTTGGCAACCTTATGCGCCATCGTCATCTTGCTTAAGCTTATGATTTTTTGCGCTTTATTCTTTAAATTTTGGCTAAGGCCGTAAGCTCCACCTATGAAAAAGTTAATTTGTGAATTTGAGTTTAAAATTTGTGCGAATTCTTGGCTGTCAAGTTGCAAGCCATTTTCATCAAGCATTACGCAAAAGCCTTTTAAATTTGGCTCATAAATTTCATCATAAGCTCTTAATGCTTCGCTTTTTCCAGTGCTTTGAGCTTTTGCTATTTTTTCATTGAAAAAGACTTTATCGTTTATCTTGGCAAATTTTGCACTCATTTTTATATATTCTTGTATTTCGTTTTCAAAGTTGTCACGTGATGATTTTTGAATGCTAAAAACTGAAATTTCCAAATTTAGCCTTTGGTTTTTAGCTTTAGTTCAAAGTTATTTCCGCTCTCATCTTGTCTTTCTTTTTGATGCATTGTCTTGTTATTTGTGAGAAATTTAACCATATCGCTTATATATTTTTTATGTTCGCTTCTTGGCACAATAGCATCGATTAAGCCATGTTCTAACAAAAACTCAGCTCTTTGAAATCCCTCTGGAAGGTCAGCACCAATGGTTTGTTTGATGACCCTTTGACCGGCAAAGCCTATCAATGCGCCAGGTTCAGCAATTATTAGATCTCCAAGCCAAGCAAAAGAGGCACTAACGCCACCCATCGTCGGATCAGTAAGTATTGAGATGTAAGGTAGCTTTGCTTCATCAAGTAGTTTTAAAGCAGCTGATGTCTTTGACATTTGCATCAAAGAGAATGTACTCTCTTGCATTCTAGCTCCACCTGAAGCACTCACTATGACTAAAGCTTGGCGTTTTTCTATTGCTCGTTTTATCGCTCTTACGATCTTTTCACCCTCAACTGAAGCTAGCGAACCACCCATGAAACCAAAGTCAAAAACAACTAGCTGGATATCTTGCCCGTCGCATTTACCTTCGCCACATATCACTGAGCTTGTGCGTCCTGTTTTTTCTTTATTTTCTGTGATCCTTTTTTTGTATGATTTTTTATCAACAAAATTTAATGGATCTACCGGTTTTAAATTCGCGTCAAATTCTACAAAGCTATCTTCATCACAGATCAAATTTATGCGATCAGTAGCTTTTAATCTCATATGATAGCCACATTTCGGGCATACATTAAAACAAGCTTCAACTTCTTTGTAGTACATCAGTGAGTGACAATTATCGCATTTTACCCAGTGCGTAGGTGCTTCTTCTGGACGAGGTTGAGCTTTTCTTATCTTTGAAAAAATATCTGAGAAATTCATATTTTTACCCACTTATATTAAAAATTGTGGGATTATATCTAATGTTTGCCTTGCTTTTTCTTATATGACTTAAAGTTTATTTATTTGTGGAGGTTTAAAGGGGCAAGTTAGCCCCTTTAAAGTATCTTGTTAGAATCGTCTTCCAATAGTAAATTCAAATGTATTTGTATCATCACCCTCTTTAGGTTTAAGAGCTTTTGCAAAGATTAGTTGAAGTGGTCCGATAGGAGTTATCCACTCGATACCAGTACCAACTGATGATCTTTTTATCTCATTTAGACTATTTTCACCGATCATGCCGTAGTCATAAAATACAACACCACGCATTTTGACACGATCTATTATAGGGAAGCTTATTTCAGCTGAATTATTAAACGAAGTTTCGCCGCCATATTCGTAGTAGTCGCCATTATATTTTACCTTTGGAGATACGGTTCTACTCTCGTAACCACGTAAGCTTCTTATACCACCAAGGTAAAGTCTTTCGTTGATTGGAGTATATCCTCTTTCCCAAATTTTGCCAAAGCTTGCTTTGTATCTTAAGATAAGATCGTAGTCGATGTACTCTCTAAGGCCTAGATAGTAGTTGAAATTTGTGCGATTTTTGATAAAGTCTATATCGCCACCAAGCCCAGCTATCTCAAATGATGTGCTAGCTATGATGCCACGTCTTGGCAAGTAATAATCATCAGTGCTATTATATGTTAAAGCCGGAGTTATGGCACTTTTTATAGCTTTACCTTCTCTATAAATTTCTTTTTTGGTTTTTGTGTTGATATCTCTTAGTTCATCATCTTTTAAGGTAATTTTGCTTTGCTCAATGTTGTAAGTAAGTGATGCACTTAAATTTCTAGTTAGTTTTCTACCTAGTGTTGTGCTAAAGCCATAGCTTCTCTCTTTATATGTTCTCCAGTCATAGTCATTTGCGTAAAGTGTTCCACCAAGGCTATACTCTGAGTCAAAAATTCTTGGGTTTGTAAGACTTATCTGACCTGAAAGCTCTCTGTCACTTTTATCAACACTTACTTGTCCTTGAAGGCCAGAGCCAAAGATATTTGTGTCAGAAAGTGCCGCGTTTAGTAGTAGTCCGTCACTGCTGCCATATCCAATACCACCGCTTATTGAGCCAGTTGAAGCCTCTTTTACTTTTACTTTTAAATCAACTGTATTTTTATCAACCGGATCTTCTTCTATCTCAACATCATCAAAGTAGCTTGTTCTTTTTAGCGCATCTTTTGAGTCTTGAAGGTCGGTTCTACTATATAAATTTCCTTCAGTTAGATAAAGTTCGCGTCTTACAACGCGGTCAACAGTTCTATCGTTTCCTGAAATTTGAACATTTCTTATATATACTTTTTCACCAGGATCGACTTCGTAGTCAATATCGACAGTTTTATTTTCATCAAATTTATCAGTCTTTGGATAGACTTTTACAAACGCATAACCTTTGTCAGCAACCATATCATCGAGCTTTTTCATATCTTGGCGAAGTCTTGCTGAGTTCATTGTATCACCAGCCTCAAGCCTAAAGTCATCTATAATCTTTTTAGTATCAAGCTCTAGCTCTTCAGGTGCCGTAATGCTTACATTTGAAACCTTATAAGGCTCACCTTCATGAACATAATAAGTAAGATCAGCTGTGTAATTATCAAACGATGAATTTAAATAAGGTGACGAAATAGTCGCGTCTAAATAGCCTTTTTGGAAATATTTGTCTTGTATTCTTGCTGGGTCATTTTCAAGCTCAAAAAGTTTAACTTTACCATCATTTCTGCCCCAAAGCCAGCCCATAAATTCTCTACTTTTGTTTGCAACTACTGGCTCAATGTCGTCATAATCAAACTCTTTTGCACCGACTAAATTTACATTTTTGATTATCATATTTTCGCCGCGGTTTATGTTGAGCGTTATAAAAAGTGAGCTGTCGTTGTCTGCAACTGGTTGTTTTTCTACGTCAACAACTGTGTCAAAGTAGCCCTTTGACTCATAATATTGGCGAATTCTCTCTTTAGTTTTTTCTATTGTAAGCTCATCGTACATATTGCCTGGTTTGATGTTGATTAGCGACTCGATCGCAGTTTTATCATTTGTTACAACACCTTTTAGATCAACTCTCGCAACACTTGGCTTTTCTTTTACAGCTACTAAAAGATTGCCATTGCCTGTATCTTCTATGTAGATATCGTCGAAATAATTTTGTTTGTATAAATTTGTGATCGCCTTATCGCTAAGCTTTGGAGTCAAATCCTGACCGACTTTTAGGCCCATTATTTGGCTTGCTACTTCAGGCGAAAGGTGAATTAGGCCTTTAAAATTTATTGACTGGATTGTTTGTGCGCTTAGGCCACTGAAAGCTAATGCTAATAAAAATAATTTCTTTTTCATTAAATTTAACCTAGAGTTTTAGTATAAATGCGTATAATATCATATTTTATTTTTAATAAATTTAAATTTTATAATTTTGAAGGTTTTTTATGAAAATAGGTATCATCGGACTTGGTCTTATGGGTGGCTCACTTGGTCTTGCACTAAAAGATGAAAAATTAATCTCTTGTGTTAGTGGATATGACAAAGATGAAAATCATAGCAAAAAGGCCTTAGAGCTTGGCTTGGTGCATGAAATTTTAAGCATTGACGAGATGAAAAAGAAGTGTGACATCATCTTTTTGGCTGTGCCAGTCGAGGCTATCGTGAGCATCGTGCAAAATTTAACTGATATCAACGAAGATACAACTATCATTGATTTTGGCTCAACTAAACAAAAGATCATCGAGGCAGTACCAGAAAAAATTCGTAAAAATTTCATCCCAGCTCATCCAATGGCAGGTACTGAGTATTCTGGTCCAGAGGCTGCTTTTAAATCACTTTACACAGGAGCAACTGTTATCGTTTGTGACTTTGCAGAAAGCGCAGAAAAACATGTAAAAAGAAGCGTTGAGCTATTTTCTTGCCTTGGTATGAAGATCATTTTTATGAGTGCGAAAGAACATGATCATCACGTGGGTCTTATTTCGCATTTGCCTCATGCGATTGCATTTTCTCTAGCGAGTGGAATTTTAAAAGAAGAGGATAAAAGGCATATCGTAGCACTAGGTGGACCTACATTTAAGGGTATGATACGTGTCGCAAAGAGTTCGCCTTTTATGTGGAGCGATATCTTTAAGCAAAATAAAAATAATGTTGTTGAAGCTATAAATATGTTTGAAAAAGAGCTAAATTTGTGCAAAGATCTCATCAAAGATGAACGCTGGGACGAACTTTTTGCCTGGATGAGCGACGCTAGGGCTGTAAGAGAAATTTTGTAATTAACTAAAAATTTATTGATTTACGTGTAAAATTTTGCAAATTAAATTTAAGGTAAAAATATATGAATAGACGTGGAGTTGGCGGATTTGGTATTGTTGTGCTTTTGCTAATTTTAATTTTAGCCGGTGGTTTTGGCTATGCTTTGATGTCAAAAGATTTTGAGCGAAATGAGCCGATAATCGGTGTTGCTGATAAAGTTTATTGGAATCTTAGAACCCCAATGAATATCAAATTTAAAGACGATAGTGGTATAAAATTTGTACGAATTAGTATGAATGATGGGAAAAATGATCTAAATTTATTAAATCAAATCATACAAAACCCAAGTACCGAGCTTGATGTAAATTTAACCTTTCCAAAGACTGGCTTTTTTGCTCAAAAAGATACCTATGAGATGAATATTGAAGCTGTAGATACTAGCAAATGGAGCTTTTTTACTGGCAATAAAGCTAGCAAAAAGGTTGAAGTAGTGCTTGATACTTCAAAGCCTGATCTTTACGTGCTTTCGCAGTCTTATTCTATCTCAAAAGGTGGTAGTGCTGTTGTGGTCTTTAGAGCAACTGATAATCAGCTAAAAGAGGTCTATGTCCAGACAAATTTTGGTAAGAAATTTAAGGCTGTTCCATTTTATAAAGAGGGCTTTTATGTAGCACTCGTTGCTTGGCCAGTTCAGGTTGAAAATTTTAGTGCTGAGGTCATCGCAAGAGACTTTGCAGGCAATGAAAGCAAGTCACATGTTAGGTATTTTTACGAAAATGTAAAGTATAAAACTTCAACTATTGCATTAAATGATAGATTTTTAGATGGTAAGATAGTTGATCTAACTGATCAATATGCAAAAGATCCAAGTGCGCTTTCAAGGCTTGAGAAAATGAGATTTGTCAATGAAACACTTAGAAACTCAAACGAAGAAAAAATAACAGCACTTACTACAAATCCTGGTGATGAGATGTTAACTGGCTTTAGTGTGACACCATTTTATCCACTAAGAAATGGTAAAAAAGTGGCTGACTTCGCCGATCACCGATACTATACATATAATAACGAGCAAGTAAGCGAATCTTGGCATATGGGAATAGACTTTGCAAGTGTGGCCGCAGCTCCTATTATAGCTAGCAATGCTGGTCGTGTTGTGCTAGCATCTGAAAATGGAATTTATGGATTAAATATTGTGATCGATCATGGATTTGGGCTTTATTCGCTTTATGGACACTGCTCAAGCACTAGAGTAAAAGAGGGTGATATGGTGGCAGCCGGTGATCAAATAGGTACTACTGGAACTAGTGGTCTTGCACTTGGTGATCATCTTCACTTTGGAATTTTAGTCCAAGGCGAAGAGGTGAGACCACAACAATGGATGGATAAAAAGTGGATAAAAGACAATATCACAAGTGTTTTAGATGCTGCAAAAGCGATGATAGACAAGAACTAAAAATTTGCAAAATTGATTTTTTAGTGCTATCATAAGCGGATTAAAAATATAAGGAAAATTCTTGAAACAAACTACTATCGCAAGACGCGTTGAGACCGTTGGTATAGGGCTTCATAAAGGTGAGCCGATAAGACTTATACTAGAACCTCTTGATGCAAATTCTGGTATTATTTTGCACCGCGAAGATCTTGGTATTAGTTTTAAAGCCGAACCTAAAAATGTGATAAATACGCAGATGGCAACCGTTGTTGGCAATGAAAAGGGCTTTATTAGTACGATTGAGCATCTAATGTCAGCCATAAATGGTTATGGCATTGATAATATTAGAATCTCTGTTGATGCAAATGAAATTCCAGTCATGGATGGCAGTGCGATAAGCTTTTGCATGCTACTTGATGAGGCTGGCATAAGATATCTTGATGCCGGTAAAAAAGTAATTCTTGTTAGACGTGAAGTTGAAGTCATTGAGGGTTCTAAATTTGTGCGAACTTCACCTTCAAGAAGTCCAAAATTTGACTATACGATAAAATTTGATCATCCAGTTATTGGTGAACAGAGATATGTTTTTGATTTTAGTAAAAGCTCGTTTATAAAAAATATAGCTCGTGCTAGAACTTTTGGCTTTTTGAAAGATTTACAACGTTTACAAGCTCAAAATTTAGCTCTTGGTGCATCGCTTGATAATGCCGTGGCAATCGATGATACGCATATCCTAAATCCAGAAGGTTTGAGATTTGAAAATGAGTTTGTAAGGCACAAAATTTTAGATGCGATTGGCGATTTAAGCTTACTTGGAGCGCCTTTGTTGGGCGATTATACAGCATTTGCTGGAAGCCATGACCTAAATCACAAATTAACTCTTGCTTTGATGTCCGATGAGAAAAACTACGAGATCTCAACTCTAAATGGTGAACTTCTAAAAGAGTATCAAAAGGTATTTGCATAGAAAATATTGAAATTTTAGTTGTCTCTTTATCGACTCCGCTCTTGGTTGGAGTCTATAAAGACGGCGTAAAATTTGATGAAATTACAACTGATGAACATGTCAGTGAAGCTTTGATAAAAATCTTAGAAAATTTATCCTCTAAATTTAATATCACAAAAATTATCTATGCAAATACGCCAGGCAGTTTTTTGGGGCTAAAGGTGGCCTATGTCATCTTAAAGACTTTCTCTTTAGCAAAGGGTTGCGAATTTTACGCCGTTAGTGGCTTTAGTTTAAATGGTCACCAAGCTATAAGAGCAAATAAAAATTTAAGTTTTGTTTTAAAAGATGGCAAAATTTTACTTGAAAAAGTGGAGCCAGTAGGATTTAGGTTGCCTTTAAATTTAGATGAATTAAAACTAAATTCAGATACACTTCCAGATTATATCATCCAAGCAGTTTAGGAGAAATTTTGAACATCTTAGTGCCTGCAACAAGTGCAAATTTGGGTCCTGGTTTTGATGCTTTGGGGCTTAGTTTGAAGCTTTTTAATAGTGTGAAAATCGAGCCAGCAAAATTTAGCTCAGTGTCGATAAACGGCGAAGGCAGTGGAAGTGTAAATTTAAAGAGAAACAATATATTCTTAAGTATTTTTAATGAAATTTTTTTTGAGCTAACTGGTAAAAATGAAAATTTTAGAGTCGTTTTTGAAAATAATATCCCATTTTCAAGGGGGCTTGGCAGTAGCTCTGCTGCTATCGTTGGGGCCATTGCTTCAGCGTACGAAATGGCTGGCTTTAAGGCAAGCAAAGAGACAGTTTTAAATAAAGCTATCATCTATGAAACCCATCCTGATAATATCTCGCCAGCAGTTCACGGTGGATTTATCAGCGCGATCGTAAAAAATGGTAATGTTTACGCAAATAAAATAAATTTAAGTGACGAGATAAAAGCAGTAGTTGTCATCCCAAATAAGCCAATGAGTACATCCTCGTCAAGACAAATTTTACCAAAGAACTATACGATGAAAGAGTGTGTAAATAACTTATCTCATGCCGCTTTTTTAACGTCTTGTTTTTATGAAAAAAAGTATGATCTCTTAAAAATAGCAAGCAAAGATTTGATGCATGAAGAGCGTAGAATGCACGCTTTAGAAGAACTTTTTGAAGTTAGAAAAGTAGCTTATGAAAATGGTGCTTTAATGAGCACGCTTTCAGGCTCAGGCTCAAGCTTTTTAAACATCTCTTATAAAGATGATGCTAAAAATTTACAAGATATTTTAAAGAGTAAATTTGGTGATTTTAGGGTTGAGATTTTTTCATTTGATAACGATGGATACGAAATTACGCAAAGCTAAAAACAAGTTTAAAAAGATATAATGAACAAAAATAATCCTGTAAGGACATGTGTCGCTTGTAAAATTAAAATTTCTCAGAGCTTGCTAAAAAGATACCGCTTGGTTGGTAAGAATTTAGAGTATGGCAAAGGAAATGGTCGTAGCTTTTATCTGTGTGACAAGTGTATACAAAAAGATATAAAAATTTTAAAAAAAATAATTGATAAACAAACTAAAGGTGCTTTTATTTGTGATGCACCGAAGTTAAAGGAGATACTCTTAAATGAGCAATGTTAGGATTTCAGAGATCGCAAACGAGCTTGGCTATCCAAGTAAAGAGATAGTAGAAAAAGCTCAAGAGTTAGGATTAAAAGTCAAAACTCACTCAAATGCAGTTAGCCTTGAAGAGGCCGAAGCTATATATGAATATGTTCAAACTGGCGTGATACCAGATAAATTTAAAAAGAAAAAGAGTGAACCTAAACCAAAAAAAGAGCCTAAAAAAGAAGTAGAAAAAGAGCCAGTAAAAAAAGAAGAAAAGCAAAAGAGTGAACCTAAAAAAGCTACTACTAAAACTGAGTCAAAGTCGGTAAAAGCTGAGCCTAAGAAAGAGGCACAAATTTTAGAAGAAAAACAAAAAATTGAGCCTAAAAAAGAAGAAATCAAAGTAGAGCAAAAACAAGTCGAAGCTCCAAGACCAAAAGAGAGCTTGGCCGATGTGACTCAAAAAAGACGTGGTCTTGTGATAGTAAAAAAGAAAAAAGACTATGAAGCGCCAATTGCTACAAAAGAAGAGAAAAAGCCTGAACCAAGCATAGCTAATATAAGCGATTTTAAAAGTATGTTTTCAGCAAATGATGAAAATTTAGCTAAGAAAAAGAAAAAAGATAAAAAAGTAGTTGTTGCAAGTAAAAAAGATAGTACTCAGAAGATGGACCTACTTGGCGGAAGTGACTTTGGTGATATCGTGTTAGAAGATGAAGATGTGGTTGTTCTTCCTGATTTTAGTTTTAAAACCCCAGGACCAGTACCTGCACAAAAGACAAAACAGCCAAATGTTATGAGAACTACGGTCAACAATACGATAAATTCATTTGGCGAAGGCGGCATTCAAAGAAGAGCTAGAAAAAAACACAAAAAGCCTGAAAATAAGCAAAACAATGAAGCGGTGACGTCTATAAATATTCCAAAAGAAATTCGTGTTTATGAATTTGCTGAAAAGCTAAACAAACAGCCAAGTGAGATCATAGGTAAGTTATTTATGCTTGGTATGATGACAACTAAAAATGACTTTTTGGATGAAGATGCGATAGAAATTTTGGCTGATGAGTTTAATGTAGAGGTTAATATCATCGACGATCAAAAAGAATTTGACTACGTAGCAGCCTATGAAGAAGAGATAAAAGACGATGAAAATCTCCAGCCAAGAGCACCAGTCATAACCATCATGGGTCACGTTGATCATGGTAAAACTTCATTGCTTGATTACATAAGAAAATCACGTGTAGCAGCAGGAGAGGCTGGTGGTATCACTCAGCATGTTGGTGCTTACATGGTAAATAAAAACGGCAAAAATATCACATTTATCGACACTCCAGGTCACGAAGCGTTTACTGCTATGCGTGCAAGAGGTGCTGGCGTGACTGACATAGTTATCATCGTAGTTGCAGCAGATGATGGCGTAAAACCACAAACAAAAGAGGCGGTTAGCCACGCAAAAGCCGCTGGCGTACCGATAATCATCGCAATAAACAAAATGGATAAAGAGTCAGCAAATCCTGACCTAGTAAAGACTGGTCTTGCCGAGCTTGATATCATGCCAACAGAGTGGGGCGGAAAGTATGAATTTGTGCCAATCTCTGCAAAAACAGGCATGGGCATAGATGATCTATTAGAGATCGTACTTTTACAAGCTGATCTTTTAGAGCTAAAAGCAAATCCAAAGGCAAATGCAAAAGCAACTGTTATCGAGAGCTCACTTCAAAAAGGTCGTGGCCCAGTAGCTACTATTATCGTTGAAAATGGCACGCTAAAGGTTGGCGACACTGTTGTTGCAGGCGTTGCGTATGGCAAGATAAGAAGCTTGCTTGATGATCAGGGTAGGCCATTAAAAGAGATAAAGCCAGGCGAATGTGGCGTGATAGTGGGCCTTAGCGAGATAGCAGAGGCTGGCGAGACGCTAATAGGCGTAAAAACTGATAAAGAAGCTCGTGAGTACGCACAGAAAAAGGCTGAATATATCCGCCAAAAAGAGCTTAGCAAGAGTACAAAGGTTAGTATCGATGAGCTTAGCGCTAAGATAGCTGAGGGTGAGCTAAAAACACTTCCAGTCATCATCAAAGCTGACGTTGGCGGCTCACTTGAGGCGCTAAAAGCAAGCCTAGAAAAACTAGCAAATGATGAGATCAGAGTAAATGTGATCCACTCAGGCGTTGGCGGTATTACACAAAGCGACGTTGCACTTGCAAGCGCAAGTAACGACTGTATCATCCTTGGCTTTAACATAAGGCCAACTGGCGAGATAAAAGAGAAGGCAAAAGAGAGCGGCGTCGAGATAAAAACTTACAATGTTATTTATAATCTAATCGACGATGTGAAGGCGATTTTAGGCGGACTAATGTCGCCGATCATCAGAGAAGAGCAGCTTGGTCAAGCACAGGTTCGCCAAGTGATCCACGTGCCAAAAGTTGGCACTATCGCTGGATGTATCGTCACTGAGGGCACGATAAACAGAGGTGCAAAAATTCGCCTTATTAGAGAAGGTGTGGTCGTTTATGAGGGCTTAGTTAGCTCACTAAAACGCTTCAAAGATGACGTCAAAGAGGTTGCTAAAGGCTACGAGTGTGGCGTTGGTATCGAAAATTTCAACGACATTAGAGAAAATGACTACATCGAAAGTTTCAAAGAAGTCAAGGAGAAAGCTACTCTATGAACGCTAACGAAATAAAGCGTATGAGAACAGAGAGCGTGCTAAAAGAGCTCATACCAGAGGCTCTAGCCACTCTTGAAGATAGCATTTTAAAGGGACTTTGCGTCACTGACGTCGAGTGCAAAAAGGGCAGATACGATGCCTTTGTCTATCTTGACAAGATGATGTTTGATGAGCGCGAGCAAGAGTATATTTTGGGTCATCTAAAGCGCGTTTGCAGGCATTTGCAAAACCACTGCATGGCGGCTGAGGGCTGGTATAGATGTCCAAATTTTCACTTTAAATTTGACGATAGATTAGAGTATCAAAACCATATGGATAAGTTGTTTGATAAAATTTCAAAGGATTTAAACAAAAATGGATAATTTAGACAAACTAGTACGCGAATGCGGCGTCGAGCTTTACGATAGTGAGATCGCAAATGAAAATGGCAGGGCTATTTTTAGAGTTTATATCACAAAAGATGGCGGAGTGAGCCTTGATGATTGCGAAAAAGTAAGTCGTCTGCTCTCGCCTATCTTTGACGTGACACCGCCAGTTAGCGGGGATTATAACCTTGAGGTTAGCTCGCCTGGCCTTGAGAGAAAGCTTAGCAAGCCATCTCATTTTAAAGCGAGCGTTGGCGAGCTTGTAAAAGTTCAAACCGAGGCTGAAAAATTTGCAGGAAGGCTCGTAAAAGCGGACGAAGAGAGCATCGCAGTAGAAAACGAAGAGGGAATTTTTGAGATCAACATCAGTGAGATAAAAAAAGCAAAAACATATTTGGAGTGGTAAAATGCTAAGCGACATCGAGATAACTCACCAAACAAAACTTGAACACATCAGTAAAGTTGCCGCAAGACTAGGCTTAAACGAAGACGAGCTTGAGCTTTACGGTAAATTTAAGGCCAAAATTTCCCCTAGACTTGAGCCATCAAATTCAAAGCTCATCTTAGTCACTGCGACTAATCCAACCCCGTATGGCGAGGGCAAAACGACTATGTCGATCGGCCTAGCTGACGCACTAAATTCACTTGGTAAAAAAGTCTGCCTAGCACTTCGCGAACCATCTCTTGGACCAGTTTTTGGCATAAAGGGTGGAGCAGCAGGTGGTGGCTACTCGCAGCTTGCGCCGATGGAGGATCTAAATTTACACTTCACTGGCGATTTTCACGCTATAACATCGGCAAATAACCTGATTTCAGCGATGATAGATAATAGTCTCTATCAAGAAAACCCACTAAAAATCGAGAAAATTTTATGGAAGCGCTGTATGGATATGAATGACCGCGCGCTTAGATTTATCACTGTGGGCCAGGGCGGCAGAACGGATGGCGTGCCAAGAGAAGATGGCTTTAACATCACCGCCGCAAGCGAGATCATGGCTGTGCTTTGTCTAGCCACAAGCCTTTCTGATCTAAAAGAGCGCGTGGCAAACATCATGGTTGCTTACGATAGCGATAAAAAGCCTATCTATGTGCGTGATCTAGGCTGCCAAGACGCTGTTTGCATACTTTTAAAAGATGCGATCAAACCAAATTTATTTCAAACACTAGAGCACACACCTACGCTCGTTCATGGTGGCCCATTTGCAAACATCGCACATGGCTGTAACTCAGTCATTGCAACAAAAACAGCTCTAAATTTGGCTGACTATGTCATCACTGAAGCTGGCTTTGGCTCGGAGCTTGGCGCGGAGAAATTTTTAGATATAAAATGCAGGGTTGCTGAGATTAAACCAAGCGCTGTGGTGCTTGTAAGCACGATCAGATCGCTAAAATATAACGGCGAAGCAAATAAAGACGAGATCACAAAACCAGATATGAATGCACTTAAAAAAGGCATCGAAAACCTTGGCGGACACATCGAAAATTTAAAAGGTAAATTTGGTCAAAACGTGGTTGTGGCGCTTAATAAATTTGGCTTTGACACTGATGAAGAGATAAATTTCGTAAAAGAGTACTGCCGTGAGCTTGGCGTAGAAGTGGCAGTTTGTGAGAATTTCTTAAAAGGTGGCAAAGGCGCACTTGAGCTAGCTGAGCTAGTTTTAAAAGCGTGCGATAAGCCAAGTAAGATAAATTTCACATACGAGATGAGCGACGATACGAAAACTAAAATAGAAAAGGTCGCTAAGGAAATTTATGGAGCTGGCGAGGTGGTCTTTGAAGAGGCCGCTCTTAAAAAGCTTGAGATGATAAAAGAGCTAAATTTGAGCCATTTGCCAGTTTGTATCGCAAAAACTCAGTATTCATTTAGTGATGAGGCGAAGCTTTTGGGTAGAGCAAAGGGCTTTACATTTAGCGTAAAAGACCTTGATATTAGAACTGGGGCTGGCTTTATCGTCGCAGTTTGTGGTAAGATCATGCTAATGCCAGGACTTCCAAAAGTGCCAGCCGCTGTCAATATGAAGATAGACGCAGACGGAAAGATCGACGGCTTGTCGTAAATTTAGAAAATATGAAATTTGTAAAAATACTCTTTTTAATAGTTTTAAGTGTTTTCTTCGTTGGATGTGGGGGAAGATATAAATATAATGTTGAGCCAACGCCGATACAAAAAGGCGTGACTAAATACATTGTTAGCGATTTTAACCTAACATTGACAAATCAACCAACTAGATATGAGCACAACACTAACTATAAAAACGAAAGCGAACTTCGTGATGAGTTTGTGGAATTTATAAACAAACATCTAAAAGAGCAGGGCATTTTAGGGGACGAAAATAGCTTCAAGATAAAAATACAAATGGACTATGAAAGATGGTTTAACTGGGGTGGCAAGGCGTTAAACAAGCCACACTTTCGCTATAGCGTGAAAATTTATGATAACGATGATAGGCTTTTGGTCTCTTACTCTATACCAGCCTCTACAACGAAATATAGCTATTTTAAAGAGATCGCGGTTTTGGCAGAGATTGCTGCTTTTAGGTGGGACGCAGAGGATGAGCCGACCGATATCGACTTGATCTCAAAAACTCTTGTTGATGAGATAAAAGATATAGGAAAATAAATATAGTCTGCTAAGATGAACGACGAATTTTACATGGATCTTGCTTTAAGCGAGGCTTGGAAATTTCAAATATTAACCTATCCAAATCCGGCCGTTGGATGCCTTATCCTTGATGAAAATGGTCAAATTTTATCTTGCAAGGCTCATGAAAAAGCTGGATATTTACACGCTGAACCGACAGCGATACTCTTTGCGCTTTGCAAAAAAAGTGAAAAATTTAAAGATGATTTTATAAAAGCGTATAACGATAAATTTAGCTCTAATATAAAAGAGGGCGAATTTGGCCTTTTGGAGCCAAAATTTACCTATGAACTTATACTAAAAAATCACTCAAATTTACTAAAAAATGCAAAAGCTTACGTCACTCTTGAGCCTTGCTTACATCATGGTAAAACGCCACCTTGTGCAATTTTGCTAAAAGAGCTTGGTTTTAGAGAGGTGATAATAGGCAGTCACGATGAAAATAAAATAGCAAGTGGTGGTGGAAATTTACTTCAAAGTACTGGGCTGAAAGTTAAATTTGGTGTTTTAAAAGAGCGTTGCGATAAGCTACTTGAGCCATTTTTGGCCTATCAAAATGGTGGATTTAGCTTTTTAAAAATCGCTCTTAGTAAAAACGGCGTGGCAAGTGGCGGCATCATCACAAATGAGCTTAGCCGCACGCACGTCCATAAACTAAGAAGCGTCATAGATACGCTAATAATTGGCGGCAACACAGTGCGAATAGACCGACCAAAGCTTGATAGTAGGCTAGTAAGTGGCGGCAAAAATCCAGATGTCATAATCTACTCAAGAAGTGATGAATTTGATAAGACAATACCACTTTTTAATGTGCCAGGGCGCAAAGTTAGTATTCAAAAAGAGCTTAGTTTAAAAGGACTTAGTATGTTTGAAGGTGCTGGTGAGTTTTTAAAACTTGCAAAAGATGGCAAGCTAGCAAACGTAAAATGGCTACTTATCTATCAAAGCTCAAATTTTAAGGATGGTAAAAGCTTGAGCCTTGATCTAAATTTAAAACCACTATTTAGTGGGAATTTTGGAAACGATAGCTACACTTGGTATGAAATTTTGGATTAAATATCTAGGCCAAAATAGTGCTTAACTAAAAAGCCAATGCCAAATGAAATGATCGCAACACCAAAAGTTATTACACACATTTCAATTACTCTTGGTAAAAATTTAAGCTCTTTTGCCACGCTTATGTAAAAGTTGTAAGTGATAATGGCAACAAAGGCAAAGAAAAACATCGACAAGACAGCGTAAAGACTGCTTGAAAAAATAAAAAATGGAAGTATCAAAAACGTCGTTGTTATGATGTACGAACCACCTGTGTAGAGCGAATAGGTAAGCGGTTTGATCTCGTCGCTTGGATTTTCTTTTGACTCAAGATAGGCCGACCCTGCCATAGAAAGAGCAGCTGCAATGCCCATGATAAGGCCTGTCGCACCAACTGATTTTGTATTTGAAAAAGCAAGTGCGATACCACTTAGTGTGCCAGTTAGCTCAACTAATGCGTCATTCATACCAAGAACAATGCCACCAGCATTGACTAGTTTCGTATCTTTTAACATAGAGATTAAATTGTTTTCATGATTTACTTCTTCTTCATAAATATCTCTAGCTTCAGGATACTCATCAACAATACCAAGATAAAATTGCTCTGCGTCTTCTTCGCGTGACTCCATAAATTTTAAAGTAAAAGATGTACCAAAAATTTTAACGAGTATCGTATAGAAGATAACTTTGAATAAATTTGCAGTTCTACTCTCACCTGTTATCTTTTGGCAAAAAGCATAGTGTCGTTTTTCTTCAGTGATTAATTTACGAAGTATTTTTTTATTTTCTTCATTTTTTTCACTAACTTCGAGTAACGTATAGATGGCGGTATCATCTGCTTCATTTTGTAGCTGTTTTAAAGCACGCTTTTTATCTAGCATAAATTCCCCTTTTTAAATTTTGTAAGATTTTGGATTTTGAAGTGTAAGATTAGATGGTGCGATCAGCGAGATTCGAACTCGCACACCTAGCGGCACTACCCCCTCAAGATAGCGTGTCTACCAATTCCACCATGATCGCAAAAAGAGTAAAAGCCCCAAAAAGGGGCTAAATTTAAGCTTTACGCTTAGCCAAGCATTGGGTTTGCGTAAAGAACGATAAGCGTAATAACAAGTGCGTAGATAACTTGTGCTTCGATCATTGCAAGAGCGATAAACATTGTAGTCATAAGTTTGCTACCAACACCTGGGTTTCTAGCTGTTCCGCTAATTGTTGCAGCAGCTGTATTGCCCATACCAATAGCGCCACCAAGAGCTGCAAGACCAAGGCCAATACCACCAGCGATAACTGAATATGATCTAATCATCTCGCCGTCAGCGCCAAATGCGAATGCAGCAAGACCAAGAATTAAAAACACGATCTTTTTCATCGTTGCTCCTTTAAAATTTTAAAGCTCTTTCGGATCTGTCCCCTACTTAAACTTTATGAGCCGTAATATTACAAAAACAAAACTTTGTTTCAAATAAAAACACTAAAAATTTAAATTGCCCATAAAAAATTCTTGGCTTAGAAAAATAAAAGTTTTTTTATGTTATCTTTAAAAAAATTAATTTATTCTTAATCTCAGGTAATCAATGATAAATGAAAAATTTTCAAAAATAGGCTTTGTTCTTGCTATGGCGGGATCGGCTGTTGGACTTGGTAATGCATGGAAATTTCCAACAATGGTAGGAAACAACGGCGGTTCAGCATTTATAATTTTATATTTACTCCTTACATTTGCTATCGCATTTGTGGCGTTTTTAGCAGAGCTTAGTATCGGCAAGCTTGGCGAAAGCGACGTAGTAAGCTCCATTTATAAACTTGCTCCAAAACATAAAACAATATGGTCCCTTTCAGGCTTTTTTATGATAGGAGCGATACTTATTGCTTCATTTTATATGGTAGTTATTGGCTGGATTTTAAAGTATATCTATCTTAGTTTTTCGCCGCTTTTATCTGACACAAAAGAGGCTGCAACGCAGTTTAATACACTTTTGGCAAATGATCTAACCAGTGCTGTGCTTTGCTTTAGTCTAGTCTTTTTAATGGTATTTTTTGCTGTTTCAAAAGGTGTGAAAAGTGGCATTGAAAAGCTAAATATCTGGATGATGCCGAGTCTTTTTATACTGCTTGTTTGTATACTTTTTTATGCAATTAGTATGGGTGATGGCTTTGTTAAGGCGGCTAAATTTTTATTTGTACCAAATTTTAGCGCGATCACGCCAGATGTTATTTTACAAGCTCTTGGACTCGCGTTCTTCTCGCTATCTATGGGCGTTGGTGTAATACCGACATACGCTGCAAATTTACCAGAGCAGACAAATCTTATAAAATCAACGCTTTCTATCATCTTTATAAACATATTAATAGGCATTATGATGGGACTTGTGGTCTTTACGTTTATATTTGCTTATGGAGCTGATAGCACGGCAAGTGGCCCGGGGCTTATTTTTATCTCACTTGTTACACTTTTTGCAAAGCTTGGGATAGTTGGCAATGTCATGGCCATCGCATTTTTTGTTTCACTTTTATTTGCTGGTGTTACAAGTGCTGTTTCGATGATTGAACCATTTGCTTATTATTTGGTTAGAAAATTTGAAATTTCACGCAAAATGGCTCTTGTTTATATTGGAATTTTTGTCTATATTTTAGGCCTTTTTTGTATTTTTTCATATTATGCGCAGACGGCTAATATCTTTAGTATTTTTGGTAAGCCAGTCTTTGATGCACTTGATTTTCTTACTTCAAATATAATGATGCCAATAGGTGCCATAATTTTTAGTTTTTTTGTTGGCTATAAACTTAAAAAAGAGAGCCTATATCTACTCTTTGGTGAATTTATGGGAAAAGTATTTTTTGAAATTTGGTACTTCACTCTAAGATACATCGTTCCAGTTGCAATTTGTGCCATCATGATCTATCAAATAGCAGGTAAATGATGGATAGATTTAGTAAAGTTGGTTTTGTTCTATCTATCATTGGAGCAGCTATTGGCCTTGGTAATGCGTGGAAATTTCCATATATGGTCGGTAGTAATGGTGGTTCAGCGTTTATACTTATATATCTATTTTTTGCTTTTGTCGTTGGGCTTAGCATATTTTTTGCCGAGATGGCGATGGGTAAAATTTCTCGTCTTGATACGGTTGGAGCGTTTAAAAGTCTAGCTACAAAGGGAGCAAATTCTTGGAAATTTGCCGGTATTGTGATGGTGACAGGGATATTCATTGCATCTTTTTACACGCTTATTATCGGTTGGGTTTTAAAATACGCTATCTTAAGTCTTGGTGAGCTTCCAAAAAATATGGCAAGCTCAGAAGCGCTTTTTGTAAATTTTACTTCAAAGGGCATAGAGGAGCAAATTTTGTATTTTAGTATCGCCTTTTTTGCCTACTTTTTTATACTTACAAAAGGTATAAAAAGCGGAATAGAGCGTATAAATGTATATCTTATTCCGGCACTTTTTATTTTGCTTTTGCTTATGCTTGGCTACTCTTTTGGCATGAATGGATTTGATGAGGCGGCTAAATTTTTACTTGTGCCAGACTTTTCAAAGATAGATCAAGGCGCTATCTTAAATGCTCTTGGATTAGCTTTTTTTACGATGTGTATTGGCATTGGCTGCATTTTAACCTACTCATCAAGCCTAGGCAATGATACAAATTTATTTACTTCATCACTTTATGTAGTCTTTGCAAATATAATTATTAGCGTAATTATAGGACTTATAGTTTTTACATTCACCTATGAATTTGGCTCAGAGCCATCAAAGGGTGCAGGGTTAGCATTTATCTCGCTTCCAACGCTTTTTGCAAAGCTTGGTTTGCTTGGAAATTTCTTGGCTTTTGCATTTTTTACATCTTTATTTTTTGCTGGTATAACATCGGTTATTTCGCTAGTCGAGCCATTTATATTTTTTTTAAATAAAAGCTTGGGACTTAGTAGAAATAGATCAATTATCATTGTCGGTGCCGTAGTTTATGTTTTAGGGATTTTATGTGCGTTAAGCGGCATTGGCGATTTTAAGGAGTCACTTACATTTTTTGGTAAGAGCTTTTTTGATCTGCTTGATTATCTTAGCTCAAACATTATGCTACCACTTGGTGGCATTATATTTGCCATTTTTGTTGGGTACTTTATGAAATTTGAGCTTTTAAAAGAGCTATTCTTGCCTTATATGGGTGAGATTGTTTTTAAAATTTGGTATTTTTTAATAAGGTTTGTAGCACCAGTTCTAGTTTTTGTGGTGCTAGTAAGGGAGATTGCATAATGGCAAAAGAACAGTTTTCTAAAATAGGTTATGTTTTAGCAGTTGCAGGGTCAGCTGTTGGACTTGGCAATGCGTGGAAATTTCCATATATGGTCGGTGAAAATGGTGGATCAGCATTTGTTATTTTATATCTTTTGATAACGTTTTTAGTTGGCATACCTATCTTTATGGCAGAGCTAAGTATTGGCAAACTTAGTGAGAGCGATAGTGTAAATGCCTTTAGAAAGTTAGCGAATAAAAATAAAAATTTATGGCAGCTGGTTGGAATTTTAGCTATGGTAACCGCAGCTATAATCTCATCTTATTATATTGTAATCATCGGCTGGGTCTTTAAGTATTTCACGCTATCTTTTACCGGTCTTCCAAACGATATAGAAAGCTCAAAAGTAATATTTAATGAGCTTCTTATGCATGGTCTTGGTGAGCAGACGCTTTATTTTGTCATAGCATTTGTAGCTTGCTTTTTTATCCTTTCAAAAGGAGTGAAAAGTGGCATTGAAAAGCTAAATGTTTGGATGATGCCAAGCCTATTTATCATGGTTTTAATCATGCTTATCTTTTCTATGACGATGAATGGCTTTACAAAATCTGCAGAGTTTTTACTTGTTCCTGACTTTAGTAAAATTTCATTTAACTCGCTCTTGCTTGCTCTTGGGCTTGCTTTTTGGACACTATCTCTTGGTATGGCAGCGATCATTACATATTCAGCTAGCCTAAGCGACGATACAAATTTAGCCACTTCTACGCTAAGTATCGTCTTTATAAATATCGTCTTAGCCATTATGATGGGTCTTGTTATCTTTACATTTATATTTGAATTTGGCGCAGAGCCGTCTCAAGGACCAGGACTTGTCTTTATCTCGCTTCCAACGCTCTTTGCTAAGCTTGGTGTGATAGGTCAAATTTTAGCTGTGGCATTTTTTGCTGCACTTATCTTTGCTGGTATTACTTCAGCTATCTCTATCGTAGAGCCGTTTGTATTTTTCTTGATCAGAGAGTATGGCATTAGCAGGATAAAAGCTCTTAGCATAGTTGGAGCTGGTGTTTTTGTATTGGGATTTTTATGTCTTTTATCAAATATAGAAAATGTTGGCGACAAATTTATGCTCTTTGGTAAAAATTTCTTTGATTTTCTTGATTTTACCGCTTCAAATGTTCTGCTTCCAATTAGTGGTATTGGTGGAGCGATATTTGTTGGATATTTTATGAAAAGAGAAGCACTTTATGTGTTATTTAGCCCATATATGAGCGACTTTGTATTTAGTGCATGGTATTTTTTATTAAGATATGTGGCGCCAGTTTGCGTATTTATCATCATGATAAATAAATTGTTTTTTTAAGGGTTGGTTATGCAAAAAGTTGAGAAATTTTTTGATAAGGTTGGCGATATAGTCGGCTATATTTGCATGTTTATTATGGCTTTGATGATAATGGACGTCTTTTTTAACGTTGTGGCAAGATATTTTTTCTCTTATGGAAACGTTGCATTTCAGGAGCTTGAGTGGCATTTTTTTGCTGTAATATTTTTGCTTGGCATGAGCTATGCATTAAAAGAAGATGCACATGTTAGAGTTGATATCTTTTATGCTAAATTTTCACCAAAAAATAAAGCTCTTGTAAATATGATAGGAACTGTTATTTTTGTAATTCCATTTGCACTTTTAGTTTCAAATTTATCGTTTGAATTTGTGAGTGATGCTTATACTTCAGCTGAAGCTAGTGCGGATCCAGGCGGTCTTACTCACAGATGGATCATAAAAGCACTTATTCCTTTTTCTTTTTATCTACTTGTATTTTTTGCGATCGGCTTTTTTATAAGAAATTTTAATCTTTACAAAAAAGCTAAAAAGGGGGAATAATGGCTGGTTTGATAATGTTTATAGCTGCGCTTTTGATGCTAGGCATTGGCTTTCCGGTAGCCTTTACCTTTGGTGCGGTTTCGATGATATTTGGCATGATTGGTAGTATTGTTGAGAGCATTGGAGACGGAGATGGGCTACTTGGAAGTATCGAAGTTTTCAAAGATATGTTTAACTTCATGCCTTATAGAATTTTCTCTATCATGGAGAGTAGAATTTTTATAGCAGTTCCACTCTTTGTCTTTATGGGTGTCGTACTTCAAAAGTCAAAGCTAGCTGAGAGACTGCTTGAGAGTATGGGTATGCTTTTTGGAGAAATTCGCGGAGGTATTGCTATTAGCACTATCTTGGTTGGAGCACTTCTTGCAGCTTCAACTGGTGTTGTTGGTGCAAGTGTCGTTGCAATGGGTGTTATAAGCTTGCCTGTTATGTTAAAGTATAAATACGACCAAGCGCTAGGTTGTGGCACTATATGTGCCGCTGGTACGCTTGGACAGATCATTCCACCTTCTATCGTGCTGATTATCTTGGGTGATATATTTTCAGTGCCAGTTGGTGAGCTTTTTCATCAAGCCATCATCCCAGGACTCACACTAGTTGCCGTTTATATTATTTATATTTTGATTGTTGCTTATTTGAAACCAGATACCGCACCGGTAGTAAAAGATGAGAGCGGTGTTAGTAAATTTAAGCAGATTATGAGAGCACTAATCGCTATCTTTCCACCGCTTTTACTTGTTATTTGTGTATTGGGCTCTATATTTGCAGGTATCGCTACACCAACTGAAAGTTCAGCTTTTGGCTGCGTTGGAGCCATTATTTTAGCTATTTTTTATAGGACATTTTCATTTTCTATGATAAAAGAGGCATTGGCAGAAAGCGTAAAAACTACAGCACTTGTCTTTGCCATACTTGTTGGTGCGACAGCCTTTTCTATGGTATTTAGTTATACTGGTGGAGATGAGATTGTTGAAAAATTTATGACAAATTTACCAGGCGAGAAGTGGGGCTTTATTATTTTTAGTATGGTTGTCATCTTTGTGCTTGGCTTTTTTATCGACTTTGTTGAAATTTCATACATTGTGCTTCCTATCTTGGTGCCAATAGCTGCAAAGCTTGGTATAAATCCAATTTATCTAGCAATCTTAGTTGCGATGAATTTGCAAACTTCATTCCTAACGCCGCCATTTGGTTTTAGCTTATTTTTCCTAAGATCAGTCGCACCATCTGAGATAAAAACGACTGCTATTTATAAAGGTGTTGTGCCTTATATTTTTATTCAGCTTGCTGTACTTGTATTTTTCTGCGTCTTTCTAATGGAATTAAAGCCAATGCTTGATGCGAGCCACGGCGGATTATTAAACTTCTTGCTCTCACTCTTTAAATGATATAAAAGTTTTTGGTTGTAAAATACCAAAAAACAAGCAAAATGGCTAATTTGAGTTTCTAACCAATTTAGCCATTTTCTATGAACTCTTTAAATAAATTTATAAAATTAATGAGGTGGGTGATGGCGAAGAAATTTATCGATGTTATGGATACGACCTTTAGAGATGGCTTTCAGTCAGTTTATGGCGCTAGAGTGCTTATGAATGATTTTTTGCCTGCGCTTGAAGCGGCTAAAGAGGCTGGCATAGAGCATTTTGAATTTGGTGGCGGAGCGAGATTTCAAAGCCTTTATTTTTACCTAAATGAAGATGCTTTTGCGATGATGGATAAATTTAGAAGCATCGTAGGACCAAAAGCAAATCTTCAAACCCTAAGCAGGGGCGTAAATACCGTAACACTTGATACTGGTAGTCGTGAGCTAATCGACCTTCACGCAAAGCTTTTCAAAAAACACGGAACCACTACTATTAGAAATTTTGACGCACTAAATGATGTTGAAAATTTAAAATATTCAGGCGAGAGAATCGCTCATCATGGGCTAAAACACGAAGTTGTTGTTACTATGATGGATCTGCCTAGTGGCTGTGTGGGAGCACATGATGTTAAATTTTATGAGAAAATTTTAAGAGAAATTTTAGATGCAAATATCCCTTATCACAGCGTTTGCTTTAAAGATGCAAGCGGCACAAGTAGCCCACAAAAGGTCTATGAAACCATAAAAATGGCTAGAAAGCTGCTGCCAGAAAAAACTCACATCAGACTCCACACTCATGAAACTGCAGGCGTAAGTGTGGCCTGCTATCTTGCAGCGCTTGAAGCCGGCGTTGATGGCATAGATCTAGCCGCAAGCCCAGTAAGTGGCGGTACAAGTCAGCCAGATATCTTAACTATGCTTCACGCAGTAAAAGGCAAAAACTACGATCTTGGCGGACTTGACGTGGAGAAAATTTTAAAATATGAAAGCGTTTTGAATGATTGCTTAAAAGAGTATTTCTTGCCACCTGAGGCCGTACAAGTAAGCCCACTCATACCATTTTCACCGATGCCTGGTGGCGCGCTTACAGCAAATACCCAGATGATGAGAGATAATAATATCTTAGATAAATTTCCAGAGGTTATCCTTGCGATGCGTGAAGTGGTGCAAAAGGGTGGATACGGTACTTCAGTGACCCCTGTTAGCCAGTTTTATTTCCAACAAGCATTTAATAATGTGATGTTTGGCAAGTGGAAAAAGATCGCCGAGGGATACGGCAAAATGGTGCTTGGCTACTTTGGCAAGACCCCAGTTACGCCTGATAAAGAGATCATTAAGCTTGCAAGCGAGCAGCTAGGCTTAAAACCAACTACAAAACACGCAGTTGATATAGCTGATAAAGATGAGAGTAAGTCGCTTGCTCATGTAAAAGAAATTCTAAAGCAAAACAATATAAAAACTACCGAAGAAAATATATTTATAGCAGCTGCTTGTAAAGAAAAGGGTATCGCATTCTTAAAAGGCGAAGCCAAAGTAAATGTAAGAAAGATCGATCCAAACGCTAAGGCAAATGAATGCAGACAAACTCAAAGTGGCAGATATAGTGTCGTTGTAAATGGTAGCCGCTACAATGTCGAAGTAAGCGAAGGCTTTAACGATAGCATCCAAGTAAAATCAATCACCGAAGTTGAAGGCAAGAGCGTGAAAAATGCCAAAAGTGCAGTAGCAGGCGCAACAGAAAATGACATCGTTGCAAGCTTACCAGGCGCTGTGCATAAAATTTTAGTAAGTGCAGGAGACCATGTCAAAAAGGGGCAAGCTGTAGTCGTGCTTGAAGCAATGAAGATGGAGATAGATGTCAAAGCCCCAAAAGATGGTGTGATAGGCTCTATTGAGGTTAGCAAAGGTCAAAGCGTCGCGAACAATCAAGTGGTAGCTAAATTTAAATAAATTTGCCACTTTTAAAAAGATAGTGTTAAGCGAAATTTGATTAACATTTTGATGACTTTTAGGTCAGAATTTATAAAAAAACGAAAATTTTAAAAGGAAATAATATGATAAATAAACTAGACGAACTAGGTCTAAAAGAGATCAAAAAGATAAATCACAATCTAAGCTATGATGAGCTTTTTGAGCTTGAAAAGGCAAACAACGAGGGTAGGGTTTCAAGTAACGGCACATTTATGGTTGATACGGGAATTTTTACTGGAAGAAGCCCAAAAGATAAGTATTTCGTCAAGCAAGATCCAAGTCAAAAATACATCGCTTGGGGTAAGATAAATCAGCCTATCACAAAAGAGCTTTTTGATAAGCTTCTTAAAAAAGCAAAAGAGCAGCTAAGCGGCAAGGAAATTTTCATCCAAGACGCATTTTGTGGAGCTAGTAAAAAGAGCCAAAAATCAGTTCGCTTTGTCACTGAAGTAGCGTGGCAAGCGCACTTTGTAAAAAATATGTTTATCCGTCCAAGCGAGGAAGAGCTAGCTAAATTTGAGCCTGATTTTGTAGTATATAACGCTTGTAAGACAAAAAATGAGGACTACAAGGCTGATGGACTACATTCAGAGGTCTTTGTTATCTTTAACGTAGAAGAAAATGTTGCAGTGATCGGCGGCACATGGTACGGTGGTGAGATGAAAAAGGGTATTTTTTCTATGATGAACTATTGGCTGCCACTTGAAGGAAAGCTAAGCATGCACTGCTCTGCAAACGTAGGTGAGAAGGGCGATACAGCGCTATTTTTTGGCCTATCTGGTACTGGTAAAACTACACTTTCAACTGATCCAAAGCGCAAGCTAATAGGTGATGACGAGCACGGCTGGGACGATGATGGGGTATTTAACTTTGAGGGTGGCTGCTATGCAAAATGTATAAACCTTGATCCAAGCAGCGAGCCAGAAATTTACGCAGCGATCAGGCGTGATGCGCTACTTGAAAATGTCGTGGCTGATGAAAAGGGTGTGGTTGATTACAAAGATGGCTCAAAGACTGAAAACACACGCGTGAGCTATCCAATCTATCACATCGACAACTACGAGCCAAGCTCAAGTGCTGGCCATCCAAAAAATATCATCTTTTTAAGTGCTGATGCTTTTGGCGTGCTTCCTCCAGTTGCAAAGCTGACAAAAGAGCAGGCGATGTATTATTTCCTAAGTGGCTATACTGCAAAAGTTGCTGGCACAGAGCGCGGTATTACTGAGCCAGTCGCTACTTTTAGCGCTTGCTTTGGCGAGCCATTTATGCCACTTCACCCAACTGTCTATGCAAAACTACTAGGCGAGAAGATCGATAAGCATGGCGTTAATGTCTATCTTGTAAATACAGGCTGGAGTGGCGGTGCTTACGGTGTTGGCAAGCGTATGAGCATAAAAGCAACTCGTGCTTGCATAAATGCGATCCTTGATGGCAGCATCACAAAATGCGAATTTGAAAATTTTGATAAATTTAACTTTGCTATCCCAAAAGAGCTTGATGGCGTCGATACAAAACTGCTAAATCCTATAAACACATGGACGCATCCGGCTGAGTATAACGCTTCACGTGATAAGCTTGCTAAAATGTTTGTTGAAAATTTCAAGCGTTATGAAGATGTAAAAGAGGGCGTGGAGTACGCTAAAGCTGGCCCAACAGCTTAAATTTATAGCCTTGCAAAGCTTCTTGCAAGGCTGTTCCTAATATCTTACAAGAATTTTTAGTTGATATTTTTTATATGACTAAATTTAAAGTATTTCTCTTCTAAATTATAAGCTCAAGTTATTACATTTGTAAATTTATTCTAGTAAGTAACAAAATATTAGATACAAATATATAAGTTACTAATAAAATTTTCCTATTACACTTAGCTCCTAGTTTTTCTTTTTGTGCTTGAACCAGTTATCAAATATTGTTTATTATGTTGTTTTCTAAAAATTTTTATAGGTTTGAGAAGGAGATAGATTGTATAAATTTAGAATAAAAAGAAAAATAAGGGCAGAGTTGCCCTTATAGTTATAAGTGTATATTATGAGTGAAAGTGAAATTCCTCTGGATGATCTAGTGCGTATCTAAATTTCTCCATATCGACCTTTTTATCCCAGATAGAAACTATCATGCAGCCAACGGCATTGCCACAAAGGTTGCCAACAGCACGCATCTCTGACATAAATTTATCAACGCCAAGTAGTACGGCTACGGTGACGACTGGTATGCCAGTGCTTGGAAGTGCGCTTAGTGTTCCAGCAAGGACGACAAAGCCAGATCCTGTAACGCCAACAGCGCCTTTGCTTGTGATCATTAGTACGATTAGTATACTTATTAGATGCTCAAAGCTTAATGGGATGTTGAAAGCTTGAGCTAGGAAGATAACACTTAGACTTAGATAGATGTTGGTGCAGTCGAGGTTAAATGAGTAGCCAGTTGGAATGATAAGACCAACAGCACCTCTATTTATACCAGCTGATTCTAGCTTTTGCATAAGCGGCGCAAGAGCTGTTTCGCTTGAGCTTGTTGCAAAGACTACCAATACCTCTTTTGAAATAAAACGCATAAATTTAAAGACATTGATTTTTGCAAAATAGCAGATAACACCAAGCACGACAAATATGAAAAAGCAGCTTGCAAGTGCCATAACAACCAAAAGCTCCATCATGCCAAGAAGTGTTCCGATACCAAATTTGCCGATTAGATAAGCCATAGCTGAAAATGCAGCCACTGGGCTAAAGAGCATAAGCCAGCTAAGAAGTTTTAAGACATAGTGCTGAATAAATTCAAGTGGCTTTAGGCAAGCTTGTTTTTTATCATGAGCTAGCAGTGAAAGTACGATGGCAACGATAATAGCCATGAAAAGTACTTGAAGTGTGTTTGATTTTATAAATGGATCAAGTATATGCACGTATGGGAAAATGCCATCTACTGGCACAGCACCTCTTAAAAGATGAAGCGTGTGTGCTACAAATCCGCTATTTGCGTCCATATTTGCAGCCTGAGATGTAAATTTAGCTACACTTGAAGCATCAAGCTGAGTGTAGTCAAGATTCATGCCATGTCCTGGACGAAGTGTCTCACCAAAGATGATACCAACAGCAAGCGCAAGTGTGCTAACTATCTCAAAATAGATAAATGCCTTTAATCCAATAGACCCAAGATCTTTTAGGCTCTCAAGTCCAACGATGCCTGAAACGATCGTTAAAAAGATAATAGGGCCGATTAAAATTTTAAGTGCTTTTATAAAATAATCAATGCCTGGCTTACTTGCTATACCAAGCTCAGGCGCGACCATGCCAACGACAACACCACCAACAATACCGATCACAACCCAAAAGGCAAGATTGGTAAATAATCTTACAGCAAGATTTCCTTGCTTTTTAGCATTATTCATAAATTTTCCCCTTTATAGGCTTTCTCTGATCTTAGCAGAGATGATCTTATCGCCTTGTCTTATAGCGTCAAGCACCTTTAGGCTCTCTTCATCAACGCATTTTCCAAAGACTGTATGCACGCCGTCAAGATGAGGTTGTTTGCTATGACAGATGAAAAACTGTGATCCGCCAGTATCACGCCCCGCGTGAGCCATGCTTAGGCTACCGCGCTCGTGTTTTACCTTTTGTTTATCGCATTCGCATTTTATTCTCCAGCCAGGACCGCCTGTGCCTGTACCATTTGGGCAGCCGCCTTGGATGACAAAATTTGGTATAACTCTGTGAAAATTTAGACCATTATAAAAGCCTGTTTTTATCAAATGGACAAAATTTGCAACAGCTTGTGGAGCTTCTTCGGCAAAAAGTTCAAGTCTGATCTCGCCTTTGTCTGTCTCTAAAACTGTAAATTTATCTTTTTTAAGCTCATCTAAATTTATATCATAAACTTTTAATTCATCAAAACGCATGTATTTCCTTTTTATTCGATATTTGTATAAACTGCTTGAACGTCATCATCGTCTTCTAGCTTATCAAGAAGTCTCTCAACCTCAAGCATTTGCTCTTCGCTTAGATTCACAGTTTGATTTGGTAAGTATTGAAGTGAAGCTTTTTTAACTACTAAATTTAGCTTTTCGATACCTTCATGAAGTGTACCAAAATTTGCATAATCACCGTATACAAATAGCGTCTCATCGTCAGCCTCGATATCGCTTAGACCATAATCTATCAGCTCAAGCTCAATCTCTTCGATATCTGCGCCTGGCTTTTCAAGCTCAAAAACGCTCTTTCTTGTAAACATAAAGCTAAGGCTGCCACTTGGCAAAATTTCTCCGCCGTTTTTGCTAAATATCGCTTTAACATTGGCAACCGTTCTTGTTGGATTGTCGGTCGCACACTCGACAATGATCTGCACGCCGTGAGCTGCTTTGCCGTCATAAAAAATAGTCTTGATATCGGCGCTATCTTTGCCATTTGCTCTTTTTATAGCTGCATCGATGTTATCTTTTGGCATATTTTCAGCTTTTGCTGCTGCGATAGCTGCACGAAGTTTTGGGTTCATATCTGGATCACAACCACCATCTTTTGCAGCTACTGTTATAGCTTTTGCAAGTTTTGGAAATACCTTGCTCATCTTATCCCATCTAGCTTCTTTTGCTGCTCTTCGGTACTCAAATGCTCGTCCCATAAATATCCTTAAATAAATTTTTTACGGATTATAACTAAAAAAATTTTATACTTTTTTAAAATATTTTTAGTTTGCATATTGGGGGTTATTGATTTGTAAATCACAAATTGATATTTGGTAAAAATTTAAGCTAGAGTTTTATAATGACGCACATGATACAAAATGCTCAAAAACAAGATGCAAAAAGCTGCATAAAGCTACTAAATCTAGCAATGGAGGATATCGCCTACAAGCTAAGTGGCTACGATGATCCTATTAAAAGTGATGAAATTTTAGAAATTTTTTTCAAAAGTGAGACAAATAGACTTAGCTATAAAAATGTCTTTGTTTATAAATATAACGAGGAAATTATCGCTGCTATGTGTGTTTACTTTGGTGGAGACGCGGAGCAGCTTGATAGAGAAATTTCACAACATTTAAAGGCTCTTGGTAAAGACGCTCAAGTAGAAAAAGAGTGTTTTGACGATGAGTTTTATATAGATAGTATCGCTGTTGATGAAAATTTTAGAGGCCAAGGGCTTGCAAAAGAGCTCATAAGGCATTCATTTGTCAAGGCAAAAGAGCTAGGGCATAAAAAGGTTTCATTAATAGTAGATACAAACAAGCCAAAAGTTCGTAAATTTTACGAGAGTTTGGGTTTTAAATTTAATGTCAAGAAAATTGTAAATTTACACGAATACGACCATATGATAAAGGAGATAATATGAAAACATTTGAAGCAAACAATATCCACTGCCAAAATTGTGCGAACACTATAAAAAACGCACTTGAAGATGACTTTGGCAAGATAGAAGTTGATCTTAGCAAAGAGCCAAGACAAGTTAGTCTTGATATAAAAGATAGCGATGTTGAGAAATTTAAATCTGAAATGGCTGATTTGGGATTTGACGTGATAAAAGAGCTCTGATATGTCTTTAAAAGTCAAACTAAATATAGCGGGAATGAGCTGCGTAAACTGCTCAAATGCTATCGAAAAGGTTTCAAAAAAGATAGATGGAGTACTTGAAGCAAATGTAAATTTTGCAAACGCAAGCGGCGAGTTTATCCTAAAAGACGCTAGTGTGCGTGAAATTTTAGAGCAAAAGATAAAGAAGCTTGGCTACTTTGTGGCAACTGATATTGATGAGTTTGAAGTAAAAAGAAAAGCTCACATTAGAAATATTAGAAATAAATTTCTATTTGCATTTATCGCAAGTATCATAATAATGGCACTTGAGATGTTCGCACCTCACAGCATGCTAGTAAATTTAGCTATGCTAGCTTTGGCATTTTTAGTTCTTATTTTTAGCGGCAAAGGCTTTTTTACTCATGCCTACGAAGCGGTAAAAAATAGAAATTACGATATGAATGTGCTTGTCGCTCTTGGAAGCGGTAGTGCGTTTTTATACTCGCTTTTTGTAGTACTTTTTGAAAAATTTTTACCAAATGATCTAAAAAATATCTATGTTTCAGGCGTAGCGATGATAATAGCTTTTGTGCTTCTTGGCAAGTATCTTGAAGAGCGTTCGAAGGCAAAAGCAGGGGATTATCTA
Source organism: Campylobacter concisus (assembly GCF_015229955.1). Lineage (NCBI taxonomy): Bacteria > Pseudomonadati > Campylobacterota > Epsilonproteobacteria > Campylobacterales > Campylobacteraceae > Campylobacter > Campylobacter concisus. The sequence goes on from NZ_JAAKYZ010000001.1 coordinate 247,095, forward strand.
AAGAGACTACTTAAAATTTCTCCAAAAACTGCATTTTTACTTATGCCAGATGGAAGAAGCAAAGAAGTACCAGTAAATGAGCTAAAAATAGGAGATATCGTCGTTGTAAAGAATGGCTACAATGTTCCATGTGACGGTGTGATAGTCCAAGGCGGAGCTGAAATCGATGCTTCGATGCTAACAGGCGAGAGCCTGCCAGTTTATAAAGAGGTGGGCGATAATGTATTTGCAGGTACATTAAATACAAATGGCTACATAAGCGTCAAGATGACAAAAAGCTCGTTCGAAAGCTTGTTGTCTCAAATTTTAAGCTTACTAAATGACGCTAGTACGAAAAAAATGCCAATAGGCAGGCTTGCTGATAAGATAGCAAATATCTTTGTGCCAAGCGTGGTAGCGATATCGGTGCTTACGTTTTTGGCTTGGATCGTTTTTAGTGGAAATTTTGCTTATGCGATCTCTTGTGCGATCTGCGTTCTCATCATCTCATGCCCATGCGCTCTTGGACTTGCTACGCCAATAGCAATAGTAAGCTCGCTTGCACGTGGTGCAAAAGCTGGAATTTTAGTAAAAAATCCAGAAGTTTTAGAGCTAATAAAAGATGCTAAATTTGTAGCATTTGACAAAACTGGCACACTTAGTAAAGGGCAAATCAGCGTCAAAAGCTCAAATTTAAGTGAGCAAGATTTAGCTCTTATCGCTTCTGCTGAAAATTTAAGTGAGCATCTCATCTCAAAAGCTATCGTTAGATATGCAAAGCAAAAATGTATAGATTTACAAAAGCTAAATGGAAAATTTCAAAATGTTGTCGGGCAAGGCATCTTCTATGAAGATGAGAATAATCAGATAATAATCGGAAACGAAAAGCTGCTTTTGGCAAATGAAGTTAGTTTAAATTTAGATGAAAGTAAAGCTATAAAAGAGGCTACAAATGATGGAAGTGGCGTAATACTTTGTGCTATAAATAAAAAATTTGTTGGTTTTTTAACGCTTAGTGATGAGCTAAAAGACGAGGCGGACGATGTTATAAATGAGCTTACACATCTAAATTTACAAAGCGTGATCCTTTCAGGCGATGATGAGAAGGTGGTTGCAAGTATCGCCAAGAAGCTAAATGTAAGCAAATATCACGCAAATATGTTGCCTGAAGATAAATTTAATGAGATAAAAGAGCTTGCAAATCACGGTGGCGTTATCTTTGTTGGAGATGGCGTAAATGATTCACCATCGCTTAAAGAAGCAAGTGTTGGCATCGCTATGAACTCAGGCTCAGATATAGCAAAAGGTGCTGGAGATATCGTGCTTGTTAAAAATGATTTGCGTGGCGTGACCGGACTAGTTAGACTAGCAAATGCTACTATGGTAAACATAAAAGAAAATTTATTTTGGGCGTTTATGTATAACGCGATTTGTATCCCAGTGGCTGCAGGCGTGCTCTACCCTGTCTTTGGGCTACTTTTAAGCCCAGTTTATGGCTCAATGGCGATGTGTCTTAGTTCTGTTACTGTCGTTTTAAACGCACTTAGACTTAGATATCTACGACTTAAGGATTAAAATTTGAAACTTGGAGAACTTTATAGCGTTGTAGCGGCTGCGCTTGCTACAAATTTTAGTGGCATTTTAGATGTTTCATCTTTTATGCGTATCAAAAAGACAAATGCGTGGATAACGCAGACAAATAACGAAGCAAATAAAAAAGGCAATGAGCTTTATGCCAAATTTATCAAAGATGAAAGTAGTGCTGCTTTATGTGATGATTTTGTCATTTTAAAGTCAAAATTTGAGGCAAGCTACTATTTTTCGTCTGCAAAAGATGATCTAGCTCAATTTTATAAAGCTATAAATTTTCAGCCAAAAATGGGCGAGGTTGATAGCATCTCAAATCAGCTAATTTTAATAGCAAATATTTTAAAAAGTAAAGCATCTAAGGAGTCTATGAAGCTTCTTACAGCTTTTAGTGTCTCATTTTTCTTGCCTTATACTAAACAGCTCTCAAAAGATATCCAAAAAGACGCAACTAGCAATTTTTATAAATCAATGGGATATTTTTTAGAGGATTTTTGCTTAGTTTTAGAAACTATTATTGGCAAGGCTTAGTTTTAAGCCTGTGCCATTTCTATCATTTGAGTTTTAATGCTTAAAATGTTATTTTGAATGGCTGACTGCTCTAAATTTAAGTAATGAAGCATTTGCATAGAATTACGATCTTTTAGGCTTTGGATGCTTGAAATTTTATGTGAAATATCTAGCTTTTGATCTTGTAATTTTTCTAAGTCTTTTTGTAACTGTATGGCACTTGCTTTATTAATAATTATAGGAGAAATTTTAGCATCTTCTCTTTGTTCTACATGTACTTCATTGCTTCTAACAATATCTTTTTTGTCATAGCCAGAAGATACTAACATGCTTGTTTTTGAGCTATTTGAAGAGATAGATGTATAGCCATCATGATAGAAAATATTTGAGTTCATATTTGCATCTATTTGCATATCATCCTTCCTCTTATAGATTATTTTTATTTTAAACTATCTCAATAGAAAATTAAAATAGTTTTTAAAAAGTTATATTTTGAATTATATTTCCATATCCTTAAAGATAAATTATATTTATAACTTTTTTTGCAACTTTATAGTTAAAATACCCAGTTAAGTGCTATTTTGTTAAAATCACGCAAAACTAATCAAAGGTAAAGCTATGAAAAAAGATGAAAACGCACATAAAAAGATGTGGGAGGGTAGATTTAGCGAGGCTAGCTCGAAGCTACTTGAGGAATTTAATGCCTCTATAAATTTTGATAAAAATCTTTTTGAAGAAGATATCGCCGGGAGTAAGGCTCACGCAAAGATGCTTGGAATTTGTGGAATTTTGAAAAAAGATGAGTCAGAGGCGATCATAAAGGGGCTTGATGAGGTTTTATCTGAGATAAGAGCAGGTAAATTTGAGTTTAAGCTGGAAGATGAAGATATACACATGGCGGTTGAGAAGCGCCTTAGCCAGATCATCGGAGCTGAGCTTGGTGGTAGATTGCACACAGCTAGAAGCAGAAACGACCAAGTTGCGCTTGATTTTAAATTTTACATATTGAAGAAAAATTTAGAAATTTCATCTCTCATCAAAGAGCTCATCGCTACGCTTACAAATTTGGCAAAAAACCACAAAGATACGTTAATGCCAGGCTACACACATCTTCAGCACGCTCAGCCAGTAAGCCTTAGCTATCACTTGCTAGCATATGCATTTATGTTTAAAAGAGATTTCGAGCGTTTTGTTAGCTCATATGAGCGAAACAACCTAAGTCCGCTTGGTTCAGCAGCCCTTGCAGGCACTCCTCATAAGATAGATAGAACTATCGTTGCAAGTGAGCTTGGCTTTGCAGGTTGCACGCAAAATGCGATGGATAGCGTGAGCGACCGTGATTTTGCGCTGGAAATTTTATTTAACATTAGCGTTTTTATGACGCACGCTTCTAGGCTTTGCGAGGAGCTCATACTTTGGAGCTCACAAGAATTTGGCTTTGTAAGCATCAGTGACGCTTATAGTACAGGAAGCTCTATCATGCCACAGAAGAAAAATCCAGACGTTGCCGAGCTCATCCGTGGCAAAACTGGGCGTGTAAATGGAAATTTAGTAGCGCTACTAACTACGATGAAGGGCCTGCCACTTGCTTATAATAAAGATATGCAAGAAGATAAAGAGGGTGTGTTTGACAGCGTCTCAACCATTTTAAGCTCGGCTACCATCCTAAATGAGATGATAAAAACGGCTAAATTTAATGAAAAAAACATGTTAAAAGCGACAAAAACTGGGCATCTAAGTGCGACTGATTTGGCTGATTATCTAGTGCGTGAGAAAAATATCCCATTTAGGACAGCTCACTTTATAGTTGGTAAAGCTGTTGCAAAGGCCGAAAGCTTTGGGCTTGATTTGAGTGAATTAAACGAAGAGCAGCTAAAAAGTGTGGATGAAAATTTAGATGCAAATGCTATTAAATTTTTAGATCTTCACGCTTCAAAAGAGGCTCGCACTTCAAAAGGCGGCACGGCAAATAAAAGCGTTGATGAGCAGATAGAAATTTTAGATTACTGGCTCTAAGAAAAAAGAGTTATAATTACGCAAAATCTACAAATTTTAAAGGATGAAAAATGTTTTTTGATGGCAAGAATAAAGAACTTTCTAGTAAAAATGAAGCTTTAGAGAGAGAAAATGAAGCTTTAAAGGCTGAAATTTTAGCACTTAAAGAGGAGCTAAAAAATGTTAAAACTTGCGAGCCAAAAGAGCAAGCTAAGGATAAGCAAGAGGCTGTAAATTTATTGCTTTCAAGTTATCAAGATGGTATAAATTTCTTGCAATTAACAATGGAAGAAAATCTAAAAATGCTTGAAAGTATAAATGGACTAAATGAAAAGACTTTCAAAGAGACAGGCGAACTCAAGTCGCAAACGGCTGAAATTTTAAACTCGATCGAGCAAGTAAGCCAGATGAGTGGCGATCTCTCAAACGACGCCTCTTCGCTTGATGGAAGCGTAAATTCTATCGTTGAGATCATAAATCTCATAAAAGATATCTCAGATCAGACAAATTTACTAGCTCTAAATGCTGCTATTGAGGCGGCCCGTGCTGGTGAGCATGGACGAGGTTTTGCTGTCGTTGCAGATGAGGTTAGAAAGCTAGCTGAACGCACTCAAAAAGCAACCCTTGAAGTAGAAGTAAATATAAATGGACTTAAGCAAAGTGCGAATACGATGATCGAAATGAGTGAGAATTTCTCAAAAATTTCTGTAAATGCTATGAAAATTTTAGGTGGATTTGAAGGAAATATCTCAAGTGTAAATGCAAATACGCAAAATATCCTAAATCAAGCCCTAAACTTAACAAACGAGGTCAATGTAAGTAACGGCAAGATAGATCACATCAACATGAAGCTAAATGGATATAGAGGCGTGCTTTTAAATGAGTTTAATAAGATTCAAGATGTTCACGAGTGTAGATTTAGCAAATGGTATGAAAAAGATGTGAAAAATACTCTTGTAAAAGATGCCAAAATTCTCTCAAGTATCGCAGCTCATCATGAAAATGTTCATTATGGACTAGAAAAAGCGATGGTTATTTTTGCTGATAAAGATAAAGGAAATCTACCTGGCGTTGAAATATTAAAAGATGTTGAAAACTCAAGTAAAGTAGGTTTTGAAGAGTTGCTTGAAGCTATAAAGGCTGCCAGAAAATAGAATAAAATTTTAGACTCAGGCTTTGAGTCTAAAATTTATAAGTTATTAAAATGTGCTTTGTGGATCAGCTACGCCTTCGCTCCAGCCAAGCTTCGCTCCGCCAAGCAGGTGAAAATGTAGATGCATAACTTCTTGACCGCCGTTTTCACCGCAGTTTGTTATGAGGCGGTATCCGCTCTTATCAACGCCCATTAAGGTCGCTACTTCTTGGATAAATTTTGTCATCTCTCCCATTAAAACCGGATCCATCTCTTGGAAATTTTTATAGTGTTTTTTTGGGATGATTAGGATGTGGATCGGTGCTTTTGGGTTTATGTCGTTAAAAGCTAGAAATTTCTCGCTTTCAAGTACTTTGTTGCAAGGGATTTCACCAGCTACGATCTTTTCAAATATGGTCATTTTAGCTCCTTTGAAATTTTGCAAAATTATATCAAAGTGTGCTTAAATTTCGTGCTCTTTATCTTGATTTTAACTCTTTTTCTATAAAATCGACTCAAAAATTTATAAAGGCAAAAAATTGCAAGATTTCGTTAATAAAATCAAAAATGAAATTTCAACGCTTGACGATCTTGAGAAGGTCAGGGTAGAAATTTTTGGCAAAAAGGGCATCTTGGCTCAAGGCTTTGCAAAGCTAAAAGAGCTTGGCGAAGATGAGAAAAAGGAATTTGCAGCAAATTTAAATAAGCAAAGAGATGAGCTTGGCGCGCTAATAGAAGCTAAAAAGGCTGAGCTTAGCGAGCAAGAGATAGATAACAAGATGAAAAAAGAAGCCGCTGATATCACGCTCTTTAACGAGCCTGTTGCTAGCGGGGCGCTGCACCCTGTGATGGCTACGATGGATAAGATAATTGAATATTTTTTAGCGCTAAATTTCTCACTCGAGACTGGACCACTGATAGAAGATGATTTTCACAACTTTGAAGCGCTAAATTTACCAAAATACCACCCAGCAAGGGATATGCAAGATACATTTTACCTAGATGATTTTAGACTTTTAAGGACGCATACGAGCCCAGTTCAGGTGCGAACTATGTTAAATCAAAAGCCACCTATTCGCATGATCGCGCCAGGCACCGTCTTTAGACGTGATATGGATTTAACGCATACACCGATGTTTCATCAGGTAGAGGGTCTTGTGGTGGAGGATGCTGAGAAAGTTAGCTTTGCAAATTTAAAATCAATGCTAGAAGGCTTTTTAAAGCACATGTTTGGCGATGTTGAAGTGCGCTTTCGCCCTAGCTTTTTCCCATTTACGGAGCCTAGCGCAGAGGTTGATATTAGTTGTATATTCTGCCACGGCAAGGGCTGCAGAGTGTGCAAGCAGACTACTTGGCTTGAGGTACTTGGATGCGGTGTCGTTGATCCAAATGTATTTAAGGCAGTAGGCTATAAAAATGTAAGTGGATACGCCTTTGGTCTTGGCGTTGAGAGATTTGCGATGTTGCTTCATAGAGTGCCTGATCTAAGGTCGCTTTTTGAGGGAGATTTAAGATTGTTGGAGCAGTTTAAATGATAATTTCAAAGCATTGGTTAAACGAGTGGATCGACCTTAGCGAGGTTAGCGGCGAGACACTTTCAAAGACGTTAAATTCTATCGGACTAGAGGTTGATAGTTATAAAGAGATAAATTTACCAAAGAGTATTGTGGTTGGCTACATAAAAAGTAGAGAGAAGCACCCAGATGCCGATAAGCTAAGCGTTTGTCAGGTAGATGTTGGTGGAGAGACGCTTCAGATCGTGTGTGGGGCTAAAAATGTTGAAGCTGGCCAGTTTGTGCCAGTTGCACTTATTGGCACGACTATGCCAAATGGTCTTGAGATAAAAAAAGCAAAGCTAAGAGGTATCGAGTCAAGTGGCATGATCTGCTCTTCAAGCGAGCTGGGACTTCCAAAGGTAAATGATGGAATTTTGCCACTTGATGAGAGCATCGGCAAGCTAAAACTTGGTACAAGCCTTAGCGAATTTGAGATATTTAAAGATACGATAATCGAAGTTGATGTCACAGCAAACAGAGGCGATTGCCAAAATTTACATGGCATCGCAAGAGAAATTTGTGCAGCGCTTGATCTAAATATGAAAGATAGCCACGAAGACGATGAGAGCGAAAATTTACTAGGTATTGGCAGGATAGCTTCTGTGCGAGCAGAGGATAAAGTAAATGGGTCATTTTTGTATAAGGCTTTTGAGCTAAAAGAGGGACTATATGAAAATCTAATAACTCGCATGCGTCTAGCATTAATAGAGTGCCAAAAGACAAATTTAGTTGAGAGATTGCTTGAATACGCGACATTTTGCACGGGTGTTTTATTTAGGGCTTATGATCACGCTAAATTAGTAAGTGAAGGCGAAAAAGCTGTTTTTGATATAAAAAATGGCGAAAATGGCGAATGTGTCGTTTATTGCGGGGATAAAAATTTAGGCATTGCTGGAATTTACCAAAGTGACGTAGCAAGGGTAGATGAGAAGTCAAAAGTGATCCTAGTAGAAGCTAGCTACGTAAAGCCAGATGTTGTTTCAAAAGCTATTTTTGAAAATAAAAATTTACCAAAGGGTGATCAAATTTATCGCTCAAGTCGTGGTAGCGAGCCAAATTTAGCTTATGGTGCGGATTATTTATTTAAAAGACTTGCTAATTTTAAAGATACACTAAATCTCTTTGCTGGCTCACAGCAGTCGCTTTTAAACACCGAGCCTATAACACTAAGCATATCTCTTTTTGAGCTTAAAAATATGATCGGTCAAGATATTGTTAGAAATGATGTCGTTAAAATTTTAAAGAAACTTGGCTTTGAGATCGCAGTAAATGTTGAGCAAGAGAGCTTTAACGTAAAAGTGCCGTTATTTCGCCATGATATAGTAAATTCTCACGATGTTTGTGAGGAGATCGTAAGGATAGTAGGCATAGACAATATCGCCTCAAAACCACTAAATTTCTCTGAGAAAAATAGGCTAAATAAAACATATTTTGACTATAAAAACGCCCTAAATTTAAGGCGTAGAGCAGCAGATAATGGCTTTTTTGAAAGCGTGCACTATGTCTTTGATAGTGAGGACGAGCTTAACGAGCTAAATTTTAAACCATGCAAAGTCAAGATACTAAATCCTATAAACAACGAGTTAAATACACTTAGACCGACACTTGTTAATCACCTTCTAAGCTCAAGCGAGAAAAATATCAAAAACTCGAAACGCTCAGTTAGGCTATTTGAGCTTGGAGAAATTTTTGATGAAAATGCAAACCAGGGCTTAAATCTAGGCTTTGTTGTGTCTGGACTTTTAAAAGAGCCAACACTGATAAACGGTGCAAAAGGCGAGGAGGCAAATTTCTACGCATTTGCAGCGATGGTGCAAAATGTCATAGGTAAATTTGAACTAAAACCTTGCCAGGGCATCTCATATCTTAGCCCATACGAGCAAGCACACATCTATCAAAATGGCGAAAATATCGGCTATATCGGTAGAGTTGACGCAAGAGTTGAGGCAAAGAGAGATCTGCCAAGAACATATGTTTGCGAGATTGATTTTGCTAAGCTTAAATTTGAGCCAATTTTGGCAGTGCCTTACTCTAAATTTCAAAGCACAACAAGGGATCTTAGCCTTATTGTGCCTGAAAATTTCGAGGCTGGACAAATTTATGAGTGCATAAGAGGGCTAAATCTAAAAGAGCTAAAGGAATTTTTACCAGTTGATATCTACAAAGATGCAAAGCTAAATGGCTCGATCAGTCTTAGCCTTAAATTTACATTCCAAGATATGGAAAAAACACTCGAGGATGACGATATAAACGCACTTATGGATAAAATTTTAAGCGAGCTAAAAGAGAAACTAAATATCGGAATAAGATGAGAATTTATCCATTAGAAAAAAGTCTAAATTTAACTATTGACGATATCGCATCGGATAAATCAATATCGCATAGATGTGCGATTTTTTCGCTTTTAAGCGATAAGCCATCTCGCGTTAGAAACTATCTAAGAGCAGGCGATACGCTAAATACCTTAAAAATAGTCGAGCTTTTAGGCGCAAAAGTTGAGGACAATGGTTTCGAAATAACGATCACGCCGCCACAAAAGATAAAAGAGCCAAGTGAAATTTTAGAGTGTGGTAACTCTGGTACGGCGATGAGGCTTTTTATGGGACTATTAGCCGCGCAGGAGGGCTTTTTCGTGCTAAGTGGTGATAGATATTTAAACTCACGTCCAATGGCTAGAATAGCAAAACCTCTAAACGATATGGGTGCAAAGATAGATGGCGCAAACAACGCAAACAACGCTCCTCTTTGCATAAGAGGGACGAAATTTGAAAGATTTAGTTTTGAAAGCAAGATCGCCTCAGCCCAGGTAAAAAGTGCGCTTTTATTGGCGGCTCTTTACTCAAATGGCTGCAAATTTAGTGAGCCAGAGCTAAGCAGAGATCATACTGAGCGTATGCTTGCTGGCATGGGAGCTGATATAAGGCGTGACGACCTAGAGATCACGCTAGAGCCGATGAAAGCCCCACTTGCGCCACTTGATATAGACGTGCCAAATGATCCAAGCTCAGCATTTTTCTTTGCGGTCGCAGCTTTAATCATCCCAAATTCGCATATCATTTTAAAAAGTATCTTGCTAAATAAAACTCGCATCGAAGCTTACAGGATTTTAGAAAAAATGGGTGCTGAGATAAAATTTCACAAAACCTCAAGCAAATACGAAGATATCGGTGATATCGAGGTCAAGTACTCACCAAATTTAAAAGGTGTAGAGGTTAGTGAAAATATCTCGTGGCTCATCGACGAAGCTCCAGCTTTAGCCATCGCATTTGCCTGCGCTAAAGGCCAAAGCAAGCTCATTAATGCCAAAGAGCTTCGCGTAAAAGAGAGTGATAGGATAGCTGTCACGATAAATGCATTAAAAGCATGCGGTATCGAGGCAAGCGAGCTTGAAGATGGTTTTGTTATAAATGGATCTGAGGCTAAATTTGCCACGATAGATAGCCACGGAGATCATAGGATCGCGATGAGCTTTGCCATACTTGGACTAAAATGTGGCATGCAGATAGAAAAGAGCGAATTTATTGCCACATCGTTTCCAAATTTTGCTGAAATTCTAAAGAAAATGGGAGCTAGAGTTGAAGATTGAGCTTGCTAGTAGTTATGGATTTTGCTTTGGTGTAAAAAGGGCGATAAAGATTGCTGAAAATGCAGGAGATGCTGCGACCATTGGGCCACTCATACATAATAACGAAGAGATAAACAGGCTTGAGAAAAACTACAATGTAAAAACACTTGAGGGTATAGACGAGCTAAAGGATGAGAAAAAGGCGATCATCCGTACTCATGGCATCACTAAAAATGACCTTGCAGAGCTAAAAAAGACAGATATAAAAGTAATCGACGCAACTTGTCCGTTTGTGACAAAGCCACAGCAAATTTGTGAAAAAATGAGCGAAGAGGGTTATGATGTGGTGATCTATGGTGACGTACACCACCCTGAGGTAAAGGGCGTGAAGTCATACGCCAAGGGTAACGTCTATGTCGTGCTTGATGAGAGCGAGTTAGAGGGCATTAAATTTAAACAAAAGGTCGCACTTGTTAGCCAAACGACTAGAAAAGTCGAGAAATTTATGCAAATCGCAAGCTACCTTATGCTTCACGTAAAAGAGGTACGTGTTTTTAACACTATCTGCAATGCAACATTTGAAAACCAAGAGGCTGCTAAAAATTTGGCAAAAAGGGCTGACGTGATGATAATAATCGGGGGAAAAAACAGCTCAAATACAAAACAACTCTATCTAATATCTAAAAATTTCTGCGAAGATAGTTACCTGATAGAAAGCGAAGAAGAGCTTGAAAGGTCATGGTTTGATGGCAAAAATTTGTGTGGCATAAGTGCGGGTGCAAGTACGCCTGACTGGATCATACAAAAAGTCGTTGACAGAATCAAAAAAGTATAAAATTTATCCTAGCTAAAGCCACAATTAACTATAATAAGCCAATTTGCCTCTACTGGCATAATAAAATTTAAAGGATCAAGATGGCTGTGAACAAAAGTGTTCAATTAGGAAAAGCAAAAGACGAAGATATTGAAGATATCGATTTTGCTGCGATGTTAGAGGAGTCTTTTAAAAAGACTGAAGAAGATAGTGACGCAAAGATCGTCAGTATCAATGGCGATGAAGTTTTAATTGATGTTGGCAAGAAGTCAGAAGGCATTTTAAATGTTTCTGAAATCACTGACGCAAACGGAAACCTGACGCATAAAGTTGGCGATACGATCAAAGTTGTTATAACTGGATCAAGAAATGGAAGACCTATAGTATCGCATAAAAAAGCGCTTAGAAAAGAGAAAGTTAAAGCTTTCATCGAAGCTTACGATCCTGAAAGTTCTGATGAAATCGAAGTAAAAGTAGTCGGAAAAAATAAAGGTGGTTTTATCGCTCAAGACGCAAATGGCGTAGAATTTTTCTTGCCAAGAACGCACAGCGGATTTAAAAATGCTGAGGGCGTAGTTGGAAAATCATACAAAGTAAGAGTTATAAAAGTAGATAAAGAAGAGAATAGCATCGTTGTTTCAAGAAAGAAAATTTTAGATGACGACCGTAAAAAACGCAAAGAAGCCCTATCAAGCATAGTAGAAAACGATAATGTTATAGAGGGTACAGTTAAGAAAATCACAACTTATGGTATGTTTGTTGATGTTGGCGGAGTAGATGGACTTGTGCATTACAGCGAGATAAGCTATAAGGGCCCAGTAAATCCTAGCTCACTATATAAAGAAGGCGATAAAGTTTTGGTTAAAGTTATCAGCTATGACAACGAAAAACGCCACTTGTCTTTATCTATCAAGGCAGCTACTCCAGATCCTTGGGAAGAGATCATAAATGATGGACTAGAGGTTGGTGACACTATCAAAGTTACAGTTAGTAATATCGAGCCTTATGGCGCATTTGTTGATCTTGGAAATGATATTGAAGGATTTTTACATATATCTGAAATTTCATGGGACAAAAATATCAAAAATCCAAAAGATCACATCAATGAAGGCCAAGAGATTGATGTTGAGGTTATTGAGATAGATGCTAAAGGACACCGCCTAAGAGTAAGCCTTAAAAATTTACTTCCAAAGCCATTTGATGAGTTTAAGGCAAAACACAAAGAGAGTGACGTAGTAAAAGGTGTTGTGACAACTATCACAAATTTTGGTGCATTTGTTAGAGTGGGTTGCGTTGAGGGCTTGTTGCATAACGAAGACGCATCTTGGGATAGAAACGATAAATGCAAAGACATGTTTAAAGCTGGTGACGAGCTTGAAGTAAAAATCATCAAAATCGATAGCGCTGAACAAAAAGTTTCACTCAGCCTAAAAGATCTAAAACAAAGTCCAGTTCAAGCATTTGCTGATAAATTTAATGTGGGCGATATCGTAAAAGGAACAATTCGCGATATTAAAGACTTTGGCGTGTTTGTAGAGCTTGGTGATAACGTTGATGCGCTGATCCGTAAAGAAGATCTAGGTAGTGTAGACGTTAGTATACTTAAGATCGGTGATGAGATCGAAGCAGCTATCGCATTTATCGATGAGAAGAAAAATAGAATTCGCCTTAGCATACGCCGTTTAGCAAAACAAAAAGAGCGTGAAGTGTTAAATGAGATCAATGATAACGATGATAAAGTAACACTTGGCGATATTATAAAAGAACAATTACTTTAGTTTAAATGGGCAGACGCGTACTTTTATTAGTAGTTGTCCTGCTATTTGTAATATTGGGTTTGGTTGGAATTTCTCTTGTTAAATTTGCAAGTGTAAATTTCAGCCAAATATCTGAAGAAAATATCACAAATGAGCAAAATTTAACCAAAAGCACGACCAGCAATATTAACTGGATGAGTGAGCTAGCAACTATTAGAAAAAGAGATTATGTGCTGCCTGTAAATGAAATTTTTATAGAATACAACCGACCCAAAATAGAAAAACCAAAGATTACTGCATATGAGCTTTTGATAGATAAAAATGATATCTATTCAATGTTTTGTTTGATGCAGACTTTAAGAAAAAGTGAGGTCGATTTTACTGTTGTAAAAGATGGTGCAAAAAGCCAGATATTTTTAAATACTCAAGACTCTAAACTTCTACAAAATATCATTTTAGAACTAAGAGTTTATGATATCCACTCAAGTGTGAGAGAGGTAAAATTATGAAAACTATCATTGTTTGCGATGCAATACATCCAGTAGGTTTTGAACTTTTAAAAAAAGAGCAAGATATAAACGTAATAGACGCAGTTAATACTCCCAAAGATGAACTTTTAAAAATTTTAGGCGAGGCGGATGTTGCTATAACAAGAAGCTCAACTGAAGTAAACGAGGCCTTTTTAAACGCTGGTAAAAAACTAAAAGCTATCGTTAGAGCTGGTGTTGGTGTAGATAATGTCGATATAGAAGGATGCTCAAGGCGTGGCATAATAGCTATGAACGTTCCAACTGCAAACACTATTGCCGCGGTCGAGCTGACAATGGCGCATATGCTAGCTTCAGCTAGATCTCTTGAATACGCTCATAATGATCTAAAGCTAGATAGAATCTGGAAGCGTGAGAAGTGGTATGGGGTTGAGCTTTTTAAGAAAAAGCTTGGTGTGATCGGCTTTGGAAATATTGGCTCGAGAGTAGCTGTTCGTGCAAAAGCTTTTGGTATGGAGATCATCGCTTATGATCCATATATTGACCCATCTAAAGTTATCGATATGGGCGGTACTTATACTAAAAATTTTGATGATATTTTAGCATGTGATTTTATCACGATACATACGCCAAAAACTAAAGAGACGACCAATATGATAGGCGCTAAAGAGATCGCAAAAATGAAAGATGGCGTAAGACTTATAAACTGCGCTAGAGGCGGTCTTTATAACGAAGAAGCACTTTATGAAGGACTAAAAAGTGGCAAGATAGCATTTGCTGGTATTGATGTTTTTACAAGAGAGCCAGCAACTGATCATCCACTTCTTGATCTAAACAATGTAAGCGTCACCCCACACCTTGGAGCAAATACGCTTGAATCGCAGCGAAATATCGCAGTTGAGGCAGTCGAGCAAGCTATTTTAGCGGCTCGTGGCATAAGCTATCCAAATGCGTTAAATTTACCTATAAAAACAGAAGATCTACCACCATTTGTTGAGCCTTATATCGATCTTACAAGCAAGATGGCATTTCTTGCTGCACAGATAAATAAAAGCGTTATCAAGGCCATTCGTATCGAGACTCACGGCCAGATTAGCGAATATGCAAATTCAATGCTAACTTTTGCAATCGTGGGAGCTTTAAAAGAGAGTCTTGGTGATGCGATAAATTACGTGAATGCTAAATTTTTATGCGATGAAAAAGGTATAGTGACCGAAACTAGTCTTGGCGGAGATAGTATTTTTAAAAATAAAATCACCGTTCGCTTAACTACTGAAAATGGCATTGTAACCGTAGGTGGAACGGTGTTTGGTGAAAATCAGCAACGTATTGTAACGATAAATGGTTTTAAGACCGACTTTAAGCCAAAAGGTAAGATGATCATCTTTAAAAACCATGACGTGCCAGGCGTTATTGCTCAAATCAGTAAAATTTTAGCTGACGAGAAGATAAACATTGCAGACTTCCGCCTTGGTAGAGATGATCACAATATGGCACTTGCTGTCATTTTGGTTGATGAACATATAAAAGCAGAAACGTTAGAGAGACTAAACGCACTTGAAGCTTGTGTTTGGGCTCAATACGCAGTTATATAAAATTTTGAAAGGATAAAAAATGGCTTCATATTCAATGGGCGATCTAAAAAAAGGGCTAAAGATCGAGATCGATGGTGTTCCTTATAAAATCGTAGAATATCAACACGTTAAACCGGGCAAAGGTGCAGCTTTTGTTCGTGCAAAAATCAAATCTTTTATCGATGGAAAAGTGCTTGAAAAGACTTTTCATGCAGGTGATAAATGCGAGCAACCACATCTTGAAGAAAAAGAGATGCAGTATCTTTATGATGATGGTGAGTATTGTCAGTTTATGGATACGGTTACTTATGAGCAAGTTGCTATTAGCGATGAGGATGTGGGTGATGTTAAAAAATGGATGATCGATGGCATGATGGTTGAAATTTTATTTCACAATGGCAATGCAATCGGCGTTGAAGTACCACAAGTAGTTGAGCTAAAGATAGTTGAGACTCCACCAAATTTCAAGGGCGATACGCAAGGCGGTAAAAAGCCAGCTACTCTTGAGAGTGGTGCGGTAGTTCAGATACCATTTCACGTACTAGAAGGCGAGGTTATCCGTGTGGATACTGTTCGCGGCGAGTATATCGAGCGTGCAAATAAATAAAGCAGCTTAATCTTTCTTACTAAATTTACGTTTAGTAAGCCTAATGCTTAGCTAAAGTCACTATTTAAAAAGTATTGGCTTTAGCAAAAACTTCATTTCTACATTGTAAAATTTCAAACAGTGTTAGCTTAGAATACACAAAATTTTATATTTTATAAAAATCCAAATATAGCCAAATATCGGCTCATAAAATATTTAAAAATTAAAAAATATATAAAAAAATGAAAATTCTTAGCGAGATAGGCTAACGCTTTAACTATAAAATTTTTACATTAAGGTAGTAGAGCAGTAAAGTCAAAATTAGGTAAAAAACGAGACGGTTTCCCGTCTCGGTAGCTAGCATTAAGCCGACTTTTCTTTGAGATATTTGTTTATAAGAGTTGTGATCTCTTCACCGTGAGGAAATCTCGCTTCATCATTTCCGATGCGATCTTTCTTAGAAAATATAACATCTCCATCAACCTCGACGATGAAATTTCCACCATCACCTATAACCTTTTCGACTCTTGCATCACTAAAGTTCGCTTTTATTTCATCTTCTACACGAGAAGCTACCGGACGATAGTTTCAAGAGTTGCAGTAAATAATTTTTACTTGCATGCTCTGTCCTTTCTTGTGAAATAAGCCAACATTATATAGAATTTTACTTAACAAATAAAACATATTACTTGAAAGGATAATTTTATGAAAAAAGTTGCTGTGATTTTAGCTGATGGATTTGAGGAGATAGAAGCACTAACTTCTGTTGATGTTTTACGTAGAGCTGGAGTGATAGCTTCTATTGTTGGGCTAAATGACGTAAATATCAAAGGGTGTCACAATATATGCGTAAAAGCCGACGTAACACTTCGCGAGATGAAAGAGCTAGACTATGATGCGATCGTCCTTCCTGGTGGACTTCCAGGAGCTAGCAATCTAGCAAGCGATACAAGGCTCAAAGCAATTTTGCAAAATTTTGATAAAAGCAATAAGCTTATTTGTGCCATTTGTGCTGCTCCTATGGTGCTTGAGAGTGCTAGTGTGCTAAAAGATCATTTTGTTTGTTATCCAGGATTTGAAGAAAATGTAAGAAGTGATAAAAGGGGCTACGTGAGCGATAAAAACGTGCTAAAAGATCAAAACATCATCACAGGAAAGGGTCCTGCATTTTCAATGGAATTTGCACTTTTTATAGTTAAAAATTTACTTGGCGATGAAGCGTATCTTAAAGTAAAGAATGATTTACTTTATAAATAGCTTATAAAGATAAAATAGTTTTTTATTTAATTATTCTTTTTAAACTTAAGATTAGATTTTGTTTAGTGATAGTTGTAAAAACTCTATATATACGACTTTGTAGCTTTTAAGAATATTTTTCAGAAAAGTGTAATAAATTTTTTGATTTTTTACATCTTTTTGACGAAAATTAGCTATTATCACATTAACCGAATAAATCGGTAATTTTTTTAAGGAACACTCCTGTGAATATTTATGTAGGAAATTTGTCGTATAGAACGACAGAGGCAGAATTAAAGGAAGCCTTTGCGCAATTTGGTGAAGTAAGGCGAGCAAAAATAGTAAAAGATAGAGAAACTGATCGCTCAAAAGGCTTTGGCTTTGTTGAAATGGACGATGCAAATGAGGGACAAAAGGCTATAGACGCGCTAAATGAAAAAGAACTAGGCGGACGTACTTTAAGGGTAAATGAGGCTAGACCAAGGGATTAATGACTATTTGCCACCAAACGGTGGCATAGCATCCCGCATAGCTCCTACACCTAGTGGATTTTTGCATGCTGGCAATGCTTACAACTTCATCCTAACTTATCTTTTGACACGTTCGGTAAGTGGCGTTTTGCACTTACGTATTGATGATTATGATCTTAGCAGGTATCGGCAAGAATTTGTTCAAAATATCTTTAATGTTTTAGATTTTTTGGAAATTGATTACGATAAAGGTCCAATTAGCGTAAGTGACTTTGAGTGTAATTTTAGCTTTAAAGTAAGAGCTAAAAGATACAAAGATGTACTTGAAAAACTAGATGAAATTTATATCTGCGAATGTTCTAGAACTACAAAGAATGCCTATGAAAATGGAATTTACACTAAAATTTGTAAAAATAAAAATCTAAAATTTATAAAAGACAAGACTGCCATTAGACTAAGCGTGGATGAGGGCGATCCTCTTGGTAAGCTTGTGGCAGAGCAAATGGGCGATTTTGTGATTTATAAAAAAGATTTTACGCCAGCTTACAACCTAGCAAGCGTGATAGATGACGAGGATATGGGTATAAATTTGGTTGTTAGAGGTGAGGATTTAAAGGCTTGCACGCTAGCTCAAAGATACCTTGCAAAAAGGCTAAATTTTAACTTTTATGATGCTAATTTTATTCATCATAAGCTACTTTTAAAAGATGGCAAAAAGCTCTCAAAAAGCTCAAAATCACCGCCAATTAATCTAAAAGATAGCCCGCAAATTTATTACAAAATTTTAGCAAATGATCTTGGGCTGGACATCAAATCAACAGATAAAATTTCAAATCTACTTTACGAGTTTAAGCTAAAAAATATTGCAAAATTTTGGCATTTGACTTGACTAAAAGAATTTATTTAAACTCTTTTAGTCTATTGTTTGATGCTTAAATTTATAAATTTTTGAAAAATTATCTAAGCTTTGTCTCAAAAAATGCACTAAAAAGCGATTTTATACCTTGCTTTGTAAATTTCTCCATTATCTTTTCGAGCTGCGGTTTTTCTTGCCAGATGGGCTCATCTACGAGGCTCATTTTTGCTAGCTCATTTTGAGCATCTATGTAGCTACCAAGGCTATCAATTAGCCCCATTTTTAGGGCATTATGAGCTAAAAAGACCCTTGCATTTGCCCATTCATCTTTTTTCTTGATATCTAAATTTCTAGCCTCTGCCACGTCGCTTACAAATAGCATGTAAGCATCATTTACGAGCCCTTGCAAGCTCTCACGCTCTTGCTTGCTCCAGCTCCTCATAAAGGTGCCAGCCTCTTTAAACTCGCCAGCCTTCACCACCTGCTCGCTCACGCCTAAATTTTTGGCTAAATTTTCGATGTTTGCCCCTTGCATGATGACGCCGATCGAGCCTATGAAAGCACCTGGGTTTGCAATGATAGTACCAGCATTTACGCCAGCGTAGTAGCTGCCACTCGCCATGTTTCCAGCTGCGTATGCGAGCACTTTTTTACTCTCTTTTAGTCGCTTGACCGCCATGGCTAGCTCCACGCTTGGACTTAGCGCACCGCCTGGGCTATCGATATAGAGCAGCACGCCTTTGATGTTGCTATCCAGCCTTGCTTTTTCGAGTGCATCTAAAATTTCACTAGTATCTACTATGGTGCCGGTGATGTCTATGCAGACTAAATTTGGCTCTTTCATCTTGCTATCTGGCGCAAATACGAAAAATAAGATGAGTAGAAATATGAGTGCCTTAAAGTAGTTATTGATAAATTTAAAAATTCCCAAAATTCCTCTAAAAATAAGCCTTAAAATTTGCAAATTTTGCCTCCGATATATAGTTTTTTAGCTTCATTTGTATGAAGTATGAGCTGAAGTATTAGCTCGCTATCATCGCACTCTAGGTCGCTATAGACGGCAAGATCAGCCGCGCGTCCTGCCTTTATCTCACCGTTATTTGTCCTAAGTGCCTTTGCGCCCCCATGCGTTGCAGCGACAAAAAGCCTAGTGGCAAGCTCGTTTAGATCAAGGCTAGCGTGGGTAAATAAAGCAGCTCTTAGCTCATGCCAAAAATTTAGGCTGATATTTGAGCTAAGGCCGTCTGTGCCGATATTTAAGCTGATATCATTTTTAAAAATTTCTTTTAAATTTAGCGCCTTTTTGCCAAGTAGTCTGTTTGAAACGGCGCAGTGTGTTACGCTGTGATGAGGCCTAAATTTAGCAAAATCGCTCACATAAACGCAGTGCGTAAAGAGTGTATTTATCTCACGAAACATCGCAAAATAGCCCTCTTTATCATACATAGGCTTTGGATTTGGGTTAAATCTTAAAAGATGTTTTTTAAAGCCGCCAGTACCACGCTCTAGCCACTGCTTTTCGGCATTGCTCTCTAAAAAGTGCGTGCTAACTAGCAAGCTATCTTTTTTGGCTATCTCAAGGGCAGCTTTGGCGAGCTTTGGATGCACAGAATAGGGCGAGTGCAGTGAGATGGCTGGGGTAAAATTTTTACTTTTATATCCTTTTACTTTCTCAAATTTAGCTAAGAAATTTTGCAAATTTTGCTGAACCATTTGCTCGCTTGAGCCTAAAATTTCACTAAAAAGTACGACTTTTAGAGGGCTAGCGGCTAAAATTTCAAGCTCCGAGCCAAAACTAGAAATCTCACCAACGGTGCAAACTCCGCTTTTTAGCAGCGAATTTATGGCTTCATTCATCGCCTTTTTGGCGTCCATTTTGACTAGTTCGTTTCCTTTATCGACGATAGAGCCAAGCCATTTTATGAAGTCGCCGTACTTTAGGGTGCTGACGTTTGAGCTAAACTCTAAATGAACATGTGTATTTACAAAGGCTGGGGCGATCACACTATCACCAAAGTCACAAATTTTCGCCTCTTTAAATTTCTCAACCGCTGCTTTTTCGCTTAAAATTTCTAAAATTTTATCATTTTCAATGACAAGACAAGAATTTCTTAAAATTTTTGGATTTTCTCCGCCAGTGATTATTTTTTTTGCTTTTAAAATTTCCACATTTGAGCCTTAAATTTTTGTTATTGTAGCGAAAATTTAGGAACAAAAATGTATAATTTGGGCTATTTAATCAAAAAGGAGTGACATGGATAAGAAGCTAAAAATAATGGTTATCCAAGGCCCAAATATCAACATGCTTGGCGCTAGAGAGCCAGGAATTTACGGCGTTATGAAGATGGAGGATATCCACTCTCAAATGAAGATCGTTGCTGATCAAAATGACGTTGAGATCGAGTTTTTTCAAAGCAACCTTGAGGGCGAGCTAGTCGATAAGATCCAAGAGTGCTTGGGCGATGCTGATGGCATTATCATAAACCCAGCCGCTTACACTCACACTTCTATTGCTATCCGTGACGCGCTAAGTGCGGTTGCGCTGCCAGTTATCGAGGTGCATATCAGCAACGTTTATAGAAGAGAAGAGTTCCGCCACAAAAGCCTCATCGCACCAGTTGCAGCAGGCCAGATCGTGGGCTTTGGACCAGTTGGCTATCATTTGGCAATGATAGGTATGCTTCAAATTTTTGAGCAAATTAAAGCAGTAAGAGCAAATCAAAAAGCACAATGAATTTCATCTTAAAGGACGAAAACGCCGTATTTTACGAGTGCGGTTATAGCTGCGATAATGAGTTTTTGCTATGCCTTGATGGCGTAAAATACTTTTTCACGGATGCGAGGTATTATTTCGAGGCAAAAAGCTGCGTAAATGCTGGCGTAGTCGTTCTTTTAGCACAGAGAAATTTAATAAGCGAGGTTAGGGCGTTTTTAAGAAAGATGAAGCCAAGCAGCCTTGTTTTTAACCCTGATGAGCTAAGTCTAAGCGAATTTAACGCACTTAGCAAGGGATTTAAGATAAATTTCAAGCCAAAGGCAAATTTCTCCAGGTTAAAGAGAATTTGCAAAAGTGAAGATGAGATAAAAATTTTAAAAAAGGCTAGTGAATTTGGAGCTAAATGCTTTGATGAATTTGCTAAATTTGTGCGTGAAAATGGCGAAGGGATGAGCGAAAAAGAGCTTCATTTTAACGCCTCGCTCATCTTTAGGCAAAAAAATGAACTAGGTCTTAGCTTTGATCCGATCGTAGCGATAAATGAAAATGCCGCAAAGGCACATGCGCTACCTGGGGATAAAATTTTAAAAAAGGGCGATTTGCTGCTACTTGACGCTGGGGTTAAATTTAAGCGTTACTGCTCTGATCGCACTAGAACTGCTTGCTTTGATGAAAATTTTAACTTCTCAAAGGAGCAAAAATTTAAAAACGCCAAGATGCAAGAAATTTATGAGATCGTAAAAGAGGCTCAGGCTGCTGCGATAAAGGTCGCTAGAGCTGGTGTTAGGGCGTGCGAGATAGACCTTGCAGCAAGAAACGTGATAGCAAAAGCTGGATATGAAAAGGCCTTTTTTCACTCGACAGGACACGGCGTGGGTGTCGATATACACGAGCTTCCTGTCATCTCAGCAAGGAGCGAAACGCTCATAAAAGAGGGTATGGTCTTTAGCGTGGAGCCTGGAATTTATCTAGAAAATGAATTTGGTGTGCGCATCGAGGACGTGGTGGTCGCAAGAGAAGGTGGGTGCGAAATTTTATGAGGCTAGCTGGAGCAAGAAAGATTGTAAAAAGCCGTTTTTGCCCTAGTTTTTTTCAAAAAAGAGATGAGTTTAAGTATGAGGCGCTAGTTGGCATGGGTGGCAACATCGGTGATAGCGCAAAGAGGTTTGATAAATTTATAAGAGCAGTTAGTGAAGATAGGCGTTTTCACGTAGTTGAAGTCTCGCCGATCCTTATAAATGCGGCGTTTGGTTATGAAGCGCAGGATGATTTTAGTAACGCTGTTATAAATTTACAAACCTCTATGAGCCCTAGAAATTTACTAAAAATTTTAGGGCATTATGAGAGTAAATTTAAGCGCGTGAGGACATTTAAAAATGCGCCACGCACGCTTGATTTGGACATTTTGTATTTTAGTAAAAAAGTCTATAAGACGCCGCGCCTTATCGTCCCGCACCCAGGAGCTGATAAGAGGTTTAGCGTGATCGTGCCACTAGGGCTTATGAGAGGTTAAAAGGATATAAATGGCTACAAAATTTCATACTTTTACGGGCGAGAGCACCATTGAGGCCTTGAAAAAGGCTCAAGAAACGTGCGGTGAAAAAGCCATACTTGTTACAACAAAGCAAATTCAAGCCAAAACGATAAATAAAAAGCCGCTTTATGAAATTTTAGTAAGCGTCGAAGAAGACGACGTGAAGCAACCCCCAAAACCAAATACAAAAGCCATAAATTATGAAAATGCCTACTCTAAATTTAATAAAAACTATGAGCCTACTAAGCCAAAATTTGAGATAAAAGAAGAGCCGGCTAAATTTGAGGCAAAGACAGCATCACCCGAGCCTTACGATCCAAACGAGAGCGTGCTTTTAAATATCTCAGCTGCTGCAAAAGAGATAAGCACGATCGCAAATGTAAATATCGATGACGTCAAAGATAAAGAGTCAAGCATACCAAACGGTATGAATAAAAAAATAGACGATGTGGCAAAGCAAGTAAGCGTGCTAAGCGAGAAAATAGGGCTCATAACTGACATGATCTGGGACGAGAAAGCCCCAAATCGCAATAATCTTGCGATCCCGCCAGAGTTTGCTAGCATCTACAAGCTCGCAAAACAAAGCGGCATGAAAGAGGAGCATTTAGAGGCTATCATGCAAACGACGCTTGAAAATTTACCAGTTTCGATGAAGAGCAATCCAACTGCTGTAAAGAGATATTTCTACTCACTTTTACGCAATATGCTACCTTGCAGAAAAGAGCCAAGCGATAAAAAACAACGTATCATGATGCTAGTTGGTCCAACTGGAGTTGGTAAGACGACGACTCTTGCAAAGCTAGCTGCTCGTTTTGCTTACGGCAATGAAAAGCGCTATAAAACAGGTATCATCACGCTTGATACATATCGTATTGGAGCGGTTGAGCAGCTATTTCAATACGCTAAAATGATGAAGCTACCTATTCTAGATGTTATCGAGATAGATGACTTTCAAAATGCTATCAAACAGCTTAATTATTGTGATGTGATACTTATTGATACGACTGGAAATTCGCAGTATGACAAAGAAAAGCTTGAAAGGCTTGATAAATTTTTAAAGCATAGCGGTGCAAAGATCGATGTAAATTTAGTCCTCTCAGCTGGCTCAAAGGTTGAAGATCTAATAGAAATTTATAATGGGTTTTCATTTTTGGACATCGACACACTTATAATAACCAAATTCGATGAGACAAAAATTTTTGGCAATGTCTTTTCGCTGATATATGAAACAAATACGCCAGTTAGCTACTTTAGCGTGGGCCAAGAGGTGCCTGATGATCTTGTGGAGGCAAAGAGCGAATTTTTAGTAGAGTGCGTGTTTGACGGCTTTACAAAGCAAAAGGCTAGCGATGAATAATCAAGCGCAAAAATTACAAAATTTAGTCCAGTCTCAAACTAAGAGTAAAAATACGCATTTTATTGCGATTACTAGCGGTAAAGGCGGCGTTGGCAAGAGTACGATAAGTGCAAATTTAGCAAATGTTTTATCAAAAAATGGTTACAAAGTAGGGCTTTTTGATGCTGATATCGGCCTTGCAAACCTTGATGTCATCTTAAATGTAAAAATGGATAAAAATTTACTTCATGTGCTAAAAGGCGAGTGCAGCCTAAAAGACATCTTGATACCTATAAATAAAAATTTGATCCTCATCCCTGGCGAAAGCGGTGATGAAATTTTAAAATTTAACAATCAATTTTTATTTGAGAGGTTTTTGGATGAGGCGAGCGAGCTTGATGAGCTTGATTTTTTGATTATTGACACCGGAGCTGGCATAGGTGGTAGCACGCAGCTGTTTTTAGAAGCGGCTGATGAGGTTGTAGTGGTGACCGTGCCTGATCCTGCGGCGATAACTGATGCATACGCTGTCATAAAGATCGTCTCAAGGTTTAAAAATAGCGAGCTTTTGCTTTTAAATATGGTAAAAAATGAGGCAGAGGCAACTAGAATTTATGAAAATATCAAACGCGTTGCTAATGCAAATATCGGGCCTAGCTTAAATTTAGA
Source organism: Campylobacter concisus (assembly GCF_015229955.1). Classification (NCBI taxonomy): domain Bacteria; kingdom Pseudomonadati; phylum Campylobacterota; class Epsilonproteobacteria; order Campylobacterales; family Campylobacteraceae; genus Campylobacter; species Campylobacter concisus. Next base: position 271,455 of record NZ_JAAKYZ010000001.1, read on the forward strand.
GCTTATAGGATTTGTAGCTTCTGATAAGAATGTTTCAAGAAGTATAAAGCAACGAACGCTTTTTACAGACGATGCTGCTTATGCTGAGCCTAGTGCTCAGATAAAACAAATAGCTTCGAATTTGCTTTATAGGTTGGAACGAAAAGTGCTTGACGATGAGCAAAGCAGGAGCTTTGGGGGCTTCTTTAAGCGTTTGATAGAACAATTTTGATGGAGATTGAGCTTTGCGTGCAGAAAATTTTATAGCATTTTTTACGGTTTGTGGTTTTTTTGTAGGTATAGTTTTTACCTTGCTAAAGGTGAGTGAGCCTATCGAAATGCTTGTTTATACACTAGTTATTACTTTGTTTTTTTATCTTATAATTCACATTGTTATAATGAACTACATCGATGTGAAAAGGGCTTTAACTAAAATTTTTGACAAACAAAAACACGAAGAGATCGCAGACTATCTCATCTCTGAGCTAAATACTAGAGAAAAGCGTATGGAAAATATAATGGTAAAAATGACTGCTGAAAATTTTGATTCTGGTAAACGAAATGCACGAGTTAAAGCAAAAGCAGCTTAACGCTTATAAAAACACGATAAAAAAGGAACAAGACGAAATCGTCTTAAAATATATGCCAGCACTGCGTGCAATGGCGTTTAGGCTTAAAGAGAGGTTGCCATCAAGCATAGATACAAACGACCTAATAAGCATTGGTGTTGAAGAGATGATAAAGCTTAGCAGGAAGTATGACAAGGAGCAAAATGACTCTTTTTGGGGTTATGGCAAAAAGAGAATTTATGGCTCTATGCTTGATTATCTAAGGACGCTTGATGTTGTCAGTAGAAGCGATAGAAAACTCGTAAAGAGCATAAATAGTGAGATAGATAACTATTTTAATGAATTTGAAGAAGAGCCAAGTGATGAGTATTTGGCCGAAAAGCTTAATGAAGATATTGAGAAGATAAGAGAGGCAAGAGGCGTTAGCGGTATCATTACTATTTTGCCAATAGACGAGCAAATGGAGCTAATTGGTCAAAATGATGTCGAGAAAAGCATTGAGAGAGAGGATCTCATTTTAAAAATAGAAGAAGCTTTAAAAGATTTTGACGAAAGAGATCAGATGTTGGTTCAGCTTTATTATTATGAAGAGCTAAATTTAAAAGAGATAAGCCAGATCATGAATATCAGCGAGAGTAGAATTTCACAAATTCATAAACGTTTGCTTGATCGTATTAGGCGTAGCTTGGGGGTTTAATGGCTGATATTTTAAGTCAAGAAGAGATAGACGCGCTACTTGAAGTTGTCGATGAAGACGGCGATACGAGTAATATCGAGGTCGAAGAGAGATCGCAAGGCGAACAAAAACAGATTATTATTTATGATTTTAAGCGTCCAAACCGCGTTAGTAAAGAGCAACTCCGTGCGATAAAAGGCATTCATGATAAGCTTGCTAGAAATTTAGCTAGTCAAATTTCTAGTGTTATGAGAAGTATCGTCGAGATCAGACTTCACAGTGTTGATCAAATGACTTATGGCGAATTTTTGATGAGTTTGCCAAGCCCAACTAGTTTCAATGTATTTTCTATAAAGCCGCTTGATGGAAACTGTGTTTTGGAGATAAATCCAAGCATTGCTTTTCCGATGATAGATCGTTTGCTTGGCGGAACTGGTGAAAATTTTGAAGCAAATAGAGAGCTAACCGACATCGAAGTAAATTTGCTTGATGCGGTGCTTAGAATGATCATGCAGCGTCTAAAAGAGAGCTGGTCGATGATAACTGATATGTATCCAAATGTGGAAGCTAAAGAGAGCAGTCCAAATGTCGTACAGATCGTCTCTCAAAACGAGATCGTCATCATGGTCGTTATGGAGATCATAGTTGGTGGCTCAAGCGGTATGATAAATTTATGCTATCCAGTCATCTACCTTGAACCGATACTCTCACGCCTTGCAAACAGGGACATTATGCTTGGCGAAACAAGTGCAAAAAAAAGTAGAAACAAAGAGCTAAAAACACTTATCGGACGAGCAGAAATTTTATATGAAGCCATACTTGGCAAATCGATCATCAGCGTAAATGAGTTTTTAAATTTAAAAGAAGGCGATATTTTAAGGCTTGATAGAGGAGCTGATGATAAGGCGATCGTTTGTATCGATAAAAAAGAAGTTTTCTTAGCTGAAGTTGGGCTTCATAGATTTAGAAAATCTATAAGGATTGAGCAATTAATACGCTCTGATAAAGACGAGATCAAAAATATCTTAGAAAAATACGAAGAAGAGCGAAAAGCAAAGCTGATGGCGTATGAAGCTAATGAGCGCAAAATGGAAGAAGAAGAGGACGACGAAGATGATGAATGATTTTTTTAATATATTTTCTAATGAATTAAAAGCTACTATCGAAGGACTTACGGGCAGAGCTCCTGAGGTTGGTGAAAGAAATGAATTTGACGCACCAACACAAAATGGCATAAAGCCGCCGGTAGTGATGGCCAATATCTCTTTAAGTGGTGATATCAATGCTAAAACAGAGATAGTATGCACTCCAGTTTTAATAAGTGCCATTAGCGAATGGATGATGGGCGAAGAGGAAATTTCAAAGAATGAAAATTTAGGCAGTGATGAGCTTGACGCCGCAAAAGAGATATTTTCAAATCTTTTTAGTGCTTTTAGTACATCTTTGGGTGCTCAAAAGGGCATGCCAAAGATAAATTTTGAAGTAATAAATGTAAATTTTTTAGATGAAAATTCTTCGCTTGATTTTAGTGTTTATGAAAAGCTATTTTTATTTAATGTCAAAATCGAAGATCTAAGTGAGCATATCGGTTTTGCTTGCGATCATTCGCTGATGAAATTTTTTGAGCCAACAAAGACCGAAGCACCAGCTGCACCAGCGAGCACTCCTCACGTAGCTAAGGGCGATTTTAGCGCTGAAGAGATGAGAAATATCGGGCTTATAATGGATGTTAGGCTACCTATTCGTGTTCGTATCGGCTCAAAAAGAATGCTTTTAAAAGATGTGCTTACCATGGATATTGGCTCAGTTATCGAGTTAAATCAATTAGCAAACGATCCGCTTGAAATTTTGATCGGTGATAAGGTTATAGCACTTGGCGAAGTGGTAATAATAGACGGAAACTTTGGCATCCAGATCACTCAGATAGGCTCAAAACGCGAGAGGCTTCAACAGTTAAAATAATGAATAATGAATTAGTTAGTGATCTTTTAAATTTTCCAAACGTCTTAAAATATAAAAATAAAAATGTTACCTTCTTTGGCTCGGCTAGATTTGATGAAGAAAATTTCTACTGCAAAAAGGCTTATGAACTAGCTTATAAGCTAAACGAGCTAGGATATGCCATCTTAACTGGTGGCGGGGATGGTATAATGAGAGCCGCAAACAAGGGCGCGTTTGACAGTGCAAAGTCGCCAAGTATAGCCTTAAATGTGAGGCTTCCATTTGAACAAAATACAAATCCTTACGTCACAGCAAAATATCTCTTTTCAAATTTAAGCCCAAGAAAATTTGCACTTACCGATCGTTCAGTCGCATTTGTCGTCTTTCCGGGCGGCTTTGGCACTCTTGATGAACTTTTTGAAATTTTAGTACTTGCTCAAGTTGGTAGCAAAAAAGTAAAAATTTTTCTTTTTGGGAGCGAGTTTTGGCAAGGGCTTGATGAGTTTATAAAAAATACACTAGTTAGCCAAAAAACAATAAAAAAAGAAGATATAAATTTATACAAAATCACCGATGATTTAGAGCTTATTGTAGATGAAATTTTGACTATTTAAAAATAAGATATAAAATATCCGCTTTTAAATTTCAAAGAGGTAAAAAATATGAAAATAATGGTCGCAATGAGCGGTGGTGTAGATAGCACTATGACGGCTAAATTTCTGCAAGAAGCCGGTCATGAAGTGCAAGGTTGCTATATGATGCTACATCAAAAGCCAGGATATCACGAAGAAAATATCAGGAAAGTAAAAAAAGTAGGCGAGTATCTTGGCATAAAGGTGCATATTTTGGATCTGCAGGATAAATTTAACGAGTTTGTCTATGATCCTTTTGTGAAGCTCTATAAAGAGGGCAAGACGCCAAATCCTTGTGCTTTGTGCAATAAATTTATAAAACTGGGTGCGTTGCTTGATTTTGCAAAGGCAAATGGCTGTGAGAAGCTTGCTACTGGGCATTATGTGCAAGTTATTGATGGATTTATCACATGTGCAAAAGATCCTAGCAAGGATCAAAGCTACTTTTTAGCCCAAGTGCCAAAAGAGATATTAAAAGATGTTATTTTCCCGCTTGGGGATAAATTTAAAAAAGATATAAAAGAGCTTGCAAGAAGTGTAAAAGTGCTTGAAGAATTTGCTACGCAGGCAGAAAGTAGTGAAATTTGCTTTGTGGAAGATACTTATATCGAAGTTTTAAATAAGCATTACAATACAAATTTACCAGGAAACGTAGTTGATAAAGACGGTAAAATAATCGGCCGTCACCAAGGCTATATGCACTATACTATCGGTAAGCGCCGTGGTTTTGAGGTTTTTGGTGCTCATGAGCCACATTTTGTTATAAAGATAAATGCCGATAAAAACGAGATCGTTGTAGGAACAAAAGATGACTTAGCTCAAAAGGTAGTCGAGCTTGAAAACGTAAATTTATTTATAGATAAAGATAAATTTGAGTGCGAAACTAAGATAAGATATAGAAGCCCTAAACTTGATGCTTTTGTTGAGGTTGATAAAGAGAATAAAACAGCGAAACTAACGCTAAATCAAAATGCACTTGGTGTGGCACAAGGTCAGCTTTGTGTTATGTATGATGGCGATAAGGTTATTGCAAGTGGATTTATAAAAGGCTAGTTTTAGCCTTTTATAAAAATTTATTGGACTCTGCGTAATTTTTTATAAATTAAGCTAAAATTTATTGACAAAACATATCTTTTCGTCTATAATACGAGCTCTTTTGAAGTGTTCCGGATTAGCTCAGCGGTAGAGTAGGTGACTGTTAATCACTTGGTCGCTGGTTCGAACCCAGCATCCGGAGCCATTTATATTCAAAAATCCTTTTAAAACCCCGATTTTTACAATGTTTCAAGAGCTTTAAGTTTTCTTAGTTTTATAAAATTTGTTTCCTATTTGTTCCCGAAATTTTTTAATATTCCAATTTCTCGCCATGTTTTCTAAGTCAATCTAAGATGCTTTATTTTTGTTTTTAAAAACAAGAAAACATTTTTTATCCTAAATTACTCTAAAATACCCTAAGGAATCATAGGGTATTAAAAATTTTTCAAAAACTATCCAAAAACTACTCAAAATAGCAAGAGTAAATGAAAAGTACATATAATTAGTTATATAAGAATAAGCATAAGGAGAAAATGGGATGCTTAACGAACTATATAACGATGTAGAGTACAAAACGCTTCTTGAGCACATATCTAGCCAATATAAAGGAAAGGTAGTTCTAGACAGAAAGCAAACCGCAGGGGTTCTTGGCATCGGCGTATCTACTCTTGATCTTCGTATATCGCAGGGCAGAGATATTCCGCGTTATATAAAGATGGGAGATGCAAAGAATTCTCGCATAGCGTTTGCGATAACGGACATTGCGACTTATATTTTTTAAAAAAGGGTTAAAACATGCTCTTAATTTCTATAGTAGATAATAAAGAAAAGGACTAAAAATGAGTGATGCTCTTCAAATAGGCGGACACAGCCTAGTTCTTTGTGTAAGAAGCGAATTCTTGACGCTCAAAAAGGCTATTATAAGGTATGAGCACAATGTTAGAGAGGTTAAGCACGCCTCTAAGATCGGATATCTTAGAGGCAACAGCCGTAATAATAGATACATAGTGCTTAGCGAATATAACGATAACGGCAATATGCGAGAGATGCCTAATAGCGATAGGGAATTTAGCGATAGAAAGTATATAAAAGCACTCTTGAAAAAATACCACGAAAAAATGAAGGCCGACTACGAAGCCCAAACTAAAATCTATAAAAACGGCAAGGTGGTAAAGAATCGTTGGCGAGAAAATATGGTCGGGTTTTCCGAAATAGTCATAAGTTTCGGCACCGATCGGAATAAAGAATCCAAAGAAGGGCTAAATAAAACCGAAGTAAATTTTATCAACGCTCAGGTCTCGCTCGACAGAGTTAGAAGATTTGCAAACGATTATTGCGCTAAATACGGCGTTAAATGCCTGCTAATCGCTGAGCACAACGATGAGAAAACTAAGCATTATTAGCTTATTTTTACGAATTACCAATTTGAAAACCATAAAAATCTTAGGTTTAACGGCAAGGGCGAAACGCTAAAATTTGGCAGAAGTATGCAAGAAATGGGAGAGGCGGCGTTTAAGGGCATAGCATTGCGCGGCGAGCTAGGCTCTAAGATGAGGCATAAAAATATAAAACAAATGCACAAAACCAAAAAAGAATATAGTAATGAGCAAAAGTTTAAAAATAAAATTAGACAATCCATAGTCGATGAAGCAAGAAAGTATATAAAAAAGAAAGAGTCTATGTTCGGCAAAGACTATTTGAGATTGGAAATCGAGGACGATAAGACTTTTATAACGAGTCTTACGAATTTAGTATTAGATCAAATGCAAAATAATATAAGTATAGTTACCGACGTAGAACTAAAACAAAGGGTTTACGAGCTAACGAATCAACTAATAAACAAGGGTGAGATAATTGCAAAAAATAACGAGCTGGATCAATCCAATGAAAATCTAATCCAAGAAAATAAAAATCTAAAAGAGATTAACGCGAACCTAAACAATCAAGACAATATTATAAAAGATAGGAATTTGCAAATAAGCAACCTCTCGGCCGAGCTAATCCAAAAAGAAGATGAAAACAATAAATTAAAAAGCCGATTAGAAAATATTGAAGCTGATATAGAGCAAATAGATAAACTAAAACAAAAAGCCGACCAAAGCGATGCCCTACAAAGCAAGCTCGAAGAAGCTAATACAGATCTAGAAAGCAAAGAAAAAACAAATCAGTCTTTGAAACAAAGAAACGAAGAGCTGGAGGCGTCGTTAAGTAACGAGAATGCCTTAAAGGAAGACAATGAAAGCAAGCTACTACAAATCGTTAAACTACAAACTTCTATAAATGGCAAAGTTCAAAGAATATCTGAGCTAGAAGAAGAAGTAAAAGTTAAAGACGAAAGGATAGAAAATTTACAGGATAAGTTAACTATATTAGAAAGCTTTAAAACGAAGGTTATTAATTTTATCTCAAAAATAAGCAATTTAATACCGAATTTTAGTAAGCTACTGGATGATGAGCCTACAGAGATAAAAAATGAGATAAAAGGCAAAGTATACAGTAGGGATGGGATAGAGATATAAGCAAGTTATCGGTAGCGAGAAATCTTTAATAGATTATTATAGAGTAGTACCGGTAGGACAAATTTTATCAAAATGACCAATATGTGATTTTGCTTTCAAAATACGATTTTAAAGACAAATTTAGCCAAAAGAGTAATATGCTAAATTTGCATATTACTTAAATAATTCTTAAAAAAATATACTAATTTTAAAACTAAATTTACATTTGCAGTTGTATAATAATCTCATAATTTTCAGTAATACCAGAAAGGATCAAAAATGGAAGAGATCGTAAAGACCACCTGTCCATATTGCGGTACGGGCTGCGGCATCGATCTTATCGTGCGAAACGGTAGAATCGTAGACGCCAAACCTAGCAAAGACCACCACGTAAACGACGGCGAGCTTTGCTTAAAAGGAATGTTCGGATGGGAGTTTGTAAACTCTCCTAAACGCTTAAGCCGACCGATGATGAGAAAGCTAAACGGCGTCTATGACAAGCGCGGCGAGCTTGAAGAAGTGAGTTTTGAGGAGGTCTATGATTTCCTCGCGGATAAATTTAAATCCACCGTTGCAAAATACGGCCCAAGCTCGATCATGGGCTTTAGCTCCGCGCGCTCAAATAACGAAGACAACTATGTTTTCCAGAAATTTTTCCGCGCCCAGGGCAGCAACAACGTCGATCACTGCGCCCGTCTTTGACACGCTCCTACAGTGGCAGGTCTTGCCAGCACGCTAGGAAACGGAACGATGACTAATGATTTGGTCGAATTTGCGACCGATACGGACGTATTTTTACTCATCGGTACCAACACGAGCGAGTGCCACCCGATCATCGCTATGCAGATGCAGCGCGGCCTTCAGCGAGGTGCCAAGATGATCGTCGTAGATCCAAAGCGCACCGATATGGCCAAAAAAGCCGATATTTTCTTGCAAATTCCGATCGGAGCGAATATCAAAACGCTAAATACGATGATGCACGTCATAATCGCCGAAAATTTGCAAGATAGCGAATTTATCGAGAAGTACTCCGAGGGATTTGAATATCTAAAAGAAGCGGTTAGGGACTTTACGCCTGAGCGTTTCGAGCACGAAACCGGTATAAAAAAAGAGCTCATCATAGAGGCAGCTAGGATGTATGCTAAAGCAGGCGCGGCGGCGATTTGCTACACGATGGGTATCACGCAGTTTAGCGACGGCACGTCAAACGTCTTTTCGCTATCAAATTTAGCCGTTTTAACGGGAAATTTAGGCAAAAAGGGCGCGGGCGTAAATCCTCTGCGCGGTCAAAACAACGTCCAAGGCGCATGCGACATGGGCGCGCTGCCTAACGTCATCCCGGCAGGCGCGGTAAACAGCCCTTACGCGCAGGAGCAAGCGCGCAAAGTATGGCACTTTGAGCTAAATCCTGTTCCGGGCTTTAAGCTAACGCAAGCACCCGATAAAATGGATAGCGGTGAGTTAAAAGTACTCTACGTCTACGGCGAAAACCCCGTAATGAGCGACCCTTGGACCGAGCACTTCGTCCACGCCGTGCACCATCTAGACTGCTTTATCGTGCAGGATCTTTTCTTTACCGAGAGCGCGCACAAGGCCGATGTGGTGCTACCTGCCGCGGGCTGGGGCGAGAAGGACGGAACCTTTATCAACACCTCTCGCCGCGTCCAACGCACTCGCAAAGCTAGCGAGCCCGTTAACGGCGTGGAGCCTGATTGGAAGGTCGTTTGCAACATCGCAAACCGCATGGGACTAGAGGGATTTGACTTTGCGAGCCCTGAGCAAATTTGGAACGAGCTAAGGGAGCTTATGCCTAAATTTTTCGGCGGTATCAGCTACTATAGACTAGGCAAACTAGGCGGTATCAGCTGGCCGTGCCCAGACGAGGAGCATCCGGGTACGCCGGTGCTTTACGCAGATCACAAGTCCATGCTGCCTGGCGGTAAATTCCGCTTCGCGCCGGTACTTTACGTAGACGATAAAGGGGAGCGCGCTAAAGCCGAGGCCGAATTTAGAGCCAAGATGAATATCCCGGACGGCTACCCCGTCGGTAGCGGCGCGCTTAGCGAAGTGCCCGACGAGGTATATCCGTGCCTATTTACGACCGGACGCAAGGTCTATCACTACCACACGGGTACTATGACTAGAGAGTGTCCGGCTCTTGAATACGGTGCTGGCATCGAGGGCGCGCTCATAGAGGTGAGTCCCGATATCGCTCGCGAGAGGGAGCTAGAGGAGGGCTGCTACGCGCTCGTACAAAACAAACGCGGCCAGATCGCGGCCAAACTACGCGTAAATCCGGATCTAAAAGAAGGCACGATATTTACGACCTTCCACTATAGCGAGGCCGACGGTAACGAGCTAGCAAACGCCAGCGATCCCGATCCGCTCTCAGGCATCACGCCGCTAAAGATGACGATAGCAAACATCAGGCGTCTAAGCGAAGAGGAATTTATCAAATTTAGAGAGCAAAACGAGATGTCGATGCACTCGGCAAATCCGTATTTATCGCCTGTTAGAGCGTAAATTTAGGGCGGGAGACCGCCCTTTTTCTACTTAAATTTATCCACTTTTATTTTAAATTTACCAGCATTTAAATTTGACGAACTATCCATAGAAGCATGAGTTAAATTCGACGCAGCCAAACCGCGTAAAATTTGATGAGATTACTCGCCCCCGCAATCTCGGCAAGAGCGAGCTAAATTTTAAGATTTTATTTTAAGCCTATCGCCAGCATAGTAGGCGAGCTTCCAAGTCAGAGTTTGCTTTAGGTCTTTAAAGCCGTAGCCGCGTGCCTTGACCCTATCGCCGTAGATCTTCTCTATCATTGCAGATTCGCCTACTAGCAGCGCCTTTGTCGAGCACATTGCGGCACAAACCGGCACTTTGCCTTCGGAAATTCTATCCTGGCCGTACTCTTCGCGCTCGGCTTCGCTATTTGTCGGTAGCGGACCGCCTGCACACATCGTGCACTTATCCATCGAGCCTTTGGCGCCGAACACTCCATCGCGCGGGAACTGAGGCGCGCCGAACGGACACGCGTATAGGCAGTATCCGCAGCCGATGCAGATATCTTTGTCGTGTAGCACTACGCCGTCGGCTCTGATATAAAAACAATCAACCGGGCAAACCAGCGAGCACGGAGCGTCCTCGCAGTGCATGCAGGCTATCGAGGTTGATATTTCCTTACCGGGTATGCCTTCGTTTAGCGTGATGACGCGGCGGCGGCGGATACCTAGAGGCAGCTCGTGAGCCTCGTCGCAAGCCACCGCACAGCCGTTACAGTCGATACATCTATCGTCGTCGCAGTAAAATTTAAGTCTATTGTTATCGTTAAATTCGCTCATTTTACGCCTTTTCTATGCGGCATAGACCGCTTTTGGTTTCAGGAATCTGAGTGTTTATATCATATCCATAGTTAGTGACGGTATTTGCGCTCTCGCCTACCGCATAAGGCTTGGTGCCTTCCGGGAAATTACCCGTCATATCAACGCCTTGCATATAACCCGCATAATGAAACGGCATAAAGATGGTGTCGGGTTTAACGGACGGTACTACTCTGGCGCGCACCTTAACCTTGGTACCTTCAGGCGAATGAACCCAGATGAAATCCCAGTTTTTAATGCCGTGTTTAGCCGCAAGTTCAGGGTGGATATCCGCAAACATCTCAGGCGTCAAGCGGCTTAGATACATACTAGCTCTCGTCTCCATGCCCGCGCCGCTAAAATTTACGAGGCGAGCCGTCGTGAGGATAATAGGAAATTCTTTTGAGTAGTCCTTTGCTAGCTGGACGGATTTAAATTTTGTATCGACGCGGTTTTGAAGTTTCTTATCCTCAAAGCTCGGATACTTCTCCGCTAGATCAAATCTAGGCGTATGCAGCGGCTCTCTGTGAAGAGGAATTTGATCCGCAAAAGTCCAAACGATCGTCCTAGCTCGCGCGTTACCGTACGGAGCGATGTTTTTCTCCATGCATTTTTTAGCGATGATATTACTATCGTCATGTATCCAGCTGCCGCCTATTTTAGCCTTTTCATCCTCGGTTAGCGTGATGCCTAGCACCTTTTCGATGTTATCTTTTTTGATCTCCGGATATCCGCCTTTGACAAACGAATCTACGGGCGCGCTACCGTCTGCGGCTAATTGGCTAACTCCGTTATGCTCTAAGCCGAAGCGGTTTCTAAAACCCATACCGCCTTGCCTAACGGACTTGTTTATATCGTAAAGTATCGGGCTGCCCGGATGATCCTCCGTCCAGCACGGCCACGGCAAGCCGTAGTATTCGCCTTCGACTACGGTGCCCGGTTTTCCTAGACTTGTTTTTTCGTCAAATTTATCCCAGTTTTCTTGGTGCTTTTTGAGCCTTTCCGGAGTCCAGCCCGTCATGCCGATAGTTTTTATTATATTTGCGATCTCGCGCGTAGCGACCTCAGGCCACTCGATCTTACCTTCGGCGTCTCTGATCGTGCGCGTTAGCTCGTCATAGTAGCCTAGCCTTTTGGCAAGCTCAAATAAAATTTCGTGATCGGGCATACTCTCAAAGAGAGGCTCTACGACCTGGCTTCTCCACTGGCCGCTGCGGTTTGTCGCTACGACCGTACCGCTGGTTTCAAACTGCGTCGCCGCAGGCAGTATGTAGACGTCGTCTTTTTTGTCAGTTATCACGCCGGCATCGTTTACGAAAGGATCTACCAGCACTAAAAGCTCAAGCGCATCTAGGCCTTCTTTTACTTTTACTTGTTGCGCGGTTGATGTGATACCGTTGCCGATTACCACTAAGGCTTTTATACTGTCGCCGGCATTATCTACGGCTTCGTTGCCGTTTTTACCGTCAAGCACGCCCGCCCACCATTTTGATAGCGTAAATCCGGGCTTAAACATCATTTCAGGCTTAACGAAATTCTTTTGGAGCCATTCAAAATCGACCTTCCACATCTTAGCGAAGTATTTCCAGTTGGCCTCGTTTTTTGGATAGTATCCGGGTAACTCGGTCGGCAAATTCGCCATATCCGTCGCACCCTGAACGTTGTCGTGACCGCGCAGGATATTACAGCCTCCGCCCGATACGCCCATATTTCCCAGTACTAGTTGCAAGATCGGAGCTATACGAGTGTTTGAGCTGCCTATGGTGTGCTGAGTTAGACCCATCGCCCAAACGACCGATCCCGGGCGGTTTTTAGCGTAAACTTCGGTTATTTCAAGAAGCGTCTCTTTTTTTATCCCGCAAACATCGGCTACGACTTCGGGCGTCCATTTGGCAGCCTCTTGGCGGATCAGATCCATACCGTAGACGCGGTCGTTTATAAATTCCTTATCTTCCCAGCCGTTTTGAAAGATGATATTCATCATGCCGTACATAAAAGGTATATCCGTGCCGGTGCGAATTTGAGCGAAATAATCAGCCTTAGCAGCAGTTCTCGTATATCTTGGATCGACCACGATCAGCTTCGCGCCGTTATTTTCCTTCGCTTTTAAAAAATGCCTAAAGCCAACCGGGTGATTTACCGCCGGATTTGCGCCCACTATAAAGATAGACTTCGCGTTTTGGATATCTCCAAGATGATTTGTCATAGCTCCGTAACCCCAAGTATTCGCCACACCGGCGACTGTAGAGCTGTGTCAAAGACGGGCTTGGTGATCTAGGTTATTAGTCCCGAACATCGCTACGAATTTGCTTATATAATAGCTTTGTTCGTTGCAATCTTTTGCAGAGCCTAGAAACATCACTTGTTCAGGGTTTTTCTCGCGATACGCTTTTAATTTGGCGCCGATCTCGTCAAGCGCGTCTTTGTAGCTGATGCGTTTCCATTTGCCGCCTACTTTTTTCATCGGGTATTTCACGCGGCAGTGAGAGCGCACCATATCGATGACGTCGCTGCCCTTACAGCAGTGGCCGCCCGCGCTTACCGGGTGATCTTGGGCTACTTCTTGGCGTACCCAAACGCCGTTTTCTACCTCGGCGCGCACTCCGCATCCAACGGAGCAAACCGTACAAACGGTTTTTACGATTTTAGAGTTTGGAAACGGATTTGCCATCTCTTCTTTTGTGGCGCTTCTAGTTACGCCGCTAGCAGCCAGCTCGCTCATGCCGCCCGCTACGCCTGCTAGCGCGGCCATTTTTAAAAACGATCTTCGCCCGACTGCGTTTGAGTGGGGCATAAGACGTAAATTTGCCTCAGACATATTCATCCTTTCTTAAATTTTATTTATTTCGCTTGTTCGTAGTATAGATCCCAGTTTTTGCTTCTTTTATAAAGCACTTCGGTCTTTTTGCTTTTACCGTATTTTAGGTTTGACGCCGCTGCCGTCGCTACTCCGGCCGTAGCCGCTGCCGCGCCGACTAGCCCCGCCTTTTTTAAAAATTCTCGCCTATTTTTTTGCATTTTCTTCCTCCATAGCTTTTATCTTTCTCACTCGGTTTTTTTGTCTTCTTATGGCCTCAGATCTTGAAACTCCGTCCAAAGTTTTTTTGTTTTCGCCTTGATTTATAGGGCGGGGCGCGCTTAAAACTACGCGCTCAAACTCTATAAATCTTTGCAAAAGCACTGCGACGTCTTTATAAATTTCGCTGCTTTCGTGGTTAAAAAGATCATTTATAAACTCGTCGATGTTTGGGTTTATGATCTCTTTAAAAAGCTGCTCCTCAAGCTCGCCGTATAGCTCCAGCTCGCTCTCTCGCGCGATAAATTCGCTCATTAGCGCAAACACGAAACCCACGTTGTCTTCGTTTTCTTTAAATTTAGCCTCGTCGCGCCTAATGTCTGTGCGGGCTAAAATTTTACGCACTTTTGCGCAGGCGTGTCCGACCTCGTAGCCCTCGTCGTAGTAGGACAGCGAGTTTCTAAGCGGACTTGGCAGAGCGTGGAAAATTTCATCGAATTCATCCGCTAAATTTTGCGAATTTTTCTCGTCGAATTTTGCCTGTATGCGCATTATCGCGGCGGCCGATTCCTCGTTTAGAGCGTGCGCCGAGGCAAGGCCTAGCATCGCGTTTACGCCGCTAAATCTATCGGCTTCTTGGCTAAAAACGAAAAAACGCGAAAATAGCGAGTAGTAAAGCCCACGTCCCGCCGCAAATTCGCCCTTGCTAGTCATCGCCTTCCTTTATCATTTTGTCTATTTTTTGAGATTTTTCTCGATTGTGAAACTATACTACTTTTTGGCTTATTTCTTATACTTAAAAAAAAATAAATCAAAAAAATTAATATATGCTTAAATATGCCTTAGTTGCATATTGCTTACGGCGAATTTTAGGAGATAAAATAAATATGAAATTTCCGCATATATCTTGCATTTACGCTTCATTTTGATATTTACTTTTAACTAGGCTCTTTTAACGGGCGTTAAACGAGTCTAAATTTAAAATTTGAAGCGAAATTTGCAAAATTTCAGGGCTCACTCAAGCCCCAAAAACGCTTCCTCGTCAAATTTAAAATAAATATTTTCGCCGACTCTAAAATTTTGCGAATTCGCCGCCAGCGTTTTAATCAAAAAGTCGCCGACTTTGATTTTCACCAAAAGCTCTTTGCCAAGATAGAGCGAAACCGAGTGCAAGATGCCGCCCAAATACCCATCTATCGGCGTTTTGCTTAGCGTTATTTTGCTTGGATTTACGGCGATCTTTACGGCGTTACGTAAATTTTGCGGCAAATTTACGCTCGCATTTTCGTCAAATTTTAAAACCCCGTCCCGCGAGTCAAATACATTTTTGTATTCAAATTCGCACACGCGGCCCTTGTGCAAAAAGACGTTTTCTTCGGCGACCGCGCTTAGCCATTTGTCGTCGTGGCTAGCGATCACAAAGCCGCAGCCGTATCTTTGCCGCATGTAAAGCACCGCCTTGCCAAAAAGCTTTGAAGTACCCACGTCCACGCTATTTGTCGGCTCGTCGAGTAAATATAGACGCGATCTAAGCGCCAAATTTAACGCAAAGCTAATGCGCTGCGTCTGTCCCGAGCTAAGCTCAAAGTGGCGCTTGCTTAAAAAGCGCTCGTCAAGCCCGACCAAATTTAACGCCTCGCTCGCCCTTTGTTCAAATTCAGCTAGCACTCCGCGGCTTTTTAAAACGGCTCTAAAATTTTCCCTCACGGAGCGTTTTAAAAGCGCGGGTTCGGGCAACAAAACGCTAACTTCGCGCAGTAAATTTAGACTCGGCGCGCTACTCCCCCACAGCCGCACTTCGCCGCTAGTGGGCTTTTGCAAAAACGACATCACTCGCATCAGCGTGCTTTTGCCGCTGCCGTTGCCGCCAGTTAGCGCGGTGATTTTGCTAACGTCGATATCAAGGCGCGGGATGTTTAAAATCTCGCTCGTACCGTAGTTTAGGCGTAAATTTCTAACGTTTATCACTGCGCGCCTTTCTCGTTAAATTTACAAAAAAGCTCAAATTTGACGCGCCTAGCCCGCTTTTTTCGAGCGTAAATTTTCTAAATTTATCAAATTTCATTTATCCAGCCTTTTTAGCGCGTGTATCGTCAAATTTACGGCAAATGCGATAAAGATAAGTACCAACGCAAGCGCGATACCCATCGCAAACTCGCCCTTGTTCGTCTCCAGCGACACTGCAGTAGTAATCGTGCGAGTGAAGTATTTGATATTTCCGCCGATCATCATCGCCACGCCGACCTCGGCCACGATACGCCCGTACGCCGTCGCTACGACCACCATCAGAGCATACCTCAGCTCGTACAGCACGCAGCCAACGAGCCTAGATGCGCTCAGACGTAAATTTAGGATGGTTAGATAGTGCTTTTTGTCCATATTTTCCACGACGCTAGCGCTTAGCGAGACGATGATAGGCAGAGCCAGCACGAACTGGCCGAGCATCACGGCCTTTAGCGTAAAAAGCAGTCCAAACTCGCCAAACGGGCCGTTTCGCGTGATAAACGCGTATAAAATAAGCCCGATCGCAACTGTCGGCATCGCAAGCGCCGTATCGCTAAGCAATCGTAATACTCGCCGTCCGCGAAAATCGTAAAATCCCAGCGTAAATCCAAGCGGAAAGCCGACTAAAATCGCAAAAAATATCGAGACGCTCGAAGTGTAAAGCGTCGCCCTGATCGCCGAATACGTCTCCTCGTCGCCGCTAAAAAGCAGCCTAAAGGCCTCCAAAAATCCGTTTAATAAAAAATCCAAATATTCTTTCTCCGCATATTTCTAAGGTTAATTTAATGTGCTATAATAGCATACTTTTAAAAAAGGAGAAAAATGAAAAAAGTAATATTAGGCTCGCTAATCGCGAGCGTTTTGGCGTTTGCGGGCGATAGCGAACTCATCATGGCTACCACCACCAGCACCGATAACACGGGGCTACTAGACGCGATCTACCCTGCGTATAAGGCAAAAACCGGCGTCGATATCAAATGGACGGCGGTAGGCACCGGAGCAGCCTTGAAACTCGGCGAAAACTGCGATGCGGACATACTTTTCGTGCATTCGCCAAAAGTTGAGAAAGAATTCGTAGAAAAAGGCTTTGGCGTCGAGAGAAAAGCCGTAATGTACAATGATTTCGTCGTTATCGCCGATAAATCTATCGCCGATAAATTTAAAGGCAAAGACATAAAAGAGAGCTTTGAGCTGATCAAAAAAGAGAATATCAAATTTTTCTCTCGCGGCGATAAATCAGGCACCGACAACAAAGAAAAAGGTATCTGGAAAAAAATCATCGGCGAAGTGCCTGAAAAAGACGGCTGGTACATGCAAACGGGCCAAGGCATGCTAGCTACTATCAACGCAGCAGCCGAGCAAAAGGGCGTAACGTTCACCGACCGCGGCACCTACATCAAGTACGAGGACACCAAAAAAGGCGCGCCTGAGATGGTTATCATCAACGAGGGCGACAACGACCTAAAGAACTTCTACTCGCTAATCGCGGTAAATCCGAAGCACTGCGCTAAGGCCGACATCGAAAACGCGAATAAATTTATCGAGTGGGCGACTAGCGAAGAGGGTCAGAAGTTTATCGGCGACTTTAAGCTGCTAAATAAGCCGCTTTTCACGCCTGATGCGAATACTCGCAAGAACTAATTTTTTTACGTGCAAATTTGGGTTAAATTTAGAGCTTAAATTCGCGTGATTAGGGCGCGCTTTGCGCCCTTTTTCTTTCTTAAATTTACTCTTTTTAGTTTTTAAATTTAATCAAATTTGACCGCCCAAACCCGTATCTTTACGGCGTAAAATTTCAAATTTGACCTTTTCGCGAGCCGAATTTTAATCCGCTTAAATTTAAATTTTCCCGCCGAACATCTCGTACATCGCCTTTTCCTCGCCCCAGAGATCGCGGTGCTTTTTGATACAGGATTTTATCGCGCCAACTAGATATAGCACGTCTTGCTCGGTGTGCGTGTAGTGCAAGCTCACGCGCACGAAGCCGGGCTTGCTCTCGGGCATGCGACCCTCCTTGATACCCAGCAGATCGTGAGCGTACGGCCCCGCGCACATCACGCCCGCGCGCGTCTGGATACCGAAGTCATTGCTAAGGCTCGCGGCGAAATCATACGCCGAGACGCCGCGCACGTTAAAGGAAATTATCGGCAGTCGCGGCGCGCCCTTTGGAGCGTAGTTTATGACCTCGTCAATGCCTGCTAGCTCGCGCTCAAAAAGCCGTGCGAGCTCGTCCTCGGCGTTTTTTATTTGCTCGAAGCCCACCTCGTTTCGCAGCGCGTAAGCCAAATTTGCCCGCATAAGCCCGATAATAGGCGGCGTACCGCCTTCTTCTAGCTGCTCGGGATTTTTCAAAAACACGTGCCCTTCGCGGCTAGCGTAGGCGACCGTTCCGCCCGCGGCAAATGTCGGCACGTCGCTACCGAGCAGCTCTTTTTTAATCGCCAAAAGCCCGCAGCTAGCAGGCCCTCCTAATAGCTTATGCGGCGAGAGGAAAATCGCGTCAAAATAGTCACAATCTAAATTTGCGTGCGAACTCAGCGCCGCGCAGTCAAAGGCCACGATGCCGCCCGCAGCTCTGATTAGCTCGCTGATCTTTTTATAGTCGCTAATGACGCCCGTGACGTTCGAGGCGGCGCTAAACGAGCCAATAATGCGGCGTCCGGCATTTAGCTTCAGGATGCGCTCAAGCGCTAGCAGATCGATCTCGCCTGATTCACTAAGTGGCACGCGCATGTAGTCGCAAAGCCCCTCGCGAAAGCTAAGCTCGTTTGAGTGGTGTTCGTACGGCGAAACGAGCACGAGCGGAGGCTGCGCGGCGCGTAAATTTGCCTCGCCGATCGCGCTTCTGGTTGCAGGCGGCAGGTAGATGCCAAGCAGCTCCTGAAATTTCTTGATCGCTGCCGTCGCACCCTGCCCACAGGCGATGAGATAAAACCGCTCGTCAAGGCCTAGCAGCTTTTTTAGGCTCTCGCGCGCGCCCTCGTAGCGCCGCTGCGTGATGATGGCGCTCGAGCTACTGTCGGAGTGTGTGTTGGCGTAGGTTTTGAGAACATCTGCTATCTCGCGCTCTACGGGCTCATAAGCAAGCCCGGAAGCCGCGAAATCAAAATAATGCACGCCCGGTTTTAGGATGATATTTTTTCTTATTTCGTCTAAATTTGCCATTTTTTACTCTTTAAATTTGATACAGTAATTATAGTAAATTTTCGCAAATTTCGGGCTTTTGCTGTGGAAATGATTTAGTAAATTTGGAGGTTAAATTTGAACAAGCTAAATTTAACCGCAAAGCGGCAAATTTAACTTAATAAAGCAGAGAATCGCGAGCCACAGAGGCTCACGACCATTTTATTATTTGTTTATAAAATTTTTCTCTAGCCACTCGATAGCTTTTGCTTCGCTCTCGAAGCGTCCGCTTTTAGCGACCTGATTTTGCCCCTCGTAGAAGCGAATCCTGATACCGTCTTGGACGCTATCTACCTTTATTCTAGTGATCTTGTCTTTGTTTAGATAGACCCTATCGTTTAGTTTTACGTACATTTTTTCTCCCTTAAATTTGATGTGGTTTTATTTCTTTTTATCGTTTGCGTCGTCTTTGGCCGAGTCCTTTTTCTCGCCGTCTTTTTTCAAAAACAGCTCCTTAAAGCGCTTATCCGCAAAGTCCTCGATGTCGTTTTGTAGCTGCCTATAGGCGTTTATGAGCTCATGCGCGCGCTCGTTTAGCGTCGTGCCGGCGTTTTCGCCGCCGCCTTGTTTGGTGGTAAAGAGCTCCTCTTTTAGATTTTTTTGCAAAATTTGCAGATGAGTCCAGCATTTTTTATAGTTCATGCCTAGGATTTCGGCGGCCTTTGAGATCGAGCCGACCTCGGCGATGACGTCTAGGACTTCGGTTTTGCCCTTGCCGAAGATCAGCTCGCCCTCGTCGTTTTCTATCCAAGTTTTGGTTTTTACTCTCATCTTTTTTCCTTTCTTCTCCTTAAAACACCCCAACTGGCAGTATTTTACGTCGATTTTATAGTCTTTTAGCGTCGAGCGGATCGTCTTTAGTCCCACGCCCCCAGCCGCGTCTCTAGCGTCTTTGCACAGTATTCTGCCCTTTTCGTCGGTCATCTGTTTTAGCTGCGTCATCACGGTGTATTTGCCGCGTCCGTTTTCCAGCCCGCCAAACTGCCCCAACTCGCAGTTATCGATCTTTACGCCCATTTTTTCGGCCTCGTCGCTAACCTCGCCGATCTCTACGCCTAGCTTTGCGGCGATCTTAAACGCCGCGCCGCAGTCTAGCCTGCCCTTTGGATTTAACAGTTTTGTTATCAGTTCGCGGATTTGCTCACTCATAGATTCTCTCTGCGCCGCTATACACGTTTATGTTTTCGCCGCGAGCAAAGCCGCACAGCGTTAGGTTAAATTTACGCGCTATCACGACGCCAAGACTAGTCGGAGCTGTACGCGAGACGAGCACTGGGATGCCGTGCATGACGGCTTTTGCGACCATTTCGGAGCTGAGCCTGCCGCTCACCATCAAAAACGAATTTTGCAGCTGCGCGCCGGCTAGTATAGCTTTGCCGACGGCTTTGTCTATGGTATTATGCTGAGCGATATCCTCGCCGATGTAAAACTGCTCTCCGTTCACGAAAAGCTTAGCCGTATGCACGCAGCCCGTCATCTCGTAAAGCTCGCACTGCGTGTAAAACTGCCCCATCTGGCGCAAAATTTCGTCTTTGTTAAATTTGACGTCGGCCTTTACGGAGCGCGCCGCCATAGCCCCCGGGTCGATATTTGCCGTCGAGCTGCGTCCACAGCCGCTGATTATCACCTTTTCTTCGTCAAACTGCTCGAGGCGCTTTTCGTTGATTTTAGCCTTTACCCGCACGCTTAAAGCGTCGCTTGAAAGCTCTATGCTCTCGATATCTTCAGGGCTTGCGATCAAATTTTCGCTGATGAGATAGCCAGCAGCTAGAGCCTCCTGATCGGTCGGAGTCGCCATGAGCGCGCCGAAACGCTTGCCGTTTATGTAGATCTCAAGCTTGATCTCGCGCACCAAAATATCATCAACGACGCTTTTTTGCGCGCCTTTAAATTTGGTGATTTGGGTCGTAAAAATAGGTTGCATGATTTTCCTTAATTTTTGCGAAATGATAGCTTGAAAATCTAAATTTAAGATTTGATTCTAGTGAAATCTTGCTTAAATCAAGCAAAAACTTAAACGTATTTTAGCGCGTTTTTATCGGCATCTGATGATGATTTATATATGCAAATTTAGCATATTTCTTAAGATATTTTTTGACTAAGATTTTATCATTATCTGTTATTTGCATAAGAAATGAAGGAATAATAAAAAATAGCATAAGGCTAGAACGAGATCGCACATAACTTGCCGCATATGTAGGTTAAATCTTGAAAAATCATAAATATAATTTGCGGCCTGACGTAAGACCGAGAAGGAAATTTATATTATAGAGTCGAGTCAAAAAACTAATTTTTATCAAGCCGTATTTTACTGTTATATAGCCCGTGCATGACTCAAACACGCCGACCGTATATAAAAAGCCCTTAATTATATTCATTAAGGGTTTTTATATGAAAACTTAGACATTTTGCCGATGAAAAATCATTTTCGAGCGATAAAGTTTCGTCTAAGTTTTTATATTTTTCTTTTTACCTGACCAAAGAAAAATATAGGCCGTCTGTCAAGACCTTGCAGCTAACTCATTTGAGTTTGCTAAGTAAGTATTAACATATCGTCCTATGTAGGAGTTGTTTGTTATTGATGTTTTGATAAATGATATTAAGTTCTAAGACTGTACGGTGGAATTAGAAGCTGTTATTTTTTTATTAAGTTAAAGTAAATTTTGGTTTATAGGGAAATTTACTTTTGTTTTTTTATTTGGTATTTTAGCACAAATTTTAAAAATTAAGATGTTGCTAGTTTTCTTATAGCATAAATAAAGATTAAAGTATGTACTGTTTTTGAGCAAGAAATAAGAATCAAAAAGAAGAGTATTTTTGTGTGGGATTAAGATTATTTAATAAAACAAGCATCGTTATAATATAGCCGTATTTATTTTTGTAGACGTATTAAAAATCTCGATTTTATCGTGTTAAAAATATATTTATACCATAACGATCTTATTTTTTCCAAATTACTAACAGTCGTATTTGCAAAAAAGCCCCGATTTGATAATCAACAAAGCTTAATATTTTCTTCTGTATTGACTTGAGTATTTGCTAGATAATTAATCTCACTCAAACTATCGCCACTCTTTTACCGCAAGCTTTTATGTAGTTAAAGAATGTTTTATACTTGATATTATACGCTCCGCTTTCTATCCTAGCTACGGCTGATTGGGTTATGCCCATCCTTTTAGCTACCTCGCTTTGAGTTAGCCCGGCTTCGCTTCTGGCGTCTATTAAAGCTTCTATGGCTTTATATTCGTCCTCTAACGCATCGTATTGCGCTTTAAATTCCGGATTTTTTAGCTCTTCTTTTAAAACTTCTCTAAAATTAACGGTTCCCATCTTTAAACTCCCTTAATCTTTGTTCCGCCAAATTTAGTATGCTTTTTGGCGTTTTTTGCGTTTTTTTGACAAAAATTAGCAGGATTATTATTTTTTTGCCGATTTCATAACAATATATGCTTCTAGCTATTCCTTCATCCGACTTTATACGTATCTCAAATAGTCCGTCCTTTAGGCTTTTGGTGTATGGCTCCCCTAAGGTATTGCCCCTAGCCTCTAAGAGCTCGAACATTTTATAACCTCTTTGCCTGAGACCGGTCGGCAGCTCCAAGAACTCGTCTTTTATGGCTTCGCTTGCAAATTCTACGCTCCACATCGCAATCCTTCTGTGTAACTAAGCCGTATTATACCATACATGATATAAAATGCAGTTTGTTTTACGCATTTGTCGCCGAATAAGTAACTTGTATAAACCTACTCATACAAAGATTCCACCATCTCTCGTCCGCTATCTGGCATTAGTTTAGCGTATCTTAAGGTATGGTTGATATCAGAGTGATTCATTAGCTTTTTTATCGTTAGTATCGGAGTGCCCTTTATAGCAAGATGCGAAGCGAACGTATGCCTAAGGGTGTGAATGACTACTCTATTAGTAGCATCGCTTATATCCAAATTTTGATTAAAAAGCTTATTAAGTAACGGCTGTAAGACATTTTGAATAGTGGCTTTTGGTTTATTTACTAAAAAGTCGTTCGGGGATAGGGAGGTATAAATTTGATTGATCATTTCTAGCGCCCTTTTGCTTAAAAACCCCGTATACGTGCTCTTTGTTTTAAAATCGCTTATGGTAACTGATTTAGTAGATAGCGCCAAATCCTTTTTTTTAATGTTTAAAATTCCTTCTAATCTAGCTCCCGTGCAAAGCGCAAGATCAACGAATAGCTCTAAGGCAAAATCTCCTTTAGCCGCTACTTCTTTGCGCAAAAGTTCTATCTCTATAAGCTCTAAAAATCTTTCTCGCTTGTTGTTTGGTTTTTTTAGCTCTATCTTGTACGGGCTAATATGATCGATAAGGTCGTTTTTTATAGCGTGATTAAAAATCGTCCTAACTATACCCATTATAGCGTTTATCCTGGATTGCGACAGCTTTCGTTTGGTTTTAGGCGAGATTATCTGAGAAATATCTTTATGATGCTCATTTATCATCTCGGGTGTTATCTGTGTCGTGGCTAGACCGCCTAACTTATCCTTATGGTAAATTTCGTAATCTCGTCTTTGCTCTTTTATATTGACGGCGTTATCGGGTTCTTTTTCTAGCTTAAATCCGAAAAATGCGTCTGCGATCTCATCAAATTTAAGCGAGTTTTTGTTGTTCTTGGCTATTATTTTCTTGGTTATGCTATCTGGCAATTCGCCATTTCTTTGCTTGGCGTCGAATTCTTTCTTTTTATTATATGCGTAGGTTATATTTACGCCTTCGGATTTTGATCCGATTTTTACGTTGGCCTTTTTGCCTTCAAGCGTAACTCTCATATAAAAAACCACGTCGCCGCTAGCTAGATTATTAAAGAAAATTCCCGGATATTTATTGACTCCAAAAGCAGAGTTGTAATTTTTAAGCTTTCCTGCCATAATACCCCCTAAATTTGTTCCCTATTTGTTCCCGAAATTTGTAAAAATGTATGATATTTTAGTGTAACTTAGAGTATGCTTAAGCTATTAAATGGCGTATTTTAGGGATTTATAGAGTATTTTGGAGTATTTAAGAATTATATATTTTTGAACCCAGCATCCGGAGCCATTTATATTCAAAAATCCTTTTAAAATCCCGATTTTAACGATGTTTCAAGAACTTTAAGTTTTCTTATTTTTTGTATTTTTCCCTTTTATTTACCCTCAGATTTATTTGCTGTTTCAAAGTATATCGTTCTGATTAGTAATCAAAATGCGATTAGATATTCATCTTTGGACGAAGTTAAAACAATTTTTCTTTATTCATTCTAGCTTCATTTAAGACTTTTATAATGCGCTCATCCAAACGAAAGTTGGAAATCAAAAATAAAAGGATCAAAAATGAAAAAAGTATTAGGTGCAGCAGTTTTAGCAGCAGTTTTGGGAGCGACAGGTTTGCAAGCAGCTATCACATCAAAAGAGGCTTTAAGCATAGCTGAGAAAAACTTCCCAGGCTTAAGCGTCAAAGATATCGAGATGAACGTCAAAAAGGGCGTGACTTTTTACAAGATAGAGTCATTTAAAGATGGCGTCAAACAAGAGATCAAGATCGATGCTAACAGCGGTCAGATCGTTAAAGTAGAGAATAAAAATAAAAAACATATCTTGCCGATCGAAGCGGTAGATTTTTCAAAATTTGCTCTTAGCATCGACGAGGCTGTGGCTAAAGCTCAAGCGCTCGAGGCTGGCTGGAGCCTTGATGAGGCAGAGCTTGATAATAAAAATGGTGCTTGGATATACAAAGTAGAGCTTAAGCGCGACAGGAGCGAGAAAAAAGTGATCATAAACGCTCAAACAGGCGAGATAATCGGCAACTATACAAAGTGATCTAGCGCCCTTTTTGGGCGTTAAATTTTATAAAGGTGAAAAAGATGAGTGAAAATTTAGAGCAAAATTTAAACGATAACGTTGGCGAACAGAGTTTAGAGAGAAATTTGAATAAAAATTTAAGCGAAAATAAAGTCGCTGATTTTAGCGAAAACGAGAGAGAAAATTTAAGTAAAAATGCTGCTAATAAAAATAGTTACGAAAATTTAGAGAAGAGCGAGCAAAGCCCTGAAAATTTGGATAAAAATCCTATTGAAGCAAGCAGTAGCGCAGAAATTTTAAGTCAAGCTACCTCTAAATGCAAAGCTCAAAATTTCTTTAAAAAAGCGCTTGAACTTTCGCTTCAAGGTGTGGCGGATGCGCTAATTTGCACTGGTAAGGCTGGAGTGTGGCTATCAAACGTTCAAACTGCTTAAAAGACGAGGCGCAAAGGGCGGAGATATCAAAGATAAATGAAGAGCAGGCTAAATTTGAAAGAGTGGCTTGCATCTTGCCAGAAAAAGTTAAAGAGATCGTCATAGAGCGCCTAAAAACCAAGTCAGAAGAGGTGGAATTTGCACCGATCTATCTAGCGAAAAAACAAAGCTTTGGCACATTTTGCACGGAGTATTTTTATGATGCAAGGGCTAAATTTAATGGTTTTTTATATGATTTTAAGATCGGCGCAATGAATGGTGAAATTTTAAATCTAAAAATAAAAAGCCAAATTTGATAAAATAGCTAGCAAAACCAAGAGAGATAAGATGAAAATTTTAGTCGTTGAGGACGAAATAGACCTAAACAACGTCATAGTAAAGCACCTAAAGAAAAACGGATATAGCGTCGATAGCGCATTTAACGGCGAGGAGGCGATGGACTTTACCGCCGTGGCGCACTACGATCTCATCGTGCTTGATCTTATGATGCCAGTGATGGACGGGCTTACATTTTTGCAAAGATCACGCGTTGCAAAGCTTGCGACACCCGTACTGATACTAACGGCAAAGGACGATGTGGACGACGTCGTAAAGGGGCTCGATGCGGGTGCGGACGATTATTTGGTTAAGCCATTTGACTTTAAGGAGTTGCTAGCTAGGGCGCGCACGCTCATTCGCCGAAATAGCGGCAACGTGGCTAGTGAAATTTGCGCAGGCGAGCTAAAGATCGACCTTTCTAAAAAGTCAGTCGAATTTAGCGGAGAGCAGATAGAGCTAACTGGCAAAGAGTATGAAATTTTAGAGTTTTTGATGCTAAACAAGGGCAGAATTTTAACTCGTGACCAGATCAAAGAGCACGTTTGGGACTTTGAATACACGGGTGGCTCAAACGTCATCGACGTGCTCATAAAAAACATAAGAAAAAAGCTTGGCGAGTGTGATGTGATCCAGACTAAAAGAGGGCTTGGCTATGTTGTTAAGGATTAAACAAGCGCTTGCAAACATACCAATAACGGCGCGCGTAACGCTTTGGTACTCGTTTTTTATCATCGTTATCGTAACGGCTCTAGTTGCTATCTCGGCGGTCGTGGCGGATGAGTTTTTTGAGGATGCGAGCCAAAAAAAGCTAGCCAAATCAGTCACCAAAATCGCCAATGATATGGATGAGTTTGAGCCATATGATGATGGGATATTTTTTATAAAATATAACGCAAAAGGCGATGTGATCGGCGGTTTAGCGCCAAAGCGCTTTCAAATTTCACTTAAAATGAACAGCGGTGCGGTGCAGCTTTATGAAGAAGGCGAAAACCGCTTTTACTACTACGATATCGCAGCTAAAGACAAAGATGTCTGGGTCAGAGGCGTGATAAATGCGGAGAAATTTTTCAAAAAAGAGGGGCTATTTTTACTAGCGCTTGGCGTTCTTGTGCCGGTTTTATTTATCTTTGTGCTTTACGGCGGCTACAAAACGATAAAAAACGCGATGAAACCAGTCACTACGATGTCAAAGACTGCCCTTGAGATAGGCAGCAGCCGGGACTTTTCAAAGCGTATCGACTTGCCTGCTGGCAAAGACGAGCTGCACGCACTTGCGAGCGTTTTTAACCAGATGCTCGACTCGCTTGAAAAGGTCTATCAAAGTGAAAAGCAGCTCACCTCAGACGTCTCGCACGAGCTGCGAACGCCGATATCTGTCATCATGGCTGAGAGCGACTACGCTAAAAACTACTCACAAAATTTGGGCGAGGCCAAGGAGTCGCTGGAGGTCATCTCTAGGCAGTCAAGAAAGATCACCTCGCTTATAGATCAAATTTTAGAGCTCTCAAGGCTGGAGGCTGGCAGAAATTTACAGCTAAAAGATATAAATTTAAGCTCTATCTTGCAAAATTTAGCCAGCGACTATGAGAAGCTAGCAAGCGCAAAGGGGCTAAAATTTAGCTGCGTGGTGGCACCAGATGCCGTAATTCTCGGCGATGAGCTGATGATATCAAGGCTGGTGGATAACTTTTTAAGCAACGCACTTAAATTTGCTTCGGCTAAGATCGAGCTAAATTTAAGCGTATCAAAAACGCACGCACTTTTGTCTGTAAAAGACGATGGCATGGGTATCTCTAAAAAAGATAGCGAGCTAATCTGGAATAAATTTTATCAAGCTGATAGCTCAAGAAACAAAAGCCTAAACACAGGCAGCGGTCTTGGTCTTGCTATCGCTGCAAACGTCGCTAAAATTCACGGCGCAAAGCTTGGAGTAAAAAGTGAAGTTGGAGCTGGAAGCGAATTTTGGGCTGAATTTGAGCTTGTAAATTTAAAGCAAGTGTAAATTTAGGCAGTTTGCTAGGATAAAATTTACGCAAGCGCAAAACAAACACGAGCATAAATTTAAACGTCGCATAAAACGGCGTCTATATTTTTAAGGCAAAGTTAAATTTATAAACTTTTACAGAAATTTCATGGTTAAGTTGCCCAAAAGAGCTCTTAGGGCATACTCATATCATAAGCACCAACAAAGACTATCAAAGATGCGAGATAGATGAAGATAGTAGCGGTTGAGGTCTATATAGTAAGTAAAGCATTAAGATGCGTGATTAAAAGCCTATTTAAAAGAGTTTGTAAAAAGATGTTTTTCAAAGTAATGTAAAGAAATTTTAGCCACTTTGTTTTTGAGCAAAACTCATTCTATCTACGAATAAACCGCACCTTTTTATGCTTTTTATAACTTTGATATCCAACAAACTTTACAAAATTTAGCCCAGAGCCACGAGCTGCAAGGCGCACGATTCACGAGCCACACAAGAAAAAAAACAAAAGTCACATGAGCAAAAAACCAAAAACCAAAAACCAAAAACCAAAAATGCAAAAGGCACTAAATTCAGTGCCTTTTATCGCTATCTTTCGCCAAGCTTTCCACATGCATCAGCGCGGCATCTACTGCAATGCGACATTTGATTTATGTCACTACCTATTGATCTGCGGATGCGGTGGATCTCATCGGTTGAAGGGGATTTTAAATTTTCAAAAGGCGTACCATGCACCGGTATCATCGCCATGCAGTTCATTATGTCAGCTCCCCACTGCTTTGCCTTTGCTGAGATGCTTTGGACGTGGTCCATATTGACCCCGGGGATGACGACGGTGTTTATCTTTACTAGCATGCCAGCCTCTTTTAGCTTGCGGATGCCCTCGTCCTGGCGCGCTAGCAGTATCCTAGCAGCCTCTTCGCCGTAGTAGTTTTTACCTTCATACCTCACCCACGAATAGACCTTCGAGCCAACATCTGGCGTCACGGCATTAACAGTCACTGTCACGTGGCTCACGCCAAGACGCACGATCTCATCAACATGCTCAGGCAGAGCTAGTCCATTAGTTGAGAGGCATAGCAGGGCATTTGGGAAGTGGGACTTACACT